>JBNJGR010000230.1:0-4389 GCA_051747885.1 Bacteroidota bacterium | reverse complement strand
ATGGGCGAACTCGAGGAGTTAATTGCCGAACTGAAATCGCAGGAAAACATCGACTCCCTCGAAATGGAGTTTGTTCATTCCCGTGCCAAAGGATTACTGCAGCTGATGCAACTTTTTGAAGCAAAAATGCAAAAGAATAGTCCTGAGCCATTGTCCGATTCTGAGCAGAAAAAAGTTGAAAAAGTTCAGCAAACGATTGAAGCGGCTGCTATTCAAAAAGATGAATTGCCGGAACAGGAAAAACCAGTAGAACGAGAAGAAGCCGGACATCAGGGAAAACCTGCTGTTGAAGATAGCCGGGAAACAGTAAAAAAAGAGAAGGAACCTGAACCAGAGGTTGTAAATCAGGAAAAGCCAGCAACAGAAGAAACCCGCCGGGAAAATAATGTTGAGCAGGAAGAAAAAGACGATGATATGCTGGAAGAAGACAATGAAAGGACAGAGGCCAATTCACGTCTGGGTGACAGCTTTTTGAAAGGGAAATCAGTAAACGACATTATTACGGACCAGAATAAGCTGGAGTATAAATTATCGAACCGGCCGGTAAGCAGCATTCAGGCGGCCATTGGAATCAATGACCGTTTTCAGTACATCCGTGAGTTATTCGACGGGGACAGTGATAAGTTCCTGGAAACTGTGAAAACACTCGATTCGATGCAGAATATTAAGGAAGCGGTGGATTTTCTGCGCAGAAACTTCAAATGGAAAAAGAACGAAACCAGCCTTAAATTTGTAAACCTTGTAAAACGCAGGTTTCAAAATGGCTGATCCGGGAAAATTGATATTGGTTCCTACGCCCATTGGTAATCTTGAAGACATTACCCTGCGCGCCATTACTGTTTTAAAAGAAGCCGACCTGATTTTGGCTGAAGACACACGGACTTCTTCCAAATTATTGAATCATTTGGGAATTGAGAAAAAAGCAACCTCACACCATAAATTTAACGAGCACAAAATTGCCGGTTCAATTGTAACTAAAATAACCGAAGGAAAAACAGTTGCATTGATTTCGGATGCAGGAACACCGGCTATTTCCGACCCCGGATTTTTGCTTGTTCGCGAGTGTGTAAAAAACGACATTGAAGTGGAGTGCCTTCCGGGTGCAACAGCGCTCATCCCGGCTCTCGCTGTTTCGGGACTTCCTACCGACAGGTTTGTGTTCGAGGGTTTTTTGCCACGTAAAAAAGGCCGGCAAAAACGGCTTCAGCAACTTGCCGAAGAGGTGCGCACAATGGTGTTTTACGAATCTCCTTTCCGGTTGGTAAAAACGTTAACTTACCTGGCTGAACATTTTGGGAACGATCGAAATGCCTGTGTTTGCCGCGAAATTTCAAAATTATTCGAAGAAGTTAAACGAGGCTCCTTAACTGAACTCGCTGACTTTTATACAGAAAACCCACCGAAAGGAGAAATAGTGATTGTTGTGGATGGCCTGCACAAAAAAGGGAAAAATGAGTAAGAAGCGGTATTCTCATATATTTTTCGACCTGGATAATACGCTCTGGGATTTCCACACTAATTCGTTTCATGCGCTTCATACTGCATTTCAAAAGTTTCCGGAGTTGAATGAAAGCACAGATTTTACTCTGTTTTTTAACACCTACTCAAAATATAACCATGAATTATGGGAAGCATACAGAAATAAAAAGGTTGTAAAAAAAGAGCTTGTCCTGCAACGTTTTCAGAAAACAATCGATGAGTTAAATGTCAGTGGGGTTGATGCCGGTGAAATGAACTCGCTTTACCTGAGTGAAATGCCGAAGCAGAAAAAACTGATTGAAGGTGCAGTTGAGCTACTTAATTATTTAACTGTGAAAGGATATTCGTTACTGATAATAACAAATGGTTTTCGCGAAGTGCAGTTTAAAAAGCTTGAAGCAACCGGGTTGGCAAAGTATTTTACCAAAGTATTCATTTCCGAAGATATTCAGTCCCCCAAACCACACCGGCAAATATTTGAATATGCAGTGAAGTCGTCTAATGCACCAAAAAATAAAAGTTTGATGGTGGGAGATGACTGGGAAGTAGATGTTAATGGGGCCATTAATTTTGGTATGGATGCAGTTTTGTTCAGCCAAGAGTCTTATAAAAATGAACAAAAATTAAAAATTATTAGGCAGAACAGGAATTTGGTTTATGTAGTTGATGAGCTAAAGGATTTGATGAGAATTTTATAGCTCCAGCATTTATTGTCTCACCCATGGCACCATGTAAAAATTCATTCTGTTTGTATTCAGTTGTTTGTGCCATGTTATTATTTTAAAAAAAAATGAGGCATTCGTTTTTTTATTCAATTCTTTTTATAAAATTTGTGATTAATGTTTTTTAACATTTAATTAATTCAAGTTACGGGTTTTTTTAGGGTGATTTATGCAAAGTATTAAAATGTAACTATTGGAACTGAATTTGGGGGAATTCATTTCTTTTTAAAAATATATACTGTTTAATTGCTAATTTAAAACTGTTTTTATGAAACGAACACGAATTTTTCATTCTTTAAATTCACAAACAAGAAGAATTAAGATTGGCTTTAAGGCCGAACTTCGTTTCATTGAGAGTTACATCGAAATGAGCTTGCGAATTCTTTTGAATACCTTTAAAGTAAACGATGGAATGAGGAAAATACAAATGAAATAAACAATTTTAATGAGATGAAAATAAATCTAATGTTTCATGCTTTTTACAGGGAGGATTTAATTTGTCATGTTAGACGACTATAATTAAAAATGAAAATGGCCGGGAGGAAATCACTCTTCTTTTTTCACGATTACCCTTCATAGATTAGGTTATTAATCTTTCCTCCTGGCTTTTTCTTTTTAACTTTTTTGACTAATGTTCTTTCATTTTTTGTTTTTATTTCAATCCTTAATTACAGATTTTTGGTAATTCGATTGTTTTTATAAATTTGCCCCTGTTTTATGTTTTTTAACATTTATTATTTATTTTTAAAAAAAGGGAATTACAAATCATTCATTTGCATTGGGGGATGCAATGAGTGATTAAAACATGGGGAAGCATAATTAATAAAATTTTATAGCTGTTTAATTAATAATTTAAAACTATTTCTATGAAAAAGATCACGTTTTTTTTCACGATTCTCCTCTTCATGGGAAGCCTGGCAGTAAATGCTCAGACGATGAATATAACCGGTACGGTTACTTCGGCTGAGGATGGAGAGCCGATTCCCGGAGTCTCGATCGTTGTTCAGGGTACTACACTGGGTACTGTTACCGACATTAATGGTAGTTACTCGTTGCAAGTGCCCGAAGATGCACAAAACCTTGTCTTCTCATTTGTTGGGATGGCGAGGCAGGAAATTGCCATTAGCGGCAGAAGTACAATTAATGTTAGCATGCAACCTCAGGCTATCGGTGTTGACGAAGTTGTTGTAACTGCATTAGGTACCAGCCGCGAGAAAAAATCGTTGGGTTATGCCTCGCAGGGGGTAAGTAGCGAAGAGATTGTCGCTACCAATGACATCAACCCGATTTCTTCACTTTCCGGTAAAGTGGCCGGTCTGCAAATTCAGGGACAGAACTTTTCAGGTTCACAAAACATCCTGATTAGAGGGGCCAGCTCATTTAGCCAGAATAACCAACCATTATTTGTTGTGGACGGAGTGCCCGTAAGCAACGATAACTTTAACACAACCTCAACGCAAACAGGTGGAGGTGGTTACGATTATGGTTCGATGATTAACGACCTGAACTCCTACGATGTTGAAAGTATCGATGTACTGAAAGGTAGTGCCGCATCCGCTCTTTATGGAAGCCGCGGACAGAATGGTGTAATCATGATCACCACAAAATCAGGTAATGCCGGCAGAAAATCTTTTTCAGTTGAAGTGAATTCAGGTGTCAACTTTGAGCAGGTTTCCATTCTTCCCAAACAACAAAATTCCTATGGTGGTGGTTATGGCGATTTCAATACAGCGACCATCGACGGTCAGGAATACAACGTTGTTTATTATGCGATGGACGAAAGTTGGGGACCAAAATATGAAGGTCAGGAAGTACTTCACTGGTGGGGTGCTGCCGATTACGAACAGGGTATAACCTCATCTCCGGTTACCGCTCCATGGGTAGCCTCACCAAACGATGTTGAAACATTCTATGAAACGGGTGTGACATACCAAAATTCATTAAATGTTGTTGCTACCAGCGAATTGTCATCACTGCGCGTGGGATATACCAATGCAAATATGACTGGTATTCACCCCAACTCGCAACAGGATAAACATAATTTCAACATTAATGGCGAATCTTCACTTTTTGATGGTATAATTGAAGCAAATGCTAATTTAAATGTTGTTTATACTGAAACTTTAGGGAGACCACAGTTTGGATATGGCGACAATTCACAATCGCAAAAATTCTTTCAGTGGGGTCA
>JBNJGR010000229.1:0-4392 GCA_051747885.1 Bacteroidota bacterium | reverse complement strand
GACTGTTAAACTCGACAAGTACGCAGTTGAATACAGTGAGAAAAGAAGAAGGCTTCAGAAAGAAAAAACAGAAAATAAGGAGGGATAAAAAATGGCACAGAATACAAGTGAAATCAGGTACCTGACCCCGCCGTCAGTAGAAATCAAAAAGAAAAAATATTGCCGTTTCAAGAAGAACGGAATCAAATATGTCGATTACAAAGATCCGGAGTTTTTGAAAAAATTCCTGAACGAGCAGGGAAAAATTCTTCCCCGCCGTATTACCGGCACTTCACTGAAATACCAGCGCAAAGTGGGCCAGGCCATTAAACGGGCACGCCAGATTGCTTTGCTGCCTTATGTAACCGATATGATGAAATAAAAAAGGAGGCTTGAAATGGATATTATATTAACACAAGACGTTGAGCGGCTGGGAAACAAAGATGACATTGTTTCAGTAAAAGAAGGATACGCGCGCAATTTCCTTATTCCGCAAAAGATGGCAATTGCTGCTACTGCCACTGCCAGGAAGGTGATGGAAGAAAACAAAAGACAACGCGCACATAAAGAAGCAAGATTAAGAGAAGAAGCTCAGGCAATTGCCGACAAGCTGGTGAACAAGAAAGTTAGCATTGGCGCCAAAGTAAGTTCTTCCGGTAAAATTTTCGGTTCGGTAAATACCATCCAGGTAGCAGAAGCTATCAACAAAAAAGGATTTGAAATTGACCGCAAACAAATTACCTTACCTACCGACAGTATTAAAGAAGCAGGTACTTACACTGCAAAAATCAAACTTTTCAAAGACGTTATCGTTGAACTGGAGTTTGATGTAGTGGGTGAATAAAAAACCTTGAAATATATTTGAAAAGGGTTCTCGAAAGGGAACCCTTTTTTTATTTCACGGCCACAGTCTCAATTTCAATTAAAACACCCAGCGGCAATTCTTTTACCGCAAATGCAGCACGTGCCGGAGGGTCTTTCTCGTAAAACTCTCCATATACCTCGTTCATGGCTTTAAAGTTGGCCATGTCGCTGAGCAGGCAGGTCGATTTTACTACATCAGAAAAACTGTAGCCGGCCACTTCGAGGATTGCGCCAATGTTCTTCATCACCTGGTGGGTTTGCTCCTTAATTCCGCCTTCCACCACTTTCATGGTTTCGGGGTCGAGCGGTACCTGGCCCGAAATGTACAACGTGTCGTTTACTTCCACTGCCTGGCTGTAAGAGCCAATCGCCTGCGGGGCGTTGGGTGTAGAAATAACTTTCTTCATAATTACAGGTTTTAGAAATTATCGTAATGACTTTGTCGTTTCTGGATTTTCAGGTCTTTCAGGATTGAAGATTTGGCGTTGATGGTAAAGCTGTAGCTTTTGCGAAAACCAAACGGAACAAAACTGAATGACATTTGCCAGCAATGCAAATCGCGGTTAACGTTAAAAGTAGTGTGGGCAAATTCACCGGCCATAATATCGTAGTTGGTATTCATACTAATCCGCCATTTTTCGGTCAGGTTTACGTTTCCTCTTACACCTATTGTTTGCGAAAACCTGCCATCCGGTGCTGCCCTGGTGGGGCCGGTATAGTTAAAACTGTAATCGAAACCAAAATCCCACGGAATATTAAAATCAACATACTCTTCATACTCACCGGGTAAAATATTTTCGCCTTCAACAAGTTCCTTATTCCTGTCAGCTTCCTTCTCCCCTTTCTTTGAGCGGAAATTCATCCCAAAAGAGAGATTGGCACGCGTTAACCTCCCCAGTTTGGCCAGTCCGCTCTTTTCGTTCCAGACATATTTATGAATTTTTTGGTAATCATCGTTTACCATGTAGGGGTCCAGCACACCTCCCATGTTGATGCTCACACCTGCAACAGTTGTTCGTGCACGAATACTGATTGGAGTAAGGTTCAGCGAGTCAGCAATTAAATTATAGGAAGTCCCGAAACTCAGGTTATCAATAATTTTCACCTTTCGTGTTTGCTGTTCACCCTCGCTGGCCGTGGTATCTTTGGTGTCAAGCACCTTCATTTCGAGATTGTTATTTAATGAAAGTGACACCGAGCCCGATGCTCCGCGCCCGGGAGATCCGCCATAAATGCCGCCTGCATTAACATCGAAATACTGCACGGTTGAGTCCACCTGAATTTCCTGCCAGTAGCCAAACCGCTCGGCGCCAAAATCGGGACGGTAACTAAAACTAAACGATGGTGACATTTTGTGCCTGATCCCTTTTACTTTCGAATTCGAGTTGCGAGGCAAAAACATCCCGTAAATATTTGTAGATGCACTCACACTATACGAATAGTCGTAAACCCGGTTCAGACCGGTAATAGTGTCAACTTTCACCGAACTGGGGACACCTGGAGGGCTATCATAATCAGCTCCTTCGTTGTATGAATAATCGTATTTTTTAAAGTACCATTTTTCGTTGTAGCTGAACCCCGGACTGAAATTCACATGATTAAACAAATTAAAACTGGGCAATGCAATGGGAATATTGTGCCGTATCCCGTTTTTCCAGTCGCGGGTAAACGATTGGTTCAAAATTTCCGATTGCTTGGCGGTTACCGAGTTTCTGAGGTTTCCGCTGTAATTAATACCCAATTTCTCGTACCATTTTATTGCACCGCTGCGATTCTTTTTTCTGAAAGGATAAATTTTCCCCATGCTGAATGTCATTTCAGGTAGTGACAACGACATGATTGAATCCCTTGAATTTTGTGAATGTCGTAGGTTGGCCGATAAATTAAAAGGTGTATTTTCAAATTTTTTGGTAAACGAAATACTCGACGATTTTTGCGTCCTCAAATATTCCTGGGATGAATACGAATTCAATTTTTCATAACCGCTCGACGATAAATTCACGCTGGCCGAGAAAGTCTGGTTCGGATTGGCTTTGGCATCCTGGCTGTGGTTCCAGCGGATTGAAAACTGTGGTGTTTTCCGATAATCTTCTCTTCCTTTTTCACCAAGAACATTTACACTGTATTGCAGGTTCATACCCCCGCTAAACTTGTAGCGCTTCCGGTAATTTGTATTTAATTTCGAAGCCCATGAACCTTTGGAGTAAATATCGCCCTGAAGTGCCAAATCGAAATATTCGCTGGCAGCCCAGTAATACCCCCCGTCGCGTAAAAAGAATCCGCGGTTTTGTTCCTCACCGTAGGCTGGCACAAGTATCCCTGAAGAATAGGTAGGAGTATTGGGAAAGTAGCCAAACGGAAGGATGGGAAAATAGATTGGAAAATCTTCCAAAACCATATAGGCCGGACCGGTAATTATTTTGTTGTTCGAAATAACTTTAGCCTTTGTAAGATGCAGGTAAAAGTGAGGATGGTCAGCATCGCAGGTGGTGTATTTGCCCTCTCTTAGAATAAAAGCATCTTTAGAAATCTTCTTGGTGCGTTGGCTGTGCACAAAACCATCGCCCTGTTCAGTAACCACCTCTGTTATAATCCCTTTTTCAGTTTCAAAGTTATACCGCAGGGTTTTCGATTCAAACTCTTCGTTTCCGTCTTTAAAAACAGGTTTTTGCACAAGGGTTCCGGTTGAATCCTGAATTCCTTCAGCATACACTTCTTTGGTTTCCAAATCGAGCTCGATGAAATAAGCCGACAGTTCAATTTGTTGGTAGGTAACCTGCGAATTGTTATAAAGAAAAACTTTCTGTCCGTCGAAAGAAACAATTATTGAATCTTCGGCATTGTAATCGATGGGAGCTTCTATTACAGGAGCAACAAGCGAATCAGCGGCGGTAGTATCAATGACTGTCCCGCCAATTTCCTGTAATGTATCAGGCTGAACGTTCCGGTTGTCCACAGTGTCATATTGTGGAACTTCCAATACCGGAGTTAAACTTTCCGTTTCCTGACAAAAACCAAGCAGAGAAAAAAATACGAACAGGTATGTAATAAGTATCTTATACAAAATGTTTTCTGAATTTAATGCTTCACCTTGTGGCTCGACGTGCAAAAATAAAAATAAGGCCTTTACTTAAGCGCTAATAAATGCAAAATAAATTTAATAATTCTATTTTTATCGCTAAATCAACTGGCAGAAAACACAAGGGAATAATTAGCTGTTCAGTTTTTGAATTTGAAATTATTAATAATGAAAAAATTACAGGTGTTGAAATAATTTTTTTACACAAAAACAAGGAATGTAAGAATGTATTTTCAGACTGAATGAAAATAACTTTTTTGCCTGTTTGAAAAAACAATGAATTAATATCTGATAAAAACACCTTCAGAAACATGTAATTCCTGATTGAATTGTCTAATTTTACCTTATTTTTTAGTGATAAAAATTAGTAATATGAAACGAGCATGTAAAATATTTACACCCAAGAGAATGATTAAAATACATGCGAGTTCCATACTATACCTTTAAAAATAAACAATTTTAATAGTATG
>JBNJGR010000228.1:0-4409 GCA_051747885.1 Bacteroidota bacterium | reverse complement strand
CCGTTACCAGCAAGCTTAAAAAAAGACAAACAACAAAATAATCAACTATGAAAAAGCCTTTAATACTATTCACAATTTTGTTTTTGACATCGTCACTTTTCGGTCAAGACATTGAATTTAATGGCATTTTTGCCAGTAGTAGTTCAAAAACATTTAAAAATAGTTTTGGGTATTCTTTGGGGTACAATAAAATTATTAAAACAAAAAACAAATTGGGGGTTTCATTTTCGCAGTATTTGTACGGTGCTACCTATGATAATATATATCACCCCAATTATGACCCGTCATCATTGAGTATTACAGAAACTGACGCAAATAACAAAAGATTTGCTTTAAAATTAAATTATGCTTTCGGACTTGTGAATAATCCAAAATCAAAATTGTATTTAGGACCCGAGATAGGATTAAATTACTTTAAAATAAAAGAAAGCACTGAAAGAATTGCAAATGGTCAAATCGAAAGTGGGACTTTTAATGATGACTACTGGGTTAACAACAAACTCGGAATTGGTTTTATATTAGAATTTCAGTTGGATGAAGTGATTTCAAAAAGAGTTTCAACAGTATTTTCATTAAATCCAGAGATTACAGGTTTTGAAGAATTCGGTGCAATGGGTAGTGCTGACCCATGGTTTATTGGATGGTTGAATTTTAAACTTGGAGTTAGATATAAATCAAAAAATGAATAAAAGCCAGCAGCTAATAAATAGACTCTGAGCGGCGCGCAGCGCTCAGCGATGAGTCCATGTTGAACTACACCTTGCTGGCCACAAATTTGTAATCCGTGCCTCTTGCTTAACCAGAAACTCATGAGCAGAAAGTATAAATTTCACAATCCGGACGGAGTATATTTTTCTCAGTAAAAGATTGGGTTGCTGCCCGCCTGGACGGGCAGAAAGGCAAAGATGAAGGCCCCCGGCAGGGGAAGAATTTGTCGTTTAAATGGGACTTGACTATTTACTCTAACTACTTTTCAAAGTCTTCCTTTAAAACCGTTTTCCCCACCAGTTACGCAGCCGTTCCAGGATTTTAATTTCCTGCGGGTTTTTTCCGGGGTGGTAAATGCGTTCTTTTTGAATTTCTTCCGGGAGGAAATCCTGTTCAGCAAAGTTGCCCTCGTAGGAATGGGCGTATTTGTAATTTTTTCCGTAGCCAATTTCTTTCATGAGTTTGGTCGGTGCGTTGCGGAGGTGCAAAGGCACCGGAAGATCGCCGGTTTTTTTCACCAGCGCAACGGCTTCGTCAATGGCCATGTAAGCCGAATTGCTTTTGGGCGATGTAGCCAGGTAAATCGCACATTCCGAAAGGATAATCCGCGCTTCGGGATAGCCAATCTGGTGCACGGCGTCGAATGTCCCCTGTGCCAGCAACAGCGCGTTGGGATTAGCCAGACCAATGTCTTCTGACGCGAGGATGAGCAGCCGCCGGGCAATAAATTTCACATCTTCGCCACCTTCAATCATGCGGGCAAGCCAGTAAACAGACGCGTCGGGATCACTGCCCCTGATGCTTTTTATAAAAGCTGAAATGATATCGTAATGCATTTCGCCTTTTTTGTCGTAGGTAGCCAGGTTTCGCTGCAGGCAGGCAATTACTTTGTCATCAGTAATTTCAATTTTGTCGCTTTTTTCAGAAAGTACAACCAGTTCGAGAATATTGAGCAATTTCCGTGCGTCGCCCCCGGAATAGAGCAGCATAGCCCTGTCTTCTTTAATCGTAATTGATTTCGATTTCAGTTCCACATCTTTTTTCAGGGCAGTGTCAACAATGTTTAGAAGGTCTTTTTTGTCGAGTGAGTTTAAAATATATACCTGGCAGCGGGAGAGGAGCGGGGAGATGACTTCGAACGAAGGATTTTCGGTGGTTGCGCCAATGAGTGTGATGGTTCCGTCTTCTACTGCTCCAAGCAGCGAATCCTGTTGCGATTTACTGAAACGGTGGATTTCGTCGATAAACAAAATGGGGTTGGGCCGGTTGAAAAACTGTTGTTTTTTGGCTTTCTCAATTACCTCGCGTACATCTTTTACGCCTGAATTAATGGCACTGAGGGTATGAAACGGGCGTTCGAGCGTGTTGGCAATTATCCTGGCCAGCGTGGTTTTTCCAACTCCCGGAGGGCCCCATAAAATGATTGACGAGAGGTTGCCTGATTCAATCATTTTTCGCAACACACTGTTTTTGCCTACAAGGTGTTCCTGTCCGGTGTAATCGTCAAGTGTTTTTGGCCGAAGCCGTTCGGCAAGTGGTTGGTTTGCACTCATCTTTTTCAGGTAAAAAAATTAATAATCTGATGAAAGGTCACACACTCAAAGGTAAAATTAATTATTTGAGATTTGGAATATGATACCACCGAAAAAGTTAATTGGCGTATCGTTTAATAATATTGTAAGCCCCTTCAATTCCCAGTTCTCCTGCACGGCTTAAATCGAGTGCGCCTCCTTCAATGTCGTTCAGGAAAATTTTGGTGAGCCCGCGGTTAAAGAAAGCTTCTGCAAATTCAGGCTCCAGCTCAATGGCCCTGTTCAGGTCTTCAATGGCGCCTTTGTAATTTTTCAACCTCAGCTTAATAAATGCCCGGTTGTAATAACCAAAAAAGAATTGCGGATTCAGGTAAAGCAGCGTTTGGTAATCGTCCAGTATTTTCTGGTACTCGGGCATGGCAATAGGATCATCATCGGCTAAATTATTTGTGTTACTGCCAATGGGCACCGTAACCTCGTCGGACGGACTTTCGAGTTGTTCAATTTCCTCCAGCATTTTATAGCGGCAGTTGCCTCTTGAAAAATAGGCAATTGCTTGTTCCTCATTCATTTCAATAGCCTTGTCAAAATCGTCAAGTGCCGCATTGTAGTCGCCGTTCAGGCTGTGAAAAAATCCGCGGTTGAGGTAATTGTGGCTGGTTTCATTTATTCCAAGCCTTGCATTAAAATACAACACGAAATTTTCAAAAACTTCCTGGTATTCTTCCACCTGTTTATTGGTAAGTGAGAGCATCGGGTTGTAGTTGTTTTTCTCGTTTAATCTGTCGATTGAAAGATTATAGTACTGAAAACGGGTATAATCGACTGCATTTTTTTCGAATGCAGAAACAATAAAAATGGGTTGTAAATCAATTTCAATATTTCTGTTTTGAACCCGGCCGTCGTCAACTTCTTCTTCGTCGGAGGGAAGATCGCGGGTGTCCTGAATTATCAGATTTGGCCTGCGCCGGCGTTGCTGCTGTTCGTCGGTTTCCTCCTCATTGTCAGCCTGGTTGTCCTGTGCGTCATTGTCGGAACCCGATTGCTGTGATGTGTTTTGGCTGGCTGTCTGTTGCTGGCTCTGGCCCGAAGAGCCGGAGCTTTGGCCTGCCTGGCTTTGTTGGTTTTGTGCCAGTTGCTGTGCATCGAGGCGGCGGCTTTCCAAATCGAATTGCGGATTCAGCTGGGCGGCAATCTGGTAATCATTTTCGTATCCCGGGCGATCCAGTATTTCACGGGCCATGGCACGGTTGAAATAGGCACTGGCCATTTCCGGATTTAATTTCAGTGCCATGTTATAATCCATAATTGCCCCTGCATAATCTTCCAGTTTGTGTTTCACAATTCCGCGGTTATTAAATGCCAGGGCATTTTCCGGATCGAGCTGAATGGTCTGGTCATAATCGCGCAGGGCAGATGCATAATCTTCCATTTCAAAACGGGCAAGTCCCCTGTTGAGGTAAGCCCCTGCAAAATGCGGACGGTTAATAATGACCTTGTTCAAATCGCGTATTGCCCCTTCGGTATCTCCTGTCATTATTTTTGCATTGCTGCGGTTCATCAGTGCATTGGTCGATTTTGGATTAATATCAAGGGCTTTATTGTAATCTTCAATCGCCTCGTCAACGTTTTCCATCGACAGTTTTGCAATACCCCGGTTAATAAACAGGTTCTCGTTTTCGGGGTCAAACTCCAGGCCTTTGTTGTAATCGGCAATTGCTTTTTCGTATTCTTTCAGGTTGTGGTAAGCCATACCGCGGTTCATGAAAGCTTGCGGGTAATAGGGTTTGATTTCAATCGCTTTGTCGTAATCGAGTATGGCACCGCGGAAATCTTCCAGCTGATGCTTGGCCACTCCGCGGTAGAAGTAAGCTTCGGGAAGTTGGGGCCTGAATTTTATTACGATATTGAAATATTCAATGGCACCGGTATAATTACCAATTGAAATGCGGGTACGGCCTACCCTGATGTAATGATCGATATTGAGCTGTGCTTCTGCTGTAAAAACAGTAGTGAGCAGTAAAAACAATATAAGCGTTTGTTTCTTCATTTTCTTTTTCCTGAACCAACAAAAATAATATTAAATGAAAACAGCTGGAAGGTTCGTTAATTTTATTTAACTTTTTCACCAAAATTATTGAAAATGAATGAAAGATGCGATTGGGCAAA
>JBNJGR010000227.1:0-4466 GCA_051747885.1 Bacteroidota bacterium | reverse complement strand
ATGATATTACATAAAATGCGAACAGTAACTTATAAATACCTTGAAGGTTCGGCAACTGATTCTGAAAAAGCAGAATTGTTACAGTGGCTTCGAAAAAAAAAGAATCGCATAGTTTTTCATAGTTATAAGTTAGACTGGAGAAAAGGCCTGAAGAACGATCAGTTTACCGTTGGTGGCGAGGAGAGCTGGAACCGGCTTCAGGAAAAATTGTGGCAAAAAAGTTACAACAGATGGCAGGAATCCCGAAAAATCCAACAATTTTTCAGGTACGCTGCCATCTTCTTTTTTGCACTTAGTCTAGGATCAACAGTCTGGTATTTTTCAGGAAAATCTTCCTCTGGCATTCAGGAAACCACTACCAGTGTTATTGCCGAAAACGGACAAATTTCAAAAGTTGAACTCCCCGATGGCTCTCTTGTCTGGCTCAATTCCGGCTCCAGGATTTCATACAACAATTTTTTTGCTGAGCAAAACCGTGAAGTTGAACTTAGCGGCGAAGCCTATTTCGATGTGGAGCAAAATGCAGAATTGCCGATGGTTGTTAATTGCAATAATTTGCATATCAGAGTTTTGGGAACCAAATTCAATGTAGCCGCCTATTCATGGGAAGAATCAATTGATATTATACTCGAAGAGGGCGTCGTTGAACTGGTTAACCCGGTGGCCAAAACAACTTTTTCCGGAATGAAACCGGGGCAAAGGGCACAATTCAGTAAAGAAAATACAGCCCTGGAAGTTAATGATGTAAATACCTCGCGTTTTACCGCATGGAAAGAAGGGATGATAAACATTTATGATCAACCGTTGAAAGACGTGGTAAAACGATTGGAAATCAGGTATAACCAGAAATTTGTTTACGATCAGGAAATAGAAGATTTCAGGTACACTTTTACCATAAAAAACGAACGGCTGGAAGAAATCATAAGGGTAATGGAGCAAATTACACCTGTGAAAGCCATTCAGCAAGAAGATGTTATTGAATTAAAAGTTGACGAAGAAAAAAAGAGAAAGGTCGACTGATAAAAAAAGAGAACCGGAAGTGCGGTAACACTCCCGGTCTTATTTATCATCGGCAAATGATAAATAAATTATTTATAAACTAAATCATTGGTAAAATTATGAAGAAAATCCGAATTACGGGGAGTAAAATCCCCTCATTTTGGAACAAATGTTTAAGATTTATGAAATTAACATTTTTGTTCTTATTAGTTGGGTTGATGCAGGTTTCTGCGAGTGTTTACAGTCAATCCACAAAACTTTCGCTCGAAATGCGAAATGCAAAGGTATCCGAAGTGCTGGATGCCATAGAAAGTCAGTCGGAATTCCGGTTTGCTTACAGTCCGGGCTATATTGATCTCGACAGGGAAGTATCCGTTGACATCAACGAAAAAACCATAGAAGAATCATTAAATGTGATTTTTACTGGCACAGGCGTTGAATTCGGAATTCACGACCGGCACATTATTTTGTATCCGGAAGAGATGAATGAAAAGGAGGCCGAAGCCGTTAAGGCTGCCGATCAGCAAAGTTCTGTTTCCGGTACGGTAACTGATGGATCAGGACAGCCATTGCCCGGAGTAACCGTGGTCGTAAAAGGTACAACCCTTGGTACAGTAACTGATGGTGACGGGAAATACTCGCTTGAAGTTCCGGCAAGTGCTGAAGTGCTCCAGTTTTCTTTTGTGGGGATGCAATCGGTTGAAGAAGAGATCGCCGGAAGGTCAACTATAGATGTAACATTGCAGGATGAAACAGTTGATGTTGACGAAGTAGTTGTTGTGGGATACGGTTCAATTCAAAAGCGCGAACTGACAAGTGCAGTTTCCAGTGTTTCTGAAAAAGATTTGTTACAAGGCGCTGTAAATAATCCTTTACAAATGATGGACGGAAAAGTGTCAGGTGTTTCAATCTCAAATACTGCTGAAGCCGACCCTAACAGCGGAACCAACGTGCAGATTCGCGGCTCTTCATCAATCGACGCAGGCAATGGCCCGCTTATTATTATCGACGGTGTTCCCGGAGGTAATCTTCGCAATATCGCACAACAGGATATCGAGTCGATGACAGTGCTTAAAGACGGTTCGGCTGCTGCAATTTATGGTTCAAGAGCAGCCAATGGCGTTATTCTGATTGAAACTAAAAGCGGAAAATCGGGCGATGTGGTAATTACCTACGATAGTTATATCGATCATGACGGAGTTGCTGCAAGACCAAATATTCTATCTCCTGAACAATTTTTGGAGAAAGAAATTGATGCTGACAGGGGAGCACGGACAGACTGGTACGATGAGCTGTTGCGAAAAGATAATTTTGGGCAGAATCACTATATCTCTGCATCCGGTGGTAACGAAAATACCATTTTCAGAATTTCTGCCAACTTCCGCGATAAAACTGCTATCGACATTGCATCTGAACGTCAGGAAGCAGGTATCAGGGCAAGTTTCGAGCAGAAAGCCCTAGATGGTTTTCTCGAACTCAGCGGAAATCTCTCGTATAAAGATGTTGCCGAGGAAAATACAAATTACGGTGTATTCCAGCAGGCCGTTAAGTTGAATCCAACCATTCCTGTTTACGACGAGGATGAACCTTC
This sequence comes from Bacteroidota bacterium, assembly GCA_051747885.1. Classification (GTDB taxonomy): domain Bacteria; phylum Bacteroidota; class Bacteroidia; order Bacteroidales; family Prolixibacteraceae; genus Tangfeifania. Next base: position 1,876 of record JBNJGR010000227.1, on the reverse strand, counting down.
AGGTTATTACCGCATGTACGGCTACGCAACTTATAATCCAATTCAGGATTTGATGGAACGTGAAGACGGTGCCGACCAGGAATATTCAATCATCGATTTCAATATAAAAATGAATCTGCTTCAGAACCTGAATACGGAGATTAAACTGGCCCGCCAGAAGCAATTGAGCTATGGAAGGCAATATTATACTTCGAAAGCGAAGGAATCGATCGACAACATGCGTACCGGACGTGCCCGTTTACAAAGTGAATCATGGGAAGATTATACCATTGAATGGATTGGAAACTATTTTGCCGAATTTGACAAAAGCTTCCTGAAAGTGATGGGGGGTTATTCTTACCAGGAATTCAATAATTTTGGTTTCTGGGCTGAGAATATGGATTTTATTTCCGATGCCTTTAAGTATAACAATTTGAGTGCAGGGGAATGGAATCTTGAAGAAGGCCGCCTCGGAATGGATTCGTGGAGAAGCAAAGAAAAGACCATTGCATTTTTTGGCCGCGCCAACTACTCCTATGACGATTTAATCCTTCTTACAGCTTCGATGAGGTATGAGGGAAATTCAAAATTTGGTAAAGACAACAAATGGGGGATGTTCCCTGCGGCTTCCGCTGCATGGAGGCTTTCTAAAATGCCCTGGCTCGAAGGAAGTACTGCTGTTGATGATTTAAAGGTAAGGTTATCGTACGGTGAAACCGGTCGTTCCGGTTTTGGCCGCTATGCTTCTTTGGCACGTTATACCGGCTACGGAAGATGGCAAAACGACGAGGGGGAATGGATTCAGGTGTATGGCCCGGCCAATAACCCCAACCCGAATTTAAGATGGGAGAAACAGATTTCGTATAACCTTGGTGTTGATTTTGAACTGTTCAACAGTAGCCTTTCAGGTAGCTTTGATGCATTTATCCGCAAGGGAAAAGATGTAATTTCTAATTACGATGCACCAGTTCCACCATATCTCCACGACCAGATTTTCACCAACGTGGCAACAACCAGTTCGCGCGGTGTGGAACTAATGGTTAATTGGGATGCTGTTCAAACCAACGATTTTACCTATTCCACAAACGTTACAGCTTCATATATAAAATCGAAACTCGATAAATTTTCCAACGAAACTTTCACTAAAGGTTATATGGAAAGGTACTGGCTGCCGTCACCGGGTAATCCTGGAAATGCCCAGAGGCTCGAAGACGATACGGAAATAGGAAGCTTTTACGGGTATAAATATGCCGGCGTTGACGATGATGGGAAAATTCTAGTATGGCAAGACGGAGAAGTTGGTACTGAAAAAATTGATGCATCGAATGAGGCCAGCGATTCTGATAAAACTTATCTGGGGAATGGTTCTCCGAGAATGGAACTGGCATGGGGAAATAATTTTACCTATAAAAATTTCGACCTGATGCTTTATTTTACAGGCAGGTTCGATTACCAAATCCTGAATTTGTACCAAATGTATTACGGCCTTGTTGCTGAACCAGGAGTTAATTTACTGGAAGATGCATACGACCGTAACGGTCACATTACTTCAGGAAAAGTAATTACCGATTATTTCCTTGAAAACGGCGATTACCTGAAATTAAACAACCTGACACTGGGTTGGACACCACAGGTTTCCAATAAATACATCAGCAACTTAAGGGTTTACGGAACTGTTAAAAACGTGTTTACACTCACCAATTATTCAGGACTGGATCCTACAACAGTAAATATTTCAGGTCTTGAACCGGGAATTCAAAGTTTAGATGTTTACCCGATTACAAGGAATTACACGCTTGGAGTTCAAATTACATTTTAATTGATTGAATTTAAAACCTTAAGAATAGAAACATGAAGAAGAATAAATTAATATACCTGCTGCTGATTTTTATTCTGG
>JBNJGR010000226.1:0-4496 GCA_051747885.1 Bacteroidota bacterium | reverse complement strand
TTCTTCGCCTTCCTGCAGGTTTTCCACCATGTGAATCCGGTTTTTGTGGTGGTCGATGGCCACAATGTATTTGTAGAAACAGTACTTCACCTCCGGAATTTCATACGCTTCCTTTTTTTCGGAAGTAAACTGAATGTTCTCGAAATGCTGCACTGCATCGAAATTGATGTAACCGAACAGTCCGTTTGCCGGCAGTTCAATTTCATCGGGGAAAACATTGAAAAGCTGAAAAAAACCATCCAGCTCGTCGTGCAGTTTTCGTTTTTCCGACAGCATGAACTTTTCTTTTTCCCTGCCCGGCAGTTCGCGGGTCACCTCGCTGTTGTTCACCGTAAAACAGGCCACCGGGTTGAAACACACAAAAGAATAAGCGTTTTCATGACCGTGGTAATCCGAGCTTTCCAGAAGGATAGCTTTCGGATAAAGTGTCCGCAAACGCAGGTAAATGCTCACCGGCGTAACCGTGTCGGCCAGGATTTTACGAACTACAGGTTTAAAATTTAGTTTTTCCATTTTATTATTTTGATTGTTATTGTTTCATTTTCTGACCCCCTAAATCCCCCGAAGGGGGTGGAAACGATAATTTTTAAAGTTTATATTGCAAAGTCGTTTAGTTAACGCTGTCAAGTCTAAAGACGTTGACAGGTTAGGTGCCGTTGACTTGTCAGCGTGCGAAGCTCCTGACAACGTCAAAATATTTACTAACGACATTCGTTTAAATTCCATTTTTTTTCTTTCTTCTCTTTTCTTATTTCTCTCCTTAGGAGAGGTCAGCCTGCCTGTCTTTCACAGTCAGCCAGACAGGGGCTCCCAAAAAAAAACGGCTCACCGTGATTCGATGAGCCGTTTTCTGCTGCTGATGCATAGCGGTGCTTCTCTTCACGGTAATTGTAAAAAGTTGTTACGCCACCACCAGTTTGTATTTTTATTTATTTTCATTTCTATTTTCTTTCGAATTCTTCTGCAACAGTTTCTTTGTAAGTTTTGTTTTTCAGAAATTAAAATAAACCAATTTTTTCAACGTATTCTTCAATCGACTGTCTGTCATAAATCAACCTTTTACTTTCTTCAACCGATTGAATAAAATAGGGATTTGACAGTGAATTGACTGTCACTAAATCCACGTTCCGGTTTAAAATTTCTTCCAGATTTTCAGCCAGTAAAAAATAGTTTTCAGCATAATCTTCCGGTTTCAGGTTTTCAAATGAAACCAAAAAATCAACATCGCTTTCAGCAGAAAAAGAAGAGTTAGTGGCTGAACCAAAAACCCAAAGCTTTTCAACTTTTAATTCTCCGCAAAGCGATTTTATTTTCTGAATGCTATTTTTTATTTCTTCTATCATTTTTCACAAACAAAAAAACCTGCCCTTTTCGAGGAGCAGGTCCATGTTGAAATATCTTAAAAAAATACCAATATGGCTATAAACTCCTCACTTCAAGTAAGAAGACCCCACCACGGAAGCCATATTGTATTTATATTTTTAATCATTTGTATCGAATTCAGTTCAAAAGAATGAATTTTTTTTCAAATATAAAACTAATCGATAAAATTTTTTTGCGGAACATTCATCTGTATTTATCGTAATAATGACGGGCAATTGAATCACTTAAAATCAACGGCCATGAATAAATTAGTTAACCATCGGTATTTTTGCCTCCTCACTGTTATTCTTTTTCAATCTTTTATTGCATTTTCCCAAATACCCGAACTAGCTTGGGAGAGGCAGATGAAAATCAATGCTCCCAATTATTTTGTCGATGCAGTTGAATTGCCTGACGGCGGTTTTGTAGTGCTGGGTGCCCGCGAAATGCCGGGTGAGCGCGGATTCGACATCTGGATACTGCGATGCAACGAAAACGGCGATACCATTCAAACAAAAATTCGGGGGAATCCGGGGAACGACATCCCGTTTAATATTGAAAAAGACAAAAATTCGGGGTTTCTTGTTGCTGCTGTTTCTTCTGTTTCCGGCTCTGAGTCATTTGCACGATTGATTGCAGTGGATGCAGACTTTACCGTCCGGTGGATTTCTGAAGCTGAGCAACCTTCTGCTCTGGCACGGACTTTTGTTACCGTTGATAACGAAGGAAATGTCTGGTGGCTGAATACGTTTAACGGGCCCTCTAATAAACCGGAGGTGGTTTTGAAAAAACTGGATGAATCCGGAACCGTAAATGGCTCATTTACTTTTGCAGAAGATTTCCCGGTTTCCGGTTATGCAGTCAGGACATTAGGTGACGGAAGTATTGCTTTTACGTGCCAGGTAGCTCCTCCCGGTGTAAAACCCACCATCCAGGTTTATCGGGTAAATACCGACGGTGAACTGCTTTGGAAATCGTTGTTGCCGTCATCTGAAAAATCAATTACCCCACAGTGTATTTGCTGTTCGCCCGACAATTCGCTGCTGGTGGGCGGCTGGGCAGGTTTGTGCTACAACCCGGATGCCCCTCCCGAACAAAAAATCTTTGATTATGATTATTTCCTCGGAAAGCTGGACAGCAACGGCAAAATTCTCTGGACCCAAAATTACAACCGCGAAGGTTCGGAACGCGGGACTGCCCTTGCCGTTTTACCCGATGGCAACATCATGGCTGGCGGGAAGTGCGAAACCTCGTTTACCGGCTCCGTTGGTCCGTGGTTGTTGTTTGTGGATAAAAACGGTAACCTGCTAAGTGAAAAGGTGCTGAAATTTGTTTCGGTAAAAGACCAGATAGCCCGGATTATTTGTACCTCCGACGGAGGATTGCTTTTAATCGGGCCCGGCAACATCGGCACCCAAAACCGCATGACCGGCTGGATGAAAAAATTGAAGCCGGTGCTGTGAAAACCGGGAATCGTTTAAAATCTGAAAATTGGAACATTTATATCCAGCTTTAAAAGCGATCTCCGGTGTTTAATAAACAATCCCCGGTCACCGTCTTTTAACATAAAATCAGTTTTATTGATGCCCTGTTGGTAGTTCAGGAAAATTTTCACGCGGTTCAAATCGTAGCCAACGCCTAATTGCCCGTTGAATTCGAACTTTTTCCGCTCAATATTTTCAGCCAGTAACCAGGCTCCCGAAAGGCCCGCTTTTACCATCCAGTTATTGTTCAGTTTTAAGCCATAATTAACGGGCAGTTCCAGGGAATTTAAAGACACACCAATTAAAGACATATCCTCCCTTAGATACGTTTCATCTATCTCCGTTTTCCTGTAATTAAAAAGCAAGCCGGTTTCAACAAACTGCCTGTTAAAAACCGGTTTTAAAAAATACACCCCGCCGTGTGCAGAAAGAGTGTTGGTAAAATCAAATTCATTTTCCATATCGCCTGTAATGAAATAACCTCCACCAGCCACCAGGCCAATTTCAAATTTCTCCTGTCCGTGCAATAATCCTGTTGCAAACAATGTCAGTGTGAATAAAAATGCTTTTTTCATGTTTTTTATTTTTAAATATTAGTATCAAGATTTTAGTATCGAGTATCGAGACTTGCGAAAATGCTTTTCCAAAAAAGTTTCCTTTCGTCTTTTATCTTATATCTAACAGTCTTGTGTCTCATCATCTGTTCCTAAAAAGTATATTTAAATCCAACTGATGGAATAATCGGAAATATGGAAACCTGCTTTACCTTGCCACTGGGGTTTTTGTAATAGTACCAGGGATTCATGCGGTTATACACGTTGTAAACCGAGAACGACCAGGTGTAAGTTTTTCCATTCTGTTTTTTTCTTTTCGTGTTGTAGCCCAAATCGAGGTGGTGAAAAACGGGCATTTTCAGGTTGTTGGGATTATCAAACGACTGTTTTGCCTGCTGCCACTCGGGTACACCGCGCGAATTTTCGCTGCCTCCCGGCAAATACATTCCTTCGTATTCCACATCGGGTATGCTCAGGTTGTTGCCCGATTGTAATGTAAACCCAAACGAAACAGATTTTTCCCGGTATTCATTTTTAAAAAGCCGGTATTCGCCCAGCAACGAAATATCGTGCCGCCTGTCGTATTTGTGCGGGAACCAGCGCCCCCGGTTCACTTCGTTGAATTGCCTTTCGGACCATGACAGCGTATAAGACAGCATGCCGGTCAATTTTCCCTGAACTTTTTTGGCCATAAATTCTGTACCGTACGCCCTGCCCCGGCCAACTGAAATGTTCTCGTTCCATTTTGTATCCTGCGAACTCAGAAAAACAGCTCCTTCCTCAAAACGGATAACATCGTACATCCATTTGTAATAGGTTTCAAAACCGAACACATATTTTGATAATTGTTGCTCAAATCCAGATGAAATTTGCCGGCTACTCTGCGGTTTCACCTCGTCGGTTGACGCCACCCACAAGTCGGTTGGCATGCCCAGCGAAGAGTTGGACAACAGGTGGATAAACTGGGTCATTTGGGTGTAGGAAGCATTGGCGGAAAAACCGGTGTGCGACCTAAATTTTAATGCGGCCCGCGGCTCAAAGTGGTTGTAGGTTTTTTCTCCTGTAATATAAGTAGCGCCCCTCATTCCCAGGTTCA
>JBNJGR010000225.1:0-4501 GCA_051747885.1 Bacteroidota bacterium | reverse complement strand
GGAGCTTACACACAGCTTAAAACGGTTTATATTGAAATGGATAAGATTGATTCACCTTACAGATAATATTTTTCATTTATGAATTACGATTACATTATTATAGGAGGCGGTACTGCCGGTGCGGTACTTGCAAACCGGCTAAGCGCCGACCCCGAAAATAAAGTTCTGGTTTTGGAAGCCGGAAGACCTGATTATACATTAGACTTTCGAATTCACATGCCCGCTGCATTAAGCTTTTTGCTGAATGGCACCTTTTACAACTGGGCATACGAATCTGATCCGGAACCTCACATGAATAACCGGAAAATTGCACAGCCACGCGGCAAATTGTTAGGCGGTTCTAGCAGTATCAACGGGATGATCTGGATTCGCGGAAACGCAGAAGATTACGATAAGTGGGGCCGCGAAAAAGGACTCGAAGAATGGGATCATGCCCATTGCCTGCCTTACTACAGGCGGCTGGAAGGCCGGTTAGCCAAAGCAGACAAATACCATGGCGACAAAGGGCCCATGAAACTTTCAATCCCGGAAAATAAAAACCCGCTTTTCAAAGCTTTTTTCGATTCTGTCCAGGAAGCCGGCTATCCTTTAACCGACGATGTGAACGGCGAGCAGCAGGAAGGCTTTGGTAAATTTGACCAAACGATTTACCGTGCCCGTCGCATGAGCGCTGCCCGTGCCTACATTCACCCTGTAAAAAACAGAAAAAATCTCACCATTCTCACCGGGGCAATGGTGCACAAAATTCTTTTTGAAGGAAAAAAAGCGGTTGGCGTAGAATTTAAACACAAAGAAAAAGTTAAAAAAGTTTACGGTGGCGAAATGATCAGCTGCGGCGGAGCCATTAACTCTCCCACCCTGCTGCAACTGTCGGGTGTTGGGAATGCCGACGAGTTAAAAAAGATTGGTATCGATCCGGTTCACCACCTGCCCGGCGTGGGTGAAAACCTGCAGGATCACCTCGAGGTTTACGTGCAGTGGCGGTGCAAAAAACCCGTTAGCGAATACCCGTCGCTTAGTCCGTGGAGAGCACCGTTTATTGGATTCAACTGGCTTTTCAGAAGAAAAGGGCCAGGTGCCACCAATCATTTTGAAGCCGGCGGATTTATCAAAAGTCACGACGACAAAAAATACCCGAATCTTCAGTTCCATTTCCTTCCTCTGGCTATCAGGTACGACGGAACGGTACCCACAAAAGGCCACGGATTTCAGCTCCATGTTGGCCCCATGAACACAGATGTGCGGGGCAATGTGAAAATAAAATCGGCCAATCCGTATGAATATCCGAGTATTCTGTTCAATTATCTTTCAACACCCGATGAACGGCGCAACTGGATAGCAGCCGTAAGAAAAAGCCGGCAGTTGATTGAAACCAAAGCCATGGAAGAACTGCGGGGAGAAGAACTGGAACCCGGGAAAAAAGTGGAGACCGATGAAGAAATCCTGAAGTGGGTAGCCCGCGAAGGCGAAAGTGCATATCACCCAAGTTGCACCTGCAAAATGGGTTACGACGACATGGCGGTTGTTGATAACCAATTGCGGGTTCATGGAGTTGAAAACCTTCGTGTTGTCGATGCCTCCGTAATGCCACACATCACCAACGGGAACATTTACGCACCCGTTTTAATGATTGCCGAAAAAGCTGCCGATCTTATCGCCGGGAAAGAACCATTGAAACCAGAAAATTAAATTATTCATCTGAAACATTTTAAATGAATTCAGTTTACGCTCTTTTAAAAAATCTGAAACCAACCCTTATTTTAGTTACAGTATTAGCTGCTACAGGGGTGGTTCTCTATTATTTTACTGATTCCAATGTATTTTGGCCGGGCTACATTTCCATGATTGTTTTTTATGCCCTCATTTTTTTCATGGGAACATACGCCGGCAATTTAAAAAAGGAAAGTTCGGTAGTCGAAGTAATGCTGGCCGGTCGGAATATTCCGCTTTGGATTGCAATTTTCACTATGAGTGCAACCTGGGTGGGCGGCGGCTATATTAACGGGGCAGCCGAGTACACGCATGATGCCAATTACGGATTAATGTGGGTACAGGCACCCTGGGGTTACAGTTTAAGTCTTATTATCGGAGGGCTGTTTTTTGCCCGCAAAATGCGCACCTACAGGTTTAAAACCATGCTCGACCCGCTGGCACAACGCTTTGGAACAAAAATGTCAGCAGTACTTTTTCTTCCGGCATTGCTGGGCGAAATATTCTGGACGGCTGCCATCCTCACTGCCCTGGGGGCAACATTTGCCACCATCCTGGGGCTCGATATCCAAACCGCTATCATCCTTTCATCCCTCATTGCTATTGCTTATACCGCAGTTGGCGGATTGTGGGCTGTTGCATTAACCGATGTAATTCAATTATTCTTTCTGCTGGTAGGCCTGGTAATTGTTATTCCATTTGCATTGAAAGGTGTTGGCGGCTGGGACAATGCATGGTCAATTTACCAGGAAAAAATGGGCGACTTTGCTTCTGTACTTCCATCACGTGAAGCACTGGGCAATTATTACCCCAACTGGTGGGACAATATGCTTCTACTTGTTTTTGGCGGTATTCCCTGGCAGGTTTACTTTCAACGTGTCCTTTCATCAAAAGACCCAAAAACTGCGGTAAGGTTGTCTGTTATTGCCGGGATTGTTTGTTTTGCTGCAGCAATACCCGCTGTTATGATTGGGATAATCGGCACCGCCGTTCCATCATGGGAAGCACTGGGGGCCGAAAGTGCACCTTCCGAGTCGGCGCTTATATTACCTTACGTAATCCGCTATTTAACACCAGGCGTGCTTGCCACAGTGGGTTTGGGCGCTATTGCAGCAGCCGTGATGTCGTCGGTCGATTCATCTATTCTTTCGGCATCATCAATGGCAAGCTGGAATATCTACCGTCCGCTTATTAAACCGAACATTAACAATAAAAGCCTTACAAAAGTAATTAAGAAAAGCATTTGGATAATTGGAATAACCGCAACTATTTTAGCGCTGAAAATCAAAAGTGTTTATGCCTTGTGGTTCCTGTGCAGCGACTTTGTTTACACGCTTTTGTTCCCGCAACTGGTCACTGCATTGTTCGACAAAAAAGCCAACGCCCTTGGTTCGCTTGCCGGTTTTGCCGTGGCATTTATTTTACGCATGGGAGGTGGCGATCCTACGCTCGGAATTCCGATTATTATTAAATATCCTATGATTCAGGATGGTCTGGTGTTGTTTCCTTTCCGAACACTGGCTATGGTTAGTGGATTGATAACCATAATCGTAGTATCGCGGCTGACCCAGAAAATTTCACCACCAATGGCACTGAGGAAGGAATAAATACAGATATAAATTTTTCAGAAAAAGTTCGAAATTACATGTTGAATGAACATCCCGGAACCTGAAGAATTTAGTGGTCAGTCGGCTAATTTCAACATGCGCTTAACATATTGTTTATAAAATGCTGCTTTCCGATCACGCTCTTCCAAATCGGAAATCATACCCAGCGAAAAGTAGGCACCGTCAACCATTGAAAAGATAACTTCAGTGGTTTCTTCCAGGTTATCAATTTCTATAATGTTGTTATTTTGAGCCTCTGCAAGCGACTGTCTGAATTTTAAAAGCAAAGTATCGTGTAAAAGTTTGTATTTTTCTTTTATCGACGGATTCCGGTAAATCATTGCATAACAACTGTAAAACACACCATCGTCGAACAACCGGTGCCAGCTGCGCGAAAACAGGTGATCAATCAGTGCAAGCAGCTTTTCTTTGGAATCTATACCGCCGTCTAACTTGTAAATTTCCAGATAGCGTTTTAAAATAAAATCAACCAGCGCATTGATAAGTTCCTTGCGCGTTTTGAAATAGTGGATAATCAAACTGGGATTAACTTTCAAACACTCGGCTACTTTGGCAATGGAAGCATTTTTTAAACCTTCTTTTTTGGCTACTTTGTAAAAGCCAATTACAATTTCTTTTTGCCTTGTTTCTTTTAAACTTTTTCGTCCCACAGCTTTAACAGTTCCGGAGTTTTAAAAATAATGTACGAATATAAAAAAAATTATTTATTTTTTTTGAACAATTGATTAATCTTTTTGAATGTTCATTTTCAGCCCTTTCTGAAAAATGCGAATGGAAAATAAAAATCACTAAAAATTAAACCATTTTTTTTGTATAGATATTTTTGCATTCTAAAAAGAAAAAGATGTCTGATTATGCTTAATTGTGTTTTAACTTTTTTTAACCCTTTTGCTTCAAAATAAAGCATTTTCAAACCTCAGAACATAATTTAAATTTTAATGTTATGATAAACTGATATAATATAAGTTTTACTCTACACATAAGCAAATGTTCAACTTAAAGTATATATTAATTGTTTGTATAATTATTTAATCAAACCATAATATAACTCATTAATATTTAAATTATTTGTATTTCATTGTATTATTTTATTTATTTGAATGTTTATTCAATCTTTTACAAAAATGTCACAATGTTTTAATCTGTTTTTAATGAAAAACTGT
>JBNJGR010000224.1:0-4510 GCA_051747885.1 Bacteroidota bacterium | reverse complement strand
AACCTCGAGTCGTTCGCCAAACAGGGCATGTTTGCGTTTTTTATAAATAACTTCGCGCTGTGAGTTCATCACATCATCGTATTCGAGCAAACGTTTACGGATTCCGAAGTTGTTCTCTTCCACTTTTCTCTGTGCTCTTTCAATCGATTTTGAAATCATAGAATGCTGGATGACTTCACCTTCCTGCAGCCCCAGTTTATCCATAACACCGGTTATGCGTCCAGATCCAAAAAGGCGCATCAAATCATCTTCGAGCGAAACATAAAACTGAGATGAACCGGGGTCTCCCTGGCGTCCTGCACGTCCGCGCAACTGCCGGTCAACCCGGCGTGAATCATGCCGTTCGGTACCGACAATGGCTAAACCGCCGGCTTTTTTCACTTCGGGTGTCAGTTTAATATCCGTTCCCCTACCGGCCATGTTGGTGGCAATGGTTACAGCACCTGTATGTCCGGCCTCGGCAACAATTTCGGCCTCGCGTGCATGAAGTTTGGCATTGAGCACATTGTGTTTTATTCCTTTAATCTTCAACATTCGGCTGAGCAGCTCCGAAATCTCTACCGACGTGGTTCCTACAAGAACCGGTCGTCCGGCTTTGTTAAGGTTAACAATTTCATCGCCCACCGCATTGTACTTCTCCCGTTTGGTTTTAAACACCAGGTCCTCCTTATCTTCGCGGACAACAGGCCGGTTGGTTGGAATAACCACAACTTCCAGTTTGTAAATATCCCAGAATTCCCCTGCTTCGGTTTCGGCTGTTCCGGTCATACCTGCCAGTTTGTGGTACATCCTGAAATAGTTCTGCAAGGTAATTGTTGCAAATGTCTGGGTAGCGGCTTCCACTTTCACCCGTTCCTTTGCCTCGATGGCCTGGTGTAACCCGTCAGAATAGCGGCGTCCCTCCATAATTCGCCCGGTTTGCTCATCAACAATTTTCACCTTGTTGTCGATTACCACATATTCCACATCTTTTTCGAACATGGTGTAGGCTTTCAACAACTGGTTTATGGTGTGTACCCGTTCCGATTTCACAGCATAATCCTGAAGCAGTTTATCTTTCTTTTCAAGGATTTCTTCTTCCGGCAAACCGGAATTTTCCAGCTCGGCCATTGCGCTTCCCATATCGGGAAGCACAAAAAACTCACTATCATCAAACCCTTCTGAAATAAGGTCGATTCCTTTGTCGGTCAATTCAACCGAATTCATCTTTTCTTCAATAATAAAATAGAGGGGATCGGTAACAATGTGCATGTTTTTATTGTTATCCTGCATGTAAAAATTTTCGGTTTTTTGCAGGATGGATTTCATGCCCTCTGAGCTCAAAAATTTAATTATCGATTTATTTTTGGGTAACCCTTTATGGGCACGCAAAAGTAAAAGTCCCCCCTCTTTTCGTTCTTCGTCGGTGGCATTTTCTTTAGTAAGCAACCGTTTGGCATCAATAAAAATTTGGTTTACCAACTCGCGCTGTACCTTGTACAATTTTTCAACATAACCTTTCAGCTCCTCAAACTGCTGATGCTCACCTTTGGGCACCGGTCCGGAAATAATGAGCGGCGTACGGGCATCATCAATCAAAACTGAATCGACCTCATCGACTATGGAGTAATGAGGCTTACGCTGAACCAAATCTTCGGGATTGATGGACATATTGTCGCGCAGGTAGTCGAACCCGAATTCATTATTGGTACCATATGTAATATCGGCATTGTAGGCATTTCGCCTGGCTTCGGAGTTTGGCTGGTGCTTGTCGATACAATCAACCGTAAGGCCATGAAATTCAAAAATAGGCCCCATCCACTCGGCATCACGTTTTGCCAGATAATCGTTAACGGTTACAAGATGCACCCCCCTTCCGGCGAGGGCATTCAGAAAAACAGGCAGAGTTGCCGCCAGTGTTTTTCCTTCACCGGTTGCCATTTCGGCGATTTTCCCGTGGTGCAATACTACACCGCCAACCAGCTGAACATCGTAATGAACCATGTCCCAGGTTATTTCAGTTCCCCCGGCAATCCATTTGTTCTTCCAAAATGCTTTATCGCCTTTTATGAAAATGCTGTCGCGCTCGGAGGCAAAATCTTTATCATAGTCGCGCGCAGTAACTTCAACAGTTTCATTTTCAAAGAACCGGCTTGCGGTCTCTTTTACAATTGCAAAAGCTGTGGGAAGAACTTCATTTAAAACTTCTTCAATTTTCTCATTTATTATTTCCTCCAACTTGTCAATCCGCTCGTATAGCTTTTCACTTTCCTGTATTTCAACCTCTTCAGCCTGAATTCTTAAGCTTTCAATTTCTTTTTCTTCGGGTTCAATTCTTTCCTGTATCGTGCTTCGTACCTTATCCGTTTCGTCCCTCAATTCATCATTCGATTTATTGTTCAGACGCTCATATTCCTCATTAATTTGTGCAACCAAAGGGGATATCTCCTTGATGTCCCGTTCCGATTTGTTGCCGAGAATTTTTCCCAGTATTTTAGTTACAAATGCCATTTTGCTTAAATTTATTCCTTTTCTAAATGTGATTGCAAATTTAGTTAATTGGTCAGGGTAAAAAAACGATTAAAATGTTTTTAACTGAAAATACATGCAAAAATAAAAGTTGGGAAATTAACAATTAACTTCCTTCGTTAGTTGAAATTATTTCGTTTCAAACATTTGTTTACTAAAATTCATTATTACCACTATGCCACTCATCTTTCTCTTAGCAAAACAATTTCTGTATTTTTCAAATTGTACTTAACACATAGAGAGTTACGCTACCTCTAACTAAAAAAAATGATCAACCTTTTAGAAAGCAGTAAGAACAATAGTTTTAAATTATTTTGCAATTCAAAAAAATAAATGTGAAAAATAACAGAATTTAAAAAAAAGGAAGAAAGGTTATCTACAAAAACAGGTAAGATATGTTGTATCGATGTAATATTTTTTTTACTTTTAATGTTATGAATTAGTTGCTTTATCGCAAATAATTATAATATTTGTATCTGAGAGATAATGAATTTTTAACATTTAAACTTTATGTACTATGAAATTAAAACTTTTACTTCTTTTAATGTTGATTGGTGGAATGCTGAATGCTCAGGATACCATTCGAACATTTATTATTACTGAAACCCGCGTTGACCGGAATGATCAGTCGTACGTGGAACTGACCAATGTTGGCGAAGATGATCTCGACATCAGCCAGTTTGAGTTTGGCCGTATCAGCGCATGGTCTTCCCCATGGGAACCAGAAAGCTCAAATGATTACCTGCGTTTACCAGAACGTACGCTGGCACCAGGAGAGACTTATGTAATGGCAGCGGTTAAAGAGTTTACAGAAGAAATGCACCCGTTAAAACCGGATTTTTTCGGACGCCGAATCACCAAAAAAGAGTGGTGGGATCTGGCCGATATGGTAATACACATGCCGGAAGGGAATGTAGGATACGCGTCTCCCGGAGTTACCGACAGTGTTTCGCCCAATTTTGGCATTATGGAAACCTGGGGTAGTCGTGAAACCTGGTACATCGAACAACACTTTGAAAACGGAGACTCTGCTATTGTTGACCAGGTTGGCGGACTGTTTGCACAGGATGACGGAACCCAGGAGGATTCGCCTACTATTGATGTAGCAGGTGTAACCAACGCATGGGGAACCCATATTCTGGTACGCAAAGCCAGCATTACACAGGGAACCACCGATTTCGACGCAGCCCGGGGTATCGATATTGACGATTCGGAATGGATTCCAATTCCACGACTATATAATGACTGGGAACCCTACAGGGCAGTATTCTGGACTGTTGGATTCCACGGTGATGTTACGCTTGATGAAAACACGCTGCAGTCGGACGTACTGGAAGTGGACTGGGCCAATAAAATTATTACCGCTCCCTGGGGAGTGAGAAATAATGATGATTTTATGTTCGAGTTTGAGAAAGTACCCGGACTTGCCTGGCATTACCATTTATCAGAAGCCCGGGAAGACTCGGCTTACAATTCAGCACGTACCGGAGACCAGTTAACTGTTTATGCTACTGGCAACACCCTGCAAACAGAAACCTTCGATATAATAGTAGAAGAACCGGCAGCCGATGCCAATATTCTTTTACCAAAATATGCACCCGACTGGGATCCGGAAGGAAGTTTCTATTCAAATGACATCAATTCAGGCGAAGACGAATATTACTCGGTAACGGTTGATGCTCCGGAAATGGACACCATAACCAGTGGGTTGTTCGGAATTGGTTATGCCACACGAACGGACTCATTGCTTACCTACCTTGAAAAAGCACCCCAGGCAGACTGGGAATTTGTATGGGTAGATGGAGTTGAACGCCCCGACGTTAAAAATGGTGATATACTGAGAGTCACTGCCGAGAACGGCGATGTGAAGGATTATTTTATTAAAGTTGACTATTACCGTCCTAGTCACGATGCATACCTGAGTTCTATTACCTGGCCCGATATTCCCGTATGGATGAAAGATTTGTTCGGCTGGACAGGCGATACCATTCCCGGTTTTGGG
>JBNJGR010000223.1:1630-4577 GCA_051747885.1 Bacteroidota bacterium | reverse complement strand
CGGATGCGATGTCGGCCACCTTCAGTCCGGAATCGAGGTAGCGCTTATTTTGAATAATGTATTTTTTAATCTGTTCAAAAAGTTCCTCAAAAAACACATAGTTGGTATTTTTCATTTCGTTATCTACAGAAGATTGGCCGTGCTGAACAACCTGTTCTTGTTCAGTAATTTTTGTCAGTTCCATGTTGCGGCCATACAATGCATGGTTATTTTGTTTAATTTCTGGTTGAACAGGTAGAAGATAAAGACGCTTCCCGAAACCAGCAGTAACAGAATTGCCGATAGAAGTATGGTTTGTTTTTGCTGGGGTCGTTTGCTTTCTTAGTGCCCTGCCTTTGGTGGTTTTTTTGTTCCATTTCATACAAAGTCCGGAGTTCGGTAATATTCCCACTCGATTTTTCATTGTAGTTTTGCTGCAGCAAATCATCAAATTTATTAAGAACCTGCCGGTTTTTTTGTATTTCCGGTTACGGCGAAATTGGCGCCAAAGCTGGTACTATTCTTCATTTTTGCACTTATTTTTTTAATATTCGATTATAATAGAAACCTTTTCTTTTCCAATTTTGTTTTTTTCGTACTTTCGCAACCGGAAGTGATACAGTAATAACAATCCGCACAAAAGGATGATGCAAAAGAAAGTTGTAATAATTACCGGGGCTTCATCGGGAATTGGAAAAGCGCTGGCTGAGAAGTATGCAGCCGAAGGCTGGAGTCTTGTTTTGGCTGCACGCCGCGATGACCTGCTTCAGGAGCTGAAAAACAGGTTGACGCACACCGAAGTTTTGGCGGTAAAAACTGATGTCACCCTCGAGTCAGATTGCAAAAAGCTGGTAGAGAAAGCGGTTGAAAAATTTGGCCGGATAGATGTGTTGATCAACAATGCCGGAATTTCCATGCGCGCACTTTTCAACAATACGGAAATGGAAGTCCTCAAACAGGTAATGGATGTCAATTACTGGGGCACGGTAAACTGTACCAAATTTGCATTGCCTTATCTGTTGAAACAAAAAGGCTCGCTGGTGGGAGTTATTTCAGTGGGTGGTTACATTGGATTGCCCGGGCGTGCCGGTTATTCAGCTTCGAAATTTGCCGTGCGTGGATTCCTCGAAACGCTTCGGATTGAAAACCTTAAAACCGGCCTGCATGTGCTGGTGGCCGCTCCCGGATTTACGGCTTCGGAGATACGCAAATCGGCGCTTACTGCCAATGGCGACAAACAGGGAGAGACGCCGCGCAACGAAAATAAAATGATGTCGGCCGAAGAGTGTGCCACCCATATTTACAATGCGGTGGAAAAACGGAAAAGGCAGCTTGTTTTAACATTCCTTGAAGGAAAATTAACTGTTTTCCTGTCTAAATTCATGCCCCGCTTTTTGGATAAAATGTCGTACAGAATGTTTGCCGGTGAGCCGGATTCTCCCCTGAAATAAACGAATTAAAACCAGAAAAAATAGGCCAGCGATCCCAGTACTGCCAAAATAATAGTGCTGCCCGAAATTCGGTTAAACTGCAGAAATATTCTTTTGCTGATTTTGTTTTTGAATTTACTTATTACCCCTGTCAGGCCGAACCACCAGGTAAGTGCTCCCAACAAAAAACCAGTTAAAATAATGAGTGCACCGGTTGGATTATTTATATCGAGCGCAATGCCAAAACCCGCAAACAGCGCGATATGCACAAACATAATCAGCGGATTGGAGGCTGCTACCAAAAATGTGGTGATGAAATTTTTGAAATAGTTTTTACTGTTATTTAGCTGTTTTTGAGAATATTTTTCCGGATTGGAAAACAGAATCAGCACGCCCAGCAGCAGCAAAATTACAGATATTCCGGTTTTAAAAAGAATTTCATATTGACGGATAAAATGAAAAATTACTGCCACACTAAAACCGGATATTCCGGCGTAAATGGTATCTGAAACAGCAGCACCCATCCCCGAGAATATTCCGGATAGCTGGTTTTGGTTTACGGTACGCTGAATAACCAGAATCCCGGTAGGCCCAAGTAAAAGAGAGGCCAGAAAACCCATTAAAACTCCTTCGAACAGTAATTTGAAAATCATCGTGCAAAAATAACATTTTACACGGTTGGAAGTTTTTTATTCTGACATGTTTTCCTGATTGAATTATTTTTACTTTTATATTTCGATTTTAAAACTTAAAAAGCAATGGAAGAATTAACGGTTGGAACACGCGTTGAACATCCGCGGTACGGCGAAGGAATTATCAGCAAAAACAACCTCACCGCTTATGAGATTTTTTTTGAACGAGGGGGCAAAATTGAAATCACGAAACGAAATACTGACTTAACGGTTCTGGAAAAGAATGAGGAAGCCCCCGTAAAAACCGGACTTTCGGTAACCGATTTTGAAAAAGTACTTACCTACGTGCTCGACCAGTACGGAGCTTTAAGCGAGGTAGTTCCGCTGGGCGAAAAATGGCACGGCGGAAAAATGTTGCTGCAGCCTGCCAATCCTGAGCTGAAACCAAAAGAAATTCCGGTGGAAGCTTTCTTTCATAAAATTGTAATGTTGCGCGACCGCCTTCGTGTACTGGAGCAAAACATTAACAGCCACAAAGTTTTAACCGATGAAGAAAAAGTGGACCTGCAACAATACCTCACCCGTATTTATGGTTCGCTCACTACGTTTAACGTATTGTTCTCAGAAAAAGACCACTACTTTGTAGGTTCTAAATCAAAATAATATTACTTGGCGTCTTTTCGCCTTTGCGAGCAAAATTAAATCCGGCAATAATAAAGTAATGAAACGACCACAATAAAAAGTTATTTAATACACAGAAACATGATTATGGGAGTTCCATGAGTTGCCGCTAAAAATAAACAATTATAAACGAAT
Source organism: Bacteroidota bacterium (assembly GCA_051747885.1). Classification (GTDB taxonomy): domain Bacteria; phylum Bacteroidota; class Bacteroidia; order Bacteroidales; family Prolixibacteraceae; genus Tangfeifania. Next base: position 1,720 of record JBNJGR010000223.1, on the reverse strand, counting down.
GAAATAATTGATAACCAATTAAAATTGTATGACCAGGTTTCTTGTCTTGTATCTTGTGTCTTGATACTTGATACTTAATACTTGATACTT
>JBNJGR010000223.1:0-1530 GCA_051747885.1 Bacteroidota bacterium | reverse complement strand
ATACTTGATACTTAATACTTGATACTTTCGTTTTGAATCTAAAAAATCTAAATAATGAAACAACCAATTTTATATCTAATCCTGTTTTTTATGTCATTCTCCCTTTTCGCCCAGGATAAAGTTTTGAAAGTATGGCCCGACGGTGCCCCAAACGACAACGGAATGACCGAGCCCGAGGAGAAATACGATGGCGTGCGGGTGCGGAATGTTTCCGAGGCCGAAATGTATGTTTATTTGCCCGATGAAGAAATAAAGACCGGTGCGGCAGTGGTTATTTGTCCGGGCGGCGGTTACTGGATTGAAGCTATGGATCACGAAGGATATGATATTGCGGAATGGCTTAAATCGAAGGGAGTGGCCGGCATTGTATTGAAATACCGTTTGCCTTATGGCTATCACGAAGTGCCTTCAACGGATGCCCGCCAGGCGGTGCGGATTGTACGAAAAAATGCAGCAGAGTGGGGAATTAATCCGGATAAAATAGGAATTGCCGGTTCGTCGGCCGGCGGCCACCTGGCTTCTACCGCCGGCACCCGTTTTGATTACGGAAATTCATCCGCTCAAGCTGAAGTTGAAAAAATGAGCAGCCGCCCCGATTTTATGCTGTTGCTTTACCCGGTAATTACATTTCGTGAAGAATTCGGACACATGGGCTCGCGCAAAAACCTGATAGGCGAAGGAAACAACTGGGAAATGGTGGAAAAATATTCCAATGAGCTGCATGTTTCGTCTGAAACCCCACCCACTTTTTTGGTATTGGCCGACGACGATTCAGGTGTGCCACCCCGGAATTCAGTTGAATTTTATTTGGCACTCAAAGAAAACAATGTACCGGCCGAAATGCATATCTTTGCTGAAGGCGGCCACGGTTTTGGAATTACCAAACACAACCAGCCCGCTGACCAGTGGCCCGACCTTTTTTATAACTGGCTGAAAGCCATCGAAATTATTGATTAATGCAGATTACACATCCTTTAAACGTTTTAAATATTTGTCCGAAATGTGGTTCGTCCGATTTTCATCAGTCGGGCGATAAGTCATTAAAATGCGATCAGTGCGGTTTTCATTTTTTTATCAATTCGGCAGCGGCTGTTGCAGCGCTGGTAACCGACGAAGAAGGTAAATTAATGTTGACAACCCGCGCTGTGGAACCCGATTCCGGTAAGCTCGATCTTCCGGGTGGGTTTGTTGATCCGGGTGAGTCGGCCGAAAATGCAGTAAAACGAGAACTGGAAGAAGAACTTTCGATGAAAGTGAAATCGCTCGAATACATTGGTTCGGCCCCCAACGAATATATTTTTTCGGGATACAGCGTCTTTACACTCGATATGGCTTTTCGTGTTATTCCTGAATCAGTGACCGGACTGGTTGCCATGGATGACATCCTTGATTACCGGTTTTATGCTGAAGATGAAATCGATTACACGCAAATTCCTGCACCGTCAATTAAATCATTTGTCAAACAATATTTTTTAAAATGAACGAAATACGAAACCGCCTGAAAACACTACGAATGGAAATGCTAAAGCA
>JBNJGR010000222.1:0-4578 GCA_051747885.1 Bacteroidota bacterium | reverse complement strand
TTCGCCGCATACCATTGGAGAACGGATTGATGCTGATAATCCCCAGCTTAAATACGGTGCCGGTTACGATTTTAATTATGTGATTAACAAGGCGCCGGGTGAACTGGCCTTTGTCGCCAGCGCTTATGAACCCGAAAGCGGAAGGTATATGGAAGTTTTCACCACCGAACCCGGAGTACAACTTTACACAGGAAATCATTTACAGGGAACTGAAATTGGCAACAGTGGGGTGGCATATACAAAACGAACCGGCTTTTGCCTAGAAACCCAGCACTTTCCCGACAGTCCGAATCAACCCAGCTTTCCCACAACACTTTTGGAACCGGGAGATGTTTATAATTCAACCACTATTTTTAAGTTCTCAGTTAAAGAATAGCAGACTTTTGGAAAATACAGGAGGTTGACCACAAGGTATATTAGTCGAACCAAAAATACTACTGGTATTCATATAATCAGATGGTGGATAAAAGGGTGTACTTCATTTTTTAGGATTCGTAATATTTTACCGTTTTAAGCATAACTCAGGAAATTCATACTAAAAATTTATTTTTTGAGTTTCTCAGAAAAGAGGCGCTGATATTGTTAACTTGTTTTCATGAAAGATTACTCAAATGCAAAAAGTTGGTTTAAAGATATATTTGACAAAAACTACGAATATATCCGCAACTATCTGTTTTATCTTTCAGGTGATATAGAGTTGTCAGAAGACCTGGTGCAGGATGTGTTTCTTCAGTTATGGGAAAAACGCAGGGAAGTGAAACCAGAAACACTCCAGTCTTATTTATTTACGATTGCCCGGAACAATTTTCTGAAAAATGTGCGCCGCCAAAAGTACGATCTCAAATTTCGATCGACTTTTCTTATGAAAATTGAAAACGAGTCACCCGAATATAAGCTGGAAATGAAAGAATATGATCAGAAGTTGCAGGCAGCAATTGCCGGGCTGCCTGAAAAAAGCCGGGTAGTTTTTTTGATGAACCGCATAGATGGAATAACTTACCGCGAAATTGCAACGAATCTTGGTGTTTCGGTAAAGGCAGTTGAAAAACAAATGAGCAAGGCTTTGGCAATTCTAAAAGAAAAGCTTGGTGAAAAATTATAAAACACATATTGTTTAGGGACGTTTATATTTTTGATGATTTTTAAAAGCACTAAAATTGTACCTCGATAAATTTTTACAACATACTGCTTTGTTGTTTTTTTTGCTGTTGGGAATAGCGCAGGCAACTGCCCAGCAACAAGTTATTACCGTGTCTTCAAACGGGGAACCCCTCTCGGAAGTACTGGAAGAAGTCGCCACTGTTTACAACGTTAAGTTTGCTTTTAATACCAATACTTTCCGCCAAATTGAAACCCACATTTCATTGGAGGAAGGTACGTTAAACCAATTCCTGAATTTACTGAAAAACGAGTATGGCATTTCATCCACCCTGATAGACGGAACCTGGGTACTGGTGTATCACGAAACAGAATCAGCAAACCCTCCGGAGGCAACACAACCGCAAATGACTGCTTTGTCGGGTTATGTTTACGATAAAGAAACAGGTGAAAATCTGATGTATTGCAACGTAGCCTGGGGGGAACACCGGGGAGGCATGACCAACGAGCTCGGATTTTTCAGTTTTCCGGTGGAGGCCAGCGATTCGGTTAAGTTGCATCTCAGCCACCTGGGATACAGGAGACTCGACACGGTTGTATCATTGGCCAGGCCGGCGGTAATTTACCTCGAACCTTCTGAAATTATGTTGCAGCCCGTGAGAGTGGTTCACAATGAGCGGGAATTGTTGCAGGCATTACCCCGGCCGGATAAAATTGCCTTTAATCCTTTAAAGTCTTCATCTTTTCCGGGAATATCGAACGACGACATGGGCAATGCATTGTTGTTAATACCCGGTGTTGATTTTCTGCAGGGCGGAACAGCGGGACTTTCCATCAGGGGAGGATCGCCTACCGATAACCTGGTTCTTTTTGACGGTATTCCGGTGCTGGAAACCAGCCATTTGTTGGGAAATATGAGTGTGCTGAATTCAAAATTTGTACAACAGGCTTTCGTTTCCCGGGGTGGTTTTGGTGCGGATTACGGCGGACGTGTTTCCGGTTTGATTGAACTCACTGGTAAATCGGGAAAAAATAAACGGCCCTACATCGATATGTCGGCCAACCTGCTGAACTCAAATGTTTTGGCCAGCGTTCCTGTAACAGATAAATTTTCTGTGACAGCTGCCTGGCGCCGTTCTTTTATCGACAGCTGGCAAAATTATCTTTTTTACCGGCTTATCGACGATGTTGGTTCCTCCGCCGAAAACTCCGTGACATCTACCATCATCCCAACAGTAAAATACCAGGATGTAAATGCCAAAGTCAGTTTTCACCCTTCAAAAAATTTTGAATTCAATTTGAATTTGTTGTATGGTAAAGACCAGCAAAGCAGGGATTTTGAAATCCTTCAGACCCGGGATTATTACAGGAATGAACGAATGAAAAGTGAAAACCTGGGAATGAGCCTGAACTGGAAGTGGCAGATAAATAACCGGTGGTTTCATTTTCTTTCGGCTGGCTTTTCTGCCTGGGAGAAAGATGCGGTTGATGAAACCGGTGAACTGGAGGAGTTTACTGAAATAATTGAAAATCCGGGGCAGGGGAAAGGAGTCGGAAAAGGACTGGCAAAAACCCGGGAAAAAACTTATACCCGCCAAACACATGATATCGATAATGGTTTTAACCAAATTGAAGAATACAGGATTAGTTGGAATACGGAGCTGCAAACAGGAATTTTTACAAGTGAAGCCGGTGCAGGATGGACTACATACAATTTTGAATATAATTTTTTTGCCAGCCGTTTGCAGGAAGAATTGCAGGTAGATTCAATTGCCCGAAGTGCAAATATGGGGGTGCTGAATGCTTTTGTGAAGCAAAAAATAGATGTCTCAGAAAAATTTCGCTTCCGATGGGGGCTGCGAACCGATTTCGATTTATCCGAAAATAAAATTTTCTGGCAACCACGGGGAGGAGTGGAATTTTTACCAGACCAGGATCTGAAGTTTTATTTCCTGAGTGGAATATATTATCAGTTTTTAACCGGTATCCGTCGTTTCGACAGAGAAGGACATTACAGCCGGATTTGGTATCTGCCGGGTGATGATCAACAGGGAATAGTAAACGGAGTGCATTATGTTTTAGGAAGCAAGTTTGAAAAAAACGGCTGGTTCATCGATTTGGAAGCCTACCTGAAAAATACACAGGGAAAAGTGAACTTGTTTGCTGAAGATGTGACCAGGGGACAAACACAAACTGTTGTTTATAATCCGCATGAAAGCAATGAAAGAAACAAAGGCATTGATGTGTTTATTCAGAAAAAACATTTTCTTTTTAATCACATGTTAAGCTATTCCTTTTCTAAAGCTGAAGAACAAACAGTTGGTGTTTTCAGCAATAATTGGTTCCCGGGATTTAACGACCGTACTCATCGTTTTAAATTAACCGAAATGGTTAACTGGAAAAACTGGACACTTACCGGAAGTTGGCAGCTGGCAAGCGGACTGCCAGTTTCTCAATATGCCCAAAATACTACAGATGAAGAATTTTTTCGTTCATCCAATTTTGCGCAACTTGACCTGGCTCTTGTAAAATCATTTAAAACCAGTTTCAGTTCATTTAGTGCCGGCGTGTCGCTGCTTAATGTGTTTAACCGCCAAAATATTGTAGAAGTAAATTACCTGCGCTTTTCATCCGATTCCGGCTCCATGACCGTCCGTTCTGATATTTCGGCACTGGGTTTTACACCGGTATTGTTTTTGAATATCAAGTTTTGATTTCTCACTAAGATTCTGATAAACAGAATTTTATTTTAAATTTTAAATTTTACCTGATTTTGGGAGTAGGGTATTCTTCCGTCTGCGGGTATTGAGTGTGTTATACAAGTAATAACAAAAGTGTCCGGGAAAACTTTTTGCACGTATGGATAAGTATAGAAATAATCAATCAATTTCAGAAAAGGCCAATCAGTTGATTGGCCATTACCAGATAAAGGCGAATTCTGGCAAAGAGGAAGTACTGGACACTATTTTAAACAAAATTGAGGCGGAAAATAAGTTTAAAGAAAAACCAATCAGGAAAATTAACTGGTTTGCAGCAACGGCAATTTCAGCTGCTGCAACCGTTGCCCTGCTGGTTGTTTTTTATTTTTTTACTGCCACTCAAACCATTTCAGCTCCCGAAGGTGAAACATTTTCGTACAGGTTGCCCGACGAATCACGCGTTGTTCTGCACGATGGAAGCACGATTGAGATTGGAAAATATTACAGGAAACGCCACGTGGCCCTTACCGGCAAAGCTTATTTTGAAATAGTTAAAGGGGAAGGATTTACTGTAGAAACAGCCAACGGGGATATTGAAGTTCTGGGAACACGGTTTTTAGTCGCCGATTTTGACAAACAACTTAAAGTGCAGTGTTTCCAGGGCAAGGTGAAAACCAAGTATAACAACAACTCCTGGATTCTGGAACCCGGAACACAATTTTCGGGAAGCACTAATTCTGCGGCAAAAGAAAAGCTGGAAGGAACAACCGAATATCCTGAA
>JBNJGR010000221.1:0-4591 GCA_051747885.1 Bacteroidota bacterium | reverse complement strand
GCCCTATATGCAGCGAGTCGGCAGTGGGGTCGATTCCCACGTAGGCTGCAGTCATTTCTTTGGAAAGTTGTTCTTCGGTTCCGGGCATCATGTCCTGCAGCATTCCCCGCCATTCCAGCTCATTAACAAAATTCATGAAAGTATTTTTTGCAAAATTTGCGCAAAGATATAAAATGTCCGCTTCTATTAAACGTTAACCGCTTTTTTAACGCTGTCAAAAATATTTTCATCTTTCCTGCCGGGTTCATCGGAATCATCCCAAATATTTATGAACGGGAAAAGTGCGGGTGCAAAATTTCGGACTGGTTCATATAATTGTGATTTGGCTTTCGATTCCTGCGAAAGAATTTCAACATCTTCATTAATTTTCTCGAAAACTATTAAAATGATGCTTAAAATAAGTGCCGAACGTAAAATTCCAAAAGCCAGGCCTGCCAGCTTATTGATAAACCCAAGCATGGCAGCTTCAATAAATTTATTTACCGCACTGCCCACAATATGAACCAAAATAACAATTACTATAAAAGTGATTATAAACGAAATGATATTGAGGTACTCCGTTTCAAAATTGAAATTTTCGGTAAGAAAATCGGTGGTAATGTATGAAAATTCAATGGCCCCCCAAATACCAAGAATAAGTGCAGCAAGCGAAGCCAGTTCGGCCACCAGTCCTTTTCGGAATCCCGAAATGGCTGCAAACAACAACAATAGCCCAATGATGATGTCAATATAGTTCATTGTTTTACTTTACATTATTGGTAAAATGTAAAAGTAGAAATAATTTTTTTGAAGTACAGCAAATAAATATTTCTACCTTTGAATAATAATTTTAATTGACTGGAATGCCACTACTCAACGCGGTTATAAATTGGATCAACTACAAACGAAATTACCAGATAGAGTTATTTCGGGAGCATCCGAACGACATTCAGAAAGAAACACTATTAAACCTGCTGAATAAATCGAAAAATACCGAGTGGGGAAAACTGCACAAATACAATGAAATACGCTCAGTTCATGATTTTCAGGAAGCTTTGCCGCTGCAAACGTACGATGAAATTCGACCGTATGTGGACCGGTTGCGCGACGGGGAAAACGATCTCCTCTGGCCGGGCGAGGTAAAATGGTTTGCCAAGTCGTCGGGCACTACCAGCGACAAAAGCAAGTTTATACCCGTAACCAAAGAAGCGCTTGAAGACTGCCACCTGCGCGGGCCAAAAGATGTGTTTGCCATTTATATTAACAACTATCCTGAAACAAATGTACTTTGGGGCAAAACGCTTACCCTGGGCGGCAGCCACGAAATCAACAACTTCAGCAATAACTCGTATTACGGCGATTTGTCAGCCATTTTAATTGAAAACGTCCCTTTCTGGACCGATATCATCCGGATACCCCCCGCCAAAATTGCGCTCATCCCGGAGTTTGAAAAAAAGATTGAACATATTATCGAAAATTCGCTCGACCAGAATGTTACTTCGCTGGCAGGGGTTCCGTCGTGGTACCTGGTGTTGTTGAAAAAAGTGCTTGAAAAAACCGGCAAAAGCAATATTCTGGAAGTGTGGCCCAACCTGGAAGTATTCATTCATGGCGGTGTGAAATTCGAGCCGTACCATGAGCAGTACCGGAAACTCATTCCTTCGGACCAAATGCATTACATGGAAACTTACAATGCATCGGAAGGTTTTTTTGCCATTCAGAATAATCCGGAAACCAACGATATGCTGCTGATGCTCGACTATGGGGTGTATTACGAATTTATACCCATGGAAGAGTTTGGAAAAGATAATCCGAAAGTGCTTACACTGGAAGAAGTGGAGCTGAATAAAAACTATGCGCTGGTAATTTCAACCAATGCAGGCTTGTGGCGGTACATTATCGGCGACACCATTCAGTTTACTTCAAAATACCCTTTCAAATTAAAAATTACGGGGCGCACAAAGCATTTCATCAATGCGTTTGGCGAAGAAGTGATAATTGACAATGCCGAAAAAGCACTGCAAAAAGCCTGTAACGAAACCGGTGCAATTATTAATGAATACACCGCGGGCCCGGTTTTTATGGGGGATGATCAGAAAGGGGCGCACCAGTGGATTATTGAATTTGAAAACGAACCTGCCAACCAGGAACAGTTTGCCAAAATTTTGGATGAAACGCTGCAATCGCTGAACTCCGATTACGAAGCCAAGCGCTATAAAGACATGACCCTTGAAATGATACACCTGGTTGTGGCGCCTAAAGGAACGTTTTACAACTGGATGAAGAAACGCGGTAAAATTGGCGGTCAGAATAAAATACCACGTCTGGCAAACGACCGCAAATACCTTGATGAAGTTTTGAAAATGCTACAGGAATAAATTTTTTATATTTACCTTCTAATTCATAAAAACAGATTAAAAATGCATATTGCAGTAGCAGGAAATATTGGTGCCGGCAAAACAACCCTCGCTCAGTTGCTGGCAAAACATTACAACTGGACGCCTCATTACGAAGATGTGGACGAAAACCCTTACCTGAACGATTTTTACAACGACATGCAACGATGGTCGTTTAACCTTCAAATATATTTTCTGAACTCCCGCTTTCAGCAGATACTGGACATCCGCAAATCGGGGAAAACAATTATTCAGGACCGCACCATTTACGAAGATGCCGAAATATTCGCGCCCAACCTGCACAGCATGGGGCTGATGAGTACCCGCGACTTTAAAAACTACAAGGCGCTGTTCGATTTAATGGTGAGCCTCATCCAGCCACCCGATTTGTTAATCTACCTCAGGGCTTCAATTCCCACGCTGGTGAACCAGATTCAGAAACGCGGCCGCGAGTACGAAAATTCCATTCGTCTCGATTACCTGAAACAGCTGAACGAACGTTACGAAGGATGGATTGGCAGCTATAAAATGGGAAAGCTACTGGTAATAAATGTGGACAATCTCGATTTTACCGAAAACAAAGAGGATTTGAGTTCTATCATCGACAAAATCGATGCGCAAATTCACGGATTGTTTTAGCCTGAAAAAAATTCATCAAATCAATCCCCCGTTAATTCCCCATTCTCAAAGGGGGATTTACTCTAATGAATTTCATTGCACATTTTGATTCAACCAATTTTTATAAGGCAGTAGGTTAATCCATTTCGCTGATTTGTTTCAAAATACCGGGCCACTGTTCATCGGGCAGTTTGGCCCCAATTACTTCCACCACTTTCCCTGAAACCAGGGCGGCAACTCGTCCGCATTTTTCGAGGCTGTAATTGTTGGCCAGCCCGTAAAAAAAACCTGCTGAATAATTATCGCCGGCGCCGGTTGTATCAATTGCCTTGGCCTCAATTGTGGCCACATTAACCCGTTCATTTCCGCGTTGAATGATTGACCCTGCCTTCCCAATTTTAACCACAGCAATTTCGCAAACCTTTGCAATTTCATCGATGGCTTGCTGCGGCTCTTTACCGGTAAACGCAAGCGCCTCTTCTTCGTTGGCAAAAACAATATCCACCTTTTCGGCAATCAGTTTTTGCAGAAAGCCAAGATTGGCCTCCACAACGTTGAAACTGGAGAGGTCAATCGCAATTTTCAATCCTTCGGCCCGCGCCAAATCAATAGCTGTTTCAATTAATTCATGATCCTGAACCAGGTAACCTTCAATGTATAAAATGGAATAGTTGCTGAAAATTTCGCGGGTAAGTTCTATGGGTTTCAAATCGGCAGCAGCGCCCAGGTAAGTGGCCATGGTACGTTCCGAATCGGGACTCACCAGGCTCATCACCCGGCCGGTGTCTTTATCGCTTTTCAGCAGGTGCGTACCAATATTTTTTTGTTCGAATTCTTCCCTGAAAATCTTTCCCAGTTTATCGTCGCCAATTTTACCCAGGTAACCACACTGCCCGCCAAGGCTGGCAAGCGAATGAATTGTATTGGCTGCCGAGCCGCCGGTGGTAATTTCGCGTTTGTTGTATCCGGTAGTTTCATATATTTTTCGCGACAATTCAGCATCGACAAGGGTCATGCTGCCCCGTAGCAATCCAAACTCTGTTAAAACAGCATCATTTTCCAATACATTAATTACGTCAACCAGGGCATTTCCAATACCCAAAACTGCAATTGTTTTCTCTTTATTATTCATGAATAAATTTTGTTGTTTCTGAAAATTAACCGCAAAGATAAACGAAAACTTATTTTTTATTCAGCCGTTAATGAACTTACTTTGCCCAATGAAGCCGGAGTAGTTTCAATTTAAAATTTGGACTAAAAACACAAGCGCCAACTCCTGTTGGTGCTTTTCCGTAAGTTGCAGTACCGCTTAACACGGATCGGTAACTTACTCTACATATAATAAACCGCTTTTGTACGCAAGGGCGGTTTTTTTACTTCTATTTTTACAACTAAACGATTCGACCCCAGCCGGGGTCGGAGGTTTATAGAAAACGATGTTTCTATAAGCATATGACTCCTGCGGAGTCAAATATTTAATTTAGACAACTACCAATACAACCACCAACAGCAGCAACAACATAAACAGCACAAACTGGTTACGGACAAACAACCCCAATAAAATCAGCACTTCCACCTCTTCGGTCAGGGTGGTGTAC
>JBNJGR010000220.1:0-4614 GCA_051747885.1 Bacteroidota bacterium | reverse complement strand
AACCAAACAAAATTTCAAAATAAACTTTCCTTTTTACGGTTTCAACACTTTAATATTTTACCGACAGGCATTTTCCCCGGAAGCAACTGAAATCTGTTCTGTCTCTTAATGTTAGCCCCCTGCCCCGCTTAAAAATCCATTTTTTCCATCACAAAATTTTGCAGGATTAAAATTAATGAATAATTTTTAATCTGAATTTTTGACTAAATAAAAGTCAGGACGGATAAAAATTTAAGTGGATAAAAAAACAGGAAAAGGATAAGATGCAGTTGCAGGACAGAACAATAGTACACATGGATTTAGATACCTTTTTTGTATCGGTTGAACGGCTGATAAACTCAAAACTGAAAGGCAAACCTGTTATCATTGGCAGTTTATCCGACAGAGGTGTGGTGGCCAGTTGCAGCTATGAAGCCAGAATGTTTGGGGTGCATTCGGCCATGCCCATGAAAATGGCCCTGAATTTATGCCGGGATGCTGTGGTTATCCGGGGCGACATGGATTTGTACACCAAATATTCGCGCCTGGTTACCGATGTAATTGCCGATTCTGCCCCACTTTACGAAAAAGCTTCGGTTGATGAACATTACCTCGATATCACAGGCATGGATCGTTTCTTTGGCTCAGCCAGATGGACACATGAATTGCGGCAAAAAATCATCAGCGAAACAGGGTTGCCCATCTCCTATGGTTTGTCAGTAAACAAAACCGTATCGAAAATTGCTACCGGCGAGGCCAAACCAAACGGTGAAAAACAGGTGGACAAGCCCGGTGTAAAACCGTTTTTAAACCCGCTCTCCATACGAAAAATTCCCATGATTGGAGCAAAAACGTACCAGCTGTTAAGATCGATGGGCGTTTCGACGATTGAAACACTGGGCGCAATTCCGGTAGAAATGATGGAGAGTGTACTTGGCAAAAACGGCATTGAAATCTGGCGCAGGGCAAACGGAATCGATTTCAGCAAAGTAGTTCCCTATTCAGAAGAAAAATCAATGAGTTCAGAACAAACATTCGAAACAGACACCATCGATGCAGTTATGCTGGAGCAAATCCTGGTTGCAATGACGGAAAAGCTCTGTTTCAAACTGCGCAAAAAAGAAAAGCTCGCCTCGGTGGTTACCGTAAAAATCAGGTATGCCAATTACGACACGCATACCCTGCAAAAAAAAGTGACCTACACTTCATTCGACCATGTACTTATCGATACTGCCAAATCACTTTTCAGAAAACTTTACCACCGGCGAATGCTGGTGCGGCTGATAGGAGTAAAACTGGGAGGTTTGGTTCACGGGTTTCAGCAACTCAATCTTTTTGAAAACAACGAGAAACAAATCCAGCTGTACCTCTCCATGGATAAAATCAGGCGACGTTATGGAGCAAACGCCATCAGAAAAGCATCAGGAATAATTAAAAATTAGTTTATGCTATTGAATGTACATTCCTATTACAGCTTGCGCTATGGCACCCAGAGCATCGACCAGCTGCTCGAAAATGCCAAAAAGAACCAGGTGGAAGCAATGGCGCTTACTGACATCAATACCACGATGGGAATCCCGGAGTTTGTAAAAAAAGCGAAAGCTGCCGGAATAAAACCTGTTGCAGGCGTTGAGGTGAGAAACGGTGATGAACTGCTGTTTATTGGAATTGCCAAAAACAATACAGGTTTTAAGGAGTTGAATGATTACCTCACGTGGCACAACCTGGAGAAAAAAGAGTACACATCAGACGGATGGTTATTCAGCCAGGTGGTTATTATTTATCCTTTGGGCACAAAAGAACCGGGTGAGTTGAAAAACTATGAATTTACCGGGATACAACCGGCGCAGCTAAACAGATTATTTACTTCCCCCTACAAAAATTTTCAGGATAAACTCCTCATCTGGCAGCCGGTGACTGTTACCGACAAAATAAGCTGGTTTTTGCACAAAAGCCTCCGGGCAATTGACAACAATACACTTATCAGCAAATTAGTTCCCGGGCAGTTTGCGCATCAAAATGACACAATGGGTTCAACTGAAAAACTGAAATCAGCGTTTCAAAACCATGCCGGCATCATCCGGAATACCGAAAAAGTTATGGAGGCCTGTTCCATTGATTTTGATTTTACAACGATTAAAAACAAACAAACTTTCAGCCAGTCGAAATACGACGATAAACTGTTGCTTCACAAACTGGCAATGGACGGATTGGTTTACCGCTACGGCCGGAACAACCCGCTTGCCAGAGAACGATTACTGCACGAACTCGAAATTATCAACAAACTGGGTTTCTCGGCCTATTTTCTTATCACCTGGGACATTATCCGCTACAGCATGTCGAGGGGATTTTACCATGTAGGCAGGGGAAGCGGCGCCAACAGCATTGTGGCTTACTGCCTGAAAATTACTGATGTGGACCCGATAAAACTCAACCTCTATTTTGAACGGTTTTTAAATCCCAAACGCACCAGCCCGCCTGATTTTGATATTGATTATTCATGGAAAGACCGCGATGAAGTGCAGGATTACATTTTCAAACGCTACGGAAAACACCATACCGCTCTGTTGGGCGCTACTTCAACCTTCAAAAACAAATCCATTTTCAGGGAACTGGGCAAAGTATTTGGATTGCCAAAAGAAGAAATTGACCTGCTGATACAGGACCCTGCAAATGACTATAACAATTATGAAATTGCCCGGATGATAAACACCCTCGGAATGCAAATGGCTGATTTTCCAAACCTGCGCACAGTTCATGCAGGCGGAATACTGATTTCAGAAAAACCAATCACCTGCTACACTGCCCTCGATTTGCCACCCAAAGGATTCCCAACCACCCACTGGGATATGTACATTGCTGAAGAAATGGGATTTGAAAAATTAGATATCCTGAGTCAGAGGGGAATCGGCCACATAAGGGAAGCGGTGGAGATTATTCAGGAAAACACTGGTGATGAAGTCGATATCAAAAAAACGGACAAGCTTTTTGAAGATGAAAAAGTTAAAAATCAGCTTAAAAACGGCGAAACAAATGGCTGTTTTTATATTGAAAGTCCGGCCATGCGGGGGTTGCTGAAAAAATTAAAGTGCGACAATTACATCAGCCTTGTGGCTGCAAGTTCCATAATCCGGCCCGGTGTGGCAAAATCGGGGATGATGAAAGAGTACATCAAACGCTTTCACAATCCCGAAAATATAAAGTACCTGCACCCGGTTATGAAAGAACAGCTGGCAGAAACCTACGGGGTAATGGTGTATCAGGAAGATGTGATAAAAGTGGCGCACCATTTTGCAGGATTGGATTTGGCAGAATCCGATGTGCTGCGAAGGGCCATGTCGGGGAAGTATCGCTCGCTGAAAGAGTTCAAACGGATAGAGGATAAATATTACAGCAACTGCAAGAAACGCGGTTATCCGGATGAAATCACACAGGAAGTCTGGCGCCAGATTGAGTCCTTTGCTGGTTACTCCTTCTCAAAGGCACATTCAGCCTCTTATGCCGTGGAAAGCTTCCAAAGCCTGTACCTGAAAGCGCATTATCCGCTGGAATTCCAGGTGGCTGTTATTAATAACTTTGGAGGATTTTACAGCTCATGGGTGTACATAAATGAAGCCCGCAGGCAGGGCGCAACCATTGAACTGCCATGCGTAAATAACAGCAATGAATTGACACACATCCGTGGCACTACAATTTATCTGGGGTTTACCCATATACAAAACCTTGAGCAAACAACCATCGAACTGCTGATTAATGAGCGAAACTGTCATGGAAGCTACCATTCTCTTATTGATTTTACAGAGCGGGTTCCAATCACCAAGGAGCAACTGATAATTTTAATCAGGCTGGGCAGTTTCAGGTTCACCGGCAAACAAAAGTCACAGCTTTTGTGGGAGGCTCATTTGCACCTAAAAAAACCTGCGAAACAACACCACACACCCGGCATGTTTGGCAGCGAACATAAAAAATTTCAATTGCCGGCGTTTCAGCACGAAAAGCTGGAAGATGCTTACGATGAAATTGAACTACTGGGATTTCCGCTGAGTGTAAACAGTTTTGACATGCTGCAAACCAGCTTCAGGGGGCAAATAATGGCCAGAGACCTCGCGAATAATATCGACCGGAAGGTAAAAATGACCGGCAACCTAGTAACCATAAAATACGTGCGTACCATCAAAAGAGAGATTATGCATTTTGGCACTTTCCTCGACTATACAGGTGAATTTTTTGACACTGTTCATTTTCCGGATTCATTAAAAAAATACCCGTTCAGGGGGCATGGAGTTTACCTGATTCTGGGCAAAGTGGTGGCAGAGTTTGGGTTCCCTTCGCTCGAAGTTGAAAAACTGGCAAAATTACCTTATAAACCGAATCCGAAAGAGTGAAATAGTTAACCCGGATTAATAACTAATGCAATTGAGTTGATAAATGATTGATAAAATATTTCTACGCAACCTTTCAAATTAAAATAACGTCTTAGTAAAAAACTAAAAATGAAAAAATTTATCTGTCTGATTTTAATTCTGATGTTTCTTAGCTGCGAAAAAGAAAGTTTAATTGATGACGGAACAATAATCTGGAGACCACGCCCAGTTGCTGTAATTGATGATAGCCAAATACAATTGAAATGGTTAA
>JBNJGR010000219.1:0-4657 GCA_051747885.1 Bacteroidota bacterium | reverse complement strand
AAATCAAAATCTTTTACCAATTCATCAGAGCGATCAATTTCATCTATCCATTCATCGCCGTCAACATCAATAAAAATGCCTTGTTTGGGATATCCCGAACTGTCGGCCGCGAAATCTACTCTCTTCACTTTTCCCGAGACCGAAGCGTGAATATTCGTGGAAACAAAACTGCTGCTTTTGGCAATTAATTGTCCTGTTTTCACTTCGTCGCCACGCTTAACCACGGGCGTTGCAGGCGCTCCGATGTGTTGTGCAACCGGAATAAAAACTGATTTCGGAGGAGGCAAAACCTTTATGGCATTGCCGGCTGAAAGTTTATTATCGGGCGGATGCACCCCGCCAGGTTTGAACGTTTTTAACATTCTGGTAGTTATTTTGCTGTACTCACTTCTTTTTCTTCTTTCTTCACTTTCCGCGGAGGGAAATTTTCTTCGATGATAGCGTTGGTTGGGCAAACCGGAACGCATTTGCGGCACAGTTTGCATTTGTCTGAATCGATAAAAGCCAGGTTGTTTTCAATGGTAATGGCATCGAACGGACACACTTTTTCACATTTCCCACAACCAATGCAGGCTACACTGCAGGCTTTACGGGCCACGCCACCTTTGTCCTGGTTTCGGCAGGAAACTACTACTTTGCGGTCTTTGGGGAATCGTTTCCGCAGTTCTATTAAATCCTTCGGGCAGGCATCAACGCAAGCACCACAAGCAACACACATGTCATCAATAATGCGGGGGACACCCAGTTCGGAGCGCAGTTCAATGGCATCGAAATCGCAGGAATCGTAGCAATCGCCATACCCCAGGCAGCCCCACTGGCAGTCGGTTTCGCCACTGTAAACCGATGAGGCAATGGCACAGGTTGTTGCCCCGTCAAATACGTTTGTTTTGGGACGGTGGTCGCAGGTACCGTTACAACGGATATAGGCGGTACGCGCGTCTTTTTTTACGGCTTCGAGACCTAAAATTTCAGCCACTTTGTTCATGGTTTCGTTTCCACCAACAGGGCAGTATAAATCGGCCAGGTCACCTTCTTTTACACAAGCCTCGGCAAAAGCCCGGCAGCCTGCATAACCGCACCCGCCGCAGTTTGCAGCAGGAAGTGCTTCTTCCACCTCATCAATCCGCGGGTCTTCATACACCTTAAATTTTTGGGCTACAAAAAAAAGGATTACGGCAGCGGAGGTGCCTATTGCACTTAGGGTAGCTATTGTATAGATAACAGTAATACTCATAAGTTAACTGATTTCTTCCACTTCGAATTTGAAAACTTTTTTTAATATATGACGAAAAAAATATAATGTTGTATAGTATGGAATCAGAATGCCAAGTGCCAGTAAACCGGAAAAAACTTCGTTGTTGGTTATTGAAGAAGCTGTTATAAGTGCTACAAGCACCAGCAGAAAAGGCAGTATGTAACCGTAAAACAAAGCTTTAAATCCCTGCACTTCTTTTAAAATAACAGTTACTTCCTGCCCGGGATAATAGCTGTGTCCGTCAGGAGTAATTTCAACTTCTTTTTCCTGAAAATCGGCAATTGTACAAGCTCCCTTAGCATGGCAGGTTGAACAAGCCGACTGGTTTATAATTGAGACCACCAGCGATGAGGCGGTTGCCTCTTTAACTAATGCCTTATGTTTGATGATTGCTTTCGTAATTCTGTCTTTTTGCTATTTACAGTTTGCAAATTTATAGTTTTAATCAAATCCAGACATGCCAAAATTCAGTTTTTTCTGCAAAATCATAATTTAGAAAAGTTCTAATTTATTTCTCCTCTTCAGAAGTCAAACCTGCCTCTTCTTCTCTAATGGACTCAACATCCCAGGCACAGTCTGCATCGTGTATTGAAAATTTTCTTTCAGCCATCAGGGTTTCCGAGAGCTGTTCCGAGAACCTGCGGGTTTCCTGTATGAACCGGTTTTGGTCCTCCAGCCAATGTTCATAGAGATTCATAAAAACTTCTTCTTCATGATGTTTAAAGAAACGTGCTGAACGATAAGCCTCGTAGCGGTTAAACCCAAGATGTTCGAGTGCTTTGGCCCCTAGTTCCAGGCCGGAGTTGAAAACTTCGCGCTGCACGGTTTTTACATTGAGTTTCACAAATTCAAAAGCATGGAAAATATCTTTTGCGCGGGCCAGTATTCTCACATTGGGGTATTTGTCGCGTATGTATTTGGCTACTTTAAGTGAATTGTCGTATTCAGCCATACTTAAAATCATGAGGCGGGCTTTTGCAATTCCGGCTTTTTCGAGAACCTGCGGGCGCGTAACATCACCATAATACAATTTAAACCCGAACTTGCGCAAAACTTCCACATTTGCCGGATTGCTGTCAATAATAGTCACTTTAAAGTTATTGGCCAGAAGCAGGCGCCCCACAGCCAAACCAAATCGGCCGAATCCGGCAATAATAATCGGGTTGTCTTCAGATTCAACTTCTTCGTAATCCAGTTTATTATGCCATCGCTCCAAAATTGGGCTCACTACTTTTTCGTTTAAAACAATGAGCAGTGGTGAAAATGCCATGGAAAGTGCAACCACCAATAAAATTTGTCCGGCAGTTTTTTCTTCAAAAAGCTGACTTTGTTGCGAAAATGATACCAGTACAAATGCGAATTCGCTGGATTGCGCCAAAAGAAAAGCGAATAAAAATTCGTATCCTTTTTTTAACCTGAAAAAACGGCCAAGTACCAATAAAATTATGAATTTGATAACTATGAGGAGTATAACCAGACCTAAAATTCTAAATGGATCTTCAATAAACAGCATGAAATTAATGCTGGCTCCAACTGAAATAAAAAATAAACCTAGCAGAAGTCCTTTAAACGGATCGATGGTGGTTTCCAGTTCATGCCGGTATTCACTGTCGGCCAGCACCACGCCTGCAATGAAAGTGCCGAGTGCAGGGGAGAGTCCGATTGCACTCATGGCCAGTGCAATGCCAATTACCAGCAGCAGGGCCATGGCGGTAAATATTTCATGTAAATTGGTTTCGGCAATGTAACGGAAAATGTATTTTGCCACAAACCGGCCAAGGAAAATGATTGCCCCGATAGCTCCAATAATTATAAGTAACTGTACCCACCCGGGAAGCGATGCGACTCCTGTAAGTTGTCCGACCTGCGATTCCTGCAGGCGGGCAGGCCCGTTAAAACTGGCCAGCAAAGGGATAACTGCCAGGAAAGGAACAACGGAAATATCCTGAAAAAGCAAAACTGAAAAGGCCGAACGCCCTGCGGTATTTCGAAGCAATCCTTTTTCAGTAAGAGTTTGCAGCACAATTGCTGTTGATGACAGGGCTAAAATTAATCCGATGCCAATTGCTTTGTTCCATTCGAAGTTGAAAAATGAGGCTACAACACTGATAACTATAGTTGTTATCAAAACCTGTAAACCACCCAGTCCAAATATCGATCGCCGCATTTTCCAGAGCAATGCTGGTTCCAGTTCCAGGCCAATTAAGAAGAGCATCAGTACCACGCCAAATTCGGCAAAGTGCATTACTTCATCTGCCTCCTGACCAACAAGCCCCAAAACAAAAGGACCGATAATGATACCGGCCATTAGGTAGCCCAGCACTGAAACCATCCCCATTTTTTTTGCCAGCGGAACGGATACCACTGCAGCTAAAAGATATATTAATGCCTGAAAGAAAAAATCTTCGTTATACATTTTAGTCGATTAAATTGTTTAAATACTCTGCATTTTCAAGCTTAGTTTTCGATAGTTTATTATCGCGCAATAACATTAGTGCCTTTTTGTATTTTTCTGCATAATTATCAATTTCATCGTTTTTTATGGTATGCGAACCATGAACAACAAAAGGGGGCAGGTAATTCATGCGGCATAAATTGACCGATTGCCTGAAAGGTACAAGAAACTGGTTCATCGAGTAATGGTTGCGTCCTGCTGAGGAATAAACCTCTTTGCTTCCGCCGGTTGAAATTACCGACAAAACACTTTTGCCCTCCAGTGTCCGACCATGCATCCCGTAAGCAAATCCATGTTCCAGTACAAGGTCCATCCACTCTATTAGAAGTGCCGGGGCATTATACCAGTAAAAAGGATGGTGCCACACAATAATATCGTGTTGCGTCAGTAGCCGCTGCTCTCTTTTTACATCGATAAAAAAATCGGGATAGTTTTCATATAAATCGTTAAAAGTAATGCCATCCAGGTTTTTAACTGCGCTAATCAGTTTTTTATTTATGCGCGATTTCTGAAATGCGGGGTGTGCAAATAATATAAGTATTTTCTTCATAGTTGTGAGCTTCTTCTCCTGGATAAATAAACTTGTTGGGAAAAAAGTACAGTAACGTTTCTGTATAATGCTCAAATTTACATTTTTTCAAAAAACTACTTCCTAATACGCTTTCAAAAAACTCTTCGATGCATTAATTCATTTAAACTTATTCGAAAAATCCGGTAAATAATTCCAAAAAGCAATCTTTTCATTTAAAGATGTTTAACACTGGAATGATTCTAAACTTACTTTTTTATTTGCAAATGCCGTTGCTTACCGTTAAATTTGAGGTGTAATAAAGAGAGTTCTTTGACTGAGACAAGATATTATCCGCATTGATTCAACTTTTGGTAAACTCAACAGAATATTTTAAACCGAGTTAGCTCAACGGTTGTAAAAACAGGCCTTGTAGTCC
>JBNJGR010000218.1:0-4664 GCA_051747885.1 Bacteroidota bacterium | reverse complement strand
ATCTGCAACGACTTTTTAATTACCCTCTCCCTTTTTGAAAAAGATTTGGAAGATCATGCGCGGATTGAGGATAAAATTTTACTGCCCTTAACCATTGAAATTGAAAACAAGCTGCTGAAATGAACAGAAAGATCTTCATCATCCACTCCTCGGAAATTATCCGAAAAGGGATAAACGCCATTTTGCGCAGTTATTTCAATGCTGAAATTATTATGCTGGAAAAAACAGAAGAACTTAAAGCATTTTGCGAATTAAAAGGCCGGGAAATTGTTATTATCGGCGAGAATATTACAGCCGAAAAAATCAATGATTACAAGCTGCTGCAAAAAAACAACGAGGTGAAATGGATTGATTTCATTAATGAAAAAGAAGATCGTAATGAACCACTCCCTTTTTGCAAGTTTTATATCACCACCCAAACCGGGGCCGTACAGCTACAAAAAATGGTTTCGCGCTGCCTGAATAAAACCAGGAAGCAAACACCGTCCAGCGATAGCGAAGAACTTACAGCCCGCGAAAAAGAGGTGTTGAAACTTGTGGCACTCGGCCATTCCAACAAAGTAATTGCCGAAAAACTCTTCATCAGCATCCACACCGTAATTTCCCACCGGAAAAACATCACCGAAAAAACCGGCATCAAATCCATTTCAGGATTAACGGTTTACGCCATCCTTAACAACCTCATCGACACCGAAAACATCAATCCCGAAGACCTCATCTGATTAAAATCCCAACATTTTGGGATTTCCGGCCCCGTTTCGTTCATGTAGTTTTGTCCAGAAATTTATTGGTAATTAATCTAAATAAAAACAACATGACACGAAATTTAATTTTTATCCTGCTGTTCATATACTCCGGTTTAGTAAATGCTCAATCTACTGACAGCTTACCGGGCAACCTCTATTTGAACGTAGCCGAACGTCTTCTATACACCGACGGAAATTTAAAAATTGGCGGTTACGGCGGCGTTCATTACAATCAGCCTTTTGATTCGGAGACGAAACTGAACGGCAAAATGGATGTACACCGCTTTATTATGCTGCTGGGTTACAGTTTCAGCAACCAAACGCAGTTTATTTCTGAAATTGAATTTGAACATGTGAAAGAAGTATATATAGAACAGGCCTTTTTACAACACAAAATCAACAATTTTATCAATTTCAGGGCCGGGCTGATGCTCACGCCCATGGGAATTACCAATGAGTACCACGAGCCCAACCTGTTCAGGGGAGTGGAGCGGCCACTCATCGACAAGCATATTTCGCCCACCACCTGGCGCGAAATTGGCGCCGGATTTATGGGGTACATCCTGCCGGCATCGATAAAATACCAGGCGTACCTGATGAACGGGTTTAAAAGTTACGACGGTGGCGCTGTTTTAAGTGGCAGCGGATTACGCAGCGGCAGGCAAAAAGGCGCCGAAAGTATTTTCAGCTCGCCCAATTTTGCCGGCAAAGTGGAATATTTCGGAATTCGCGGCCTCAACGTGGGGGCATCGGTTTATGCAGGAAATACCCAAAGTACACTCTACCATGGAATTGAAAAAGATAATAACGCGGCAGTGGCAGCAGCCGATTCGTCGGTGGTGGGGGTTACCATGCTGGGCCTCGACGCCCGCTACTCGGTGAAAGGCCTTCAGCTGAAAGGCCAATACTACTACGCCGGAATTTCAAATACTGATCAGTACAACCAGTTTACTGCCGGCATTGGCGGAAGTCCAAATGATTTGGGAAGTTCACTCACCGGTTATTACCTGGAGGCCGCCTATAATGTTTTCCGGCCACTAGCCAGCGTGCATTCGGAACTCACCCCGTTTGTCCGCTACGAAAAATGGAACACCCAAAATTCGATGGAACAGGGGACACCCAATCCGGCTTACGACAAACAAGCCATCATCAGCGGACTGGAATGGGAAATGGCGCGGGGAGCATTGCTTAAAGCAGACATTCAGTTTGTAAAATCAGCCGCGCAAACCGAATACGTGAAAACATTCAACGCCGGCGTGGGCATCATGTTTTAAAAGTCAACAGCCATGCAAAAATTGTTTCTGATTTCATTACTATTCACTGCATTTGTTTCGTTCGGAAATGGTCTTCCGGATGACCTGCCCCACCAGGTTTCACGGGAGCTAAAAAAGCAATTTGGCAAAAATGAAGTTGTTTTGGCGGAAGAAAACATCGCCGCTTTACCCGGCAAAACAGGCCAATTTTTCAGAATTCTGTCCAACAGCGATTCCACCACCGAAGGGTACCTGCATTACGGACGGGTAAAAACCTGCCGGGCCGGGGGTTGCTCACTGCCCGGAGAGGGAGACAGCGGAGCCGACGGGGAGTACTTCGATTACCTGATTGTTTTTGGCACCGATGCCAGCGTGCAGGCGGTAAAAGTGTATAACTACCAGGCCAGCTACGGGCACGAAATAGCTGCCCGTGGATGGCTGAGGCAGTTCCGGAATTTAACCTCTGGCGATACACTGGAAGTGGGGAAAAACATCGACGCCATTTCGGGCGCCACCGTTTCGGTACATGCCATAACTGACGATGTGCAATGGAAAACAAAAATGCTCCAGGAAATCATTTTGTCCGAACGGTGAAATTAATGCTTAATATAATCTTTGGACCAATAACAGATTTATAAAACACCTGATTGTTTATCTTTGACATCATATTAGCAACTTTTAGTCTTCCGAATGCCTAATAATCAAATTCAATAAACTTACCGAGTTTGCGATATTTCTGATATAGTTTTTTGTATTTCTCCACATTTTCAGGAATCGGATGATATTCGGTTTCAATACCTCCGCCCATTTTTTTCTGTGCTTCTGAAGTGTTGGCATAAACTCCTGCTGCAACCGAAGCAGCCATAGCAGAACCCAGTGCGCAAGCCTGTTCGGAACGGGCCACTTTAATGGGCATATCCAGCACGTCGGCCACAATTTGCATTACGAAAGGTGATTTTTTGGCCACTCCTCCCAACGCAATTACACCGTCAATGCGCACGCCTTCGTCCATAAAACGGTCGTTAATGGCTTTTGAGCCAAACGCAGTGGCTTCCACAAGTGCCCGGAAAATCCGCGGGGCATCCGAGCCAAGATTCAGTCCGGTAATAGCGCCTTTTAGCGCTTGGTTAGCATCGGGAGTGCGCCGGCCGTTCATCCAGTCGAGCGCCACAATTCCGCTTTCTTCCAGCGGAACTTTTGCAGCAGCCTCGCTTAATTCAACAATTATTTTATCCGAAGTTTCTTCAATCAGCTTCTGCTTAGTGGTTTCATCTATTAAATCCGATTTTGCCAGAATATTGGTCAGCGGCCATTCCAGCACCTGCTTAAACCAGGCATAAATATCGCCAAATGCCGATTGCCCGGCTTCCAGACCAACCATGCCCGGAACAATGGAACCGTCAACCTGGCCGCAAATCCCGTTCACCAGTTTGTCGCCCACTTCATCCGAAGGGGCAATCAACATATCGCAGGTAGAAGTTCCCATTACTTTGGAGAGGTAATAAGGTTCAATCTCTGCGCCGACTGCGCCAAGATGGGCATCGAATGCCCCCACTCCCACTGCCACATTTTGAGGAAGCCCGAGTTTTTCAGCCCATTCTTCCGAGAGAGTTCCTGCTGCCACATCGCAGGTAAAAGTTTCTTTGTACAGGCGTTCGCGCAATCCGGCCAGCATCGGGTCGAGTGCCGTTAAAAACTCTTCGGAAGGCAGCCCGTCAAAGGCCTCGTGCCACATGGCTTTGTGACCTGCGGCACAACGGCTTCGCTTCAAAGTTTTCGGATTAGTGTTTCCGGTAAGAACTGCAGGAATCCAGTCGCAGTGCTCCACCCACGAATAAGCAGCCCTAAAAACTCCTGCATCTTCGCGAATAATGTGCAGCGCTTTCGCCCAAAACCATTCTGACGAATAAATTCCCCCTTCGTATTTGGTGAAATCGATGTCCCATTTCCGGGCCAACTGATTGATTTCTTCTGCTTCTTTCACTGCGGTGTGGTCTTTCCACAGTACAAACATGGCATTGGGGTTTTCTTCAAAGCCTGCGGTCAGCGACAGAGGAATTCCTTTCTCATCCACCGCTACCGGTGTGGACCCAGTGGTATCTACCGAAATACCCACCACATTCTCAGCAACTCCCTCCGGTGCCTGTTTCAAAGCTTCTTTTACCGTGTATTCCAGTCCTTCAAGATAATCTTTTGGGTGCTGGCGAAACTGGTTAACCGGTGGATTGCAAAACTTTCCGGCTTTCCACCGGGGATAATTGTAAACTTCACTGGCTACTTCTTCGCCTGTTTCCACATTCACTATCAACGAACGGACCGAATCGGTACCGTAATCCAAACCTATTGTATATTTTTCGCTCATATTTTTAAGAAATTATTTTTGTCCGTAATATGCGTTTTTACCGTGTTTGCGGAGGAAGTGTTTGTCGAGCAATATTTTTCCCATTTCTGCTTCGGGGTTCAGCATCAATGTGCGGAAAGCCATTTTCGCCACCTCTTCGAGTACCACTGCATTATGTACGGCATCGTCCGCATCGGTTCCCCAGGCAAAAGGCCCGTGATTGTTTACCAGCACTCCGGGAATTTCATCGGGGTTCAGATTTTTGAACCGGGTTACAATTACTTTTCCGGTTTCCTGTTCATAATTGTTCTGAATTTCTTCCTG
>JBNJGR010000217.1:0-4704 GCA_051747885.1 Bacteroidota bacterium | reverse complement strand
CTGGAATTGCAGCAAAAAGAGTATGTACGCTATGATGATTTACCGCTTGTAACTTCCGATGGGCGTGAAATTCATGTTGAGTTCGTTAGCAATGTTTATCTGGCTAATCATACTAAGGTAATCCAATGCAATATCAGGGACATAACCGAACGTACGAACATACAAAACGAAATAAAATTTCAGGCTGAACTGATCAATAATGTAGGCCAGGCTGTAATTGCTACCGACTTGCAGGGCAAAGTGATTTACTGGAACAATGCTGCAGAAAAAATATACGGTTGGTCACCTTCTGAAGCAATGGGACAAAATATTATGGATTTAACACCTGCCCGGCAATCCAATGAACAAGCCATTGACATCATGCAAAAACTAAGCGCAGGAAAAACATGGGCCGGAGAATTTGATGTAAAAAGAAAAGACGGAAGCAGTTTTCCTGCATTTGTAACCGATACACCCATGCTCGACTCAAATGGGAAACTTGCAGGTATCATAGGAATTTCGAGCGACATTACCGAACGAAAACATGCCGAAATGGAATTGATAGAAGCCAAGGAAAGAGCAGAAGAAAGCGACAGGCTTAAATCAGCTTTCCTGGCCAATATGAGCCACGAAATCAGAACCCCCATGAATGGTATCCTGGGTTTTACCGACCTGCTTAAAAATTTTGAACTGAAAGGTAATGAGCAGCAGGAATACATAAGGATTATCGAAAGAAGCGGTGCCCGAATGCTCAATATCATTAATGATATCGTCAGTATTGCTAAAATTGAAGCACATCAGATTGGTATTACAATTTCCGATACGAACATAAACGATCAGGTGGAATATATATATCGCTTTTTTAAAGTGGAGGCTGAACAAAAAAAATTGAATATTTCCTTTAAAAACGGACTTGTCAATGAAGATTCAACAATAAAGACCGACAAGGAAAAGGTGTCTTCAGTACTCACGAATTTGGTTAAAAATGCACTAAAGTTTACGCAAACCGGCTCCATTGAATTGGGTTACTTAAAAAAAGACGGATTTTTAGAATTTTATGTAAAAGACAGCGGACCCGGAATTCGGGAAGAACAGTTAGAAATCATTTTTGAACGGTTCAGGCAAGGCAGCGAAACGCTAACCCGGAATTATGAAGGGGCAGGCCTGGGGTTGTCTATTTCAAAAGCCTATGTTGAAATGCTGGGTGGAAAAATTTGGGTGGAAAACAATCCAGGCAAAAACGGGAGTGCTTCGGGCGCCACATTCTTTTTTACCATACCTGTTTGCCCGCCAGCGGAGGTGAACGCTTTTATTTAGAAAATACGAAGGATAACCGACCGGAAGATTTCCAGTAGTTGGAGAAAAACGATAACATATTTCAATATGATTAAAAAGAAAACAACAGCAAACAAATCCGACAAGCTGCGCCAGAATGCAGAATTGTTGGTAGGCAAAAAAAAGAAAAGTTCAGAAACCGATTCTTCAAAACTCATTCACGAGCTTGAAGTACATGAGTTGGAACTGGAAATGCAAAATGAAGAACTTAAAAGGGCAAAGGAGCAAGCAGAACTTGCAGAAAAGAAATATACCGAGTTATATGATTTTGCCCCTTCTGGATACCTGACACTGACTAAGGATGGTGAAATTATAGATTTGAATATTCGTGCAGAACGTATGTTGGGGAAGGAACGTTCGCACCTGATAAAAAGTAGATTTGGATTTTTTGTATCTGTTGATACGAGAGCCGTTTATAATCGTTTCCTGCAAAAAATATTTAAAAACAGATTAAAAGAAACCTGCGAAATTAAGCTGGAAACAGGCGACGATTCAATGAAATACATACTCGTTAACGGCATAATCAGTAATATCGACGAAAAATGCCTGGTTACCCTGGTGGACATTACAAAGCGCAAAATCGCTGAGAACGAATTAATAAGAGCCAAAGAAAAAGCGGAAGAAGGCGACAGGCTGAAATCGGCTTTTCTGGCCAACATGAGCCACGAAATCAGGACACCCATGAATGGTATCCTGGGTTTTACCGGTCTGCTTAAAACGTTAAAATTAAAAAGTGAAGAGCAGCAAAACTATATCAGTATTATTGAAAAAAGCGGCACCCGCATGCTCAATATTATAAACGATATTATCAGTATTTCCAAAATAGAATCGAAGCAAATTGAAGTTTCTGTTTCAGATACAAATATAAACGAACAGGTGGAGTACATTTATCACTTTTTTAAACTGGAAGCAGAGCAAAAGAAGTTGCAACTTTCTTTTAAAAATGCATTGCCTGGCAATGAGGCTATTATAAAAACTGACTACGAAAAGTTGTATGCAGTGCTCACCAACCTGGTTAAAAATGCAATAAAGTTTACACAATCCGGCTCCATTGAACTGGGATACGAATTGAAAGGCGATTTCATTGAGTTTTATGTAAAAGATAGCGGCCCCGGAATTCCGGAAGAACAGAAAAAAATCATTTTTGAACGGTTCCGGCAAGGCAGCGAATCTTTTAAACGCATTTACGAAGGAGCAGGACTGGGGTTGTCCATTTCAAAAGCATATGTGGAAATGCTGGGTGGAAAAATATGGGTGGAAGATAATACAGACAAAGATGGGAATCCGTCAGGCTCCGCTTTCTTTTTTACCATACCAGCCCGCCCGGTTAAGGAAACGAATCATGAAACCCGGGTTGAACAATCGGATAAATCCACAAAAAATGTAACCAGAAAACTTAAAATTTTAATTGTTGAAGATGATAAAACTTCGGAATTACTCATAATTAAAATGATAGAAGAATTTGCCGGGAAAATTTTAAAAGCAACTACCGGAGTTGAAGCGGTTGAAGTTTGCAGGGAAAATCCTGACATCGATTTGGTGCTGATGGACATAAACATGCCGGAAATGGATGGCTATGATGCCACCCGTGAAATCCGGGAGTTTAACAAGGATGTGGTGATTATCGCACAAACTGCCTATGCATTATTTGGCGACAAAGAGAAGTCAATTGAAGCAGGATGCAATGATTATATCTCCAAACCAATAAACAGAGTCGATTTAAGGAAAATGGTAAACAATTATTTTTCAGAAGTGACGAAAACTTAAAAATGTGTGAATAATGTAAATCATTCTCAAAGTTATGTAACAATTTAGGAGCTAAAGAGAAATACCTTTGAAAGTGCAATAAAACAATTGCATTATTAATAAATGAGACAATGAAAAAAATAGTATTCACTCTGGCTGCAACAGCTTTTATTGCAGGAATTTTTTTAACAAGTTGCAATTCATCGTCGCAGAAAATTGAAAATGCCGAAGATAATGTGCAGGATGCAAAAGAGGCTGTTGTAGATGCAAAAAGCGATTTGAACCAGGCATACCAGGACTCAATCACAGAATTTCAGCAATTCAAAACAGACTTTCAAAATCAAATCAGCGCCAATGAAAAAACAATTGCCGGGTTAAAATTAAGCATTGCGGATGCGAGCCAGGAAGACAAGGTTCTCTATGAGAAAAAACTGGCTGAACTGGAAGAAAAAAACAACGATCTCAGAATTAAACTGGCCGAATATAAAGAAGGTGAAACCGACCAATGGCAATCCTTTAAAATGGAAATTAAACGCGATATGGATGAGTTGGGAAAAGAATTTTCCAATTTTAAAGATAGTTACAAAGAATAAATCGGAATTAATATAAAAAATGATGATGAAGCCCAGATCAATATTTTTTCACAACAGAGCTAATGTTCCAAAAGTTAGAATATCAACAAAAGTTTGGACGATTCTTATAAAATTTCCGTGTGGTTTTTATTGGAAGGAAAATGTTGCCAATGATAAACCGGTTGAATGGGCTATTTGTCAGATATTAAATTAAAAGAAACAATTAAAAATTAAAGTCATGGGAAATTTACTTTACATCATCGCAGTAATCCTGATTATCGCCTGGGCAATCGGATTTATAGGTTACAGTGCAGGTGGAATTATACACGTTCTGCTGGTAATTGCAGTTATTGCAATAATTCTACGGCTTATCCAGGGAAGAAAGATCTTTTAGAAGCCTGGAAAATGAAGATGACAGGTTTTTGAGACATAGGATAATTGTTCATGATTGTCCATAGTTTGGTTTAGTTAGGTTTAGTTTTTAAAATGTGGGCGCAATGCCCACATTTTTTTTCTTTCAACATTTTATTGGATAATCGATAATTTACTTGTGATGAAGAACATAATACTTTTTTTGCTTGCTGCATTTTTTCTGACAGGTTGTAAACTAAACCTGGTGACCGGCCGTAACCAGTTAAGTTTAGTCCCCGAATCGGAATTGCAATTAATGGCTACCAGCCAGTACAGTGCTTTCTTGGCCGAACATAAAGTAGTAAGTCCGGCCAATAAAGAGGCGGCCATGGTTGGCCGCGTAGGAGCGCGTATTTCAAATGCAATTACGAAATATTACAATAGTCAGGGACAACAATCGGTAATTGAAGGCTACAACTGGGAGTTTAATACTGTTGATGACCCGGCGGTTAATGCCTGGTGTATGCCCGGCGGAAAGGTAGTTGTTTACACCGGCTTATTGCCAATTACGCAGACTGAATCAGCACTTGCCATAGTTGTTGGCCACGAAATTGCCCACGCCATTGCCAAACATGGCAGCGAACGGATGAGCCAGGGAATGATGCAGCAACTGGGAGGCGTGGCATTACAGGTTGCTTTAGCTCAAAAACCTCAGGAAACC
>JBNJGR010000216.1:0-4712 GCA_051747885.1 Bacteroidota bacterium | reverse complement strand
CAGGTAAGCCTCGACAGTTTATCAAAAGGCTACATGACGTTTGCTTTTCCGCGCGATTTGAATATCGACGATCAGCTTTTCAGGTATGGGATTCGCCTTAATTACGAACTGCTGCAGGATGTGGATTGCGCCCGCATTCGGGTAAACACAGCGCCGCAGGGAAATGAACCTCAGTTCACGCTTCATCCCTGGTATTACTCCCCTTTGCTCACGCCAAACGACAATCACCCGTTGAGCCGCAATTTAAACCGTGTTTTCGCCGAATTTGTTTCTTCGGTTGATACTGTTTCGGGCAACAACGATGTTGAAAAAAGCATAATCCTTTCCACATCGCCGTACGCACGAACAGTGCAGTCGCCGTCAACCGTGAGCCTGCGAAACATCGACAATCCGCCCGCCCGTGAGCTTTTCAACGAGTCGTTTATTCCCGTTGGAGTTTTGCTTGAAGGCACTTTTACCTCAGTGTTTAAAAACCGGATGACCGAAACGCTGAATATTCAAACTCCGGTGGTAAAAGAACAAAGTGAGGAAAACAAAATGGTTGTAATTGCTGATGGTGGTATGATTGCCAACAAAGTGAACCGCTCAACCAATCCACCTCAAATTCAGGAACTGGGTCACGATCGTGTTTCGGGCCGTACTTTCGGCAACAAGGAATTTTTAATGAACACTGTGTACTACCTGAACGACGAAAATGGGATTATGCAGTTGCGTAACCGAAGCCAGAAACTCCGGTTGCTCGACAAAGTTCGGTTGCGCGAAGAAAAAGCATTCTGGCAATGGCTGAATATACTGTTGCCATTGGTGGCAGTTGGCCTTTTTGGAGTTATTTACAACGTCTTACGCCGCTATCGCTATTCCCGTTCATAAAACCTTGAAAAATGAAAGTTTTACGGATAGGGAAATATCCATAAAGTTTGTATATTCGTTACTTGGTTTATCCGTTAAATATCTGGCTGGACAGAATACTTTATTATTCGGGGGAAAGCCATTTTTTACAAAAACTAATAATAAAATAATAACTATAATTTATACGTATGAAATTTGTTGTTTCAAGCACCGATCTATTGAGTCACCTATCAGCTATCAGTAAGGTAATCAGTAGCAAAAGTACCATGCCCATTCTGGATAACTTTTTATTTCAGCTTACCGAAACAGATCTGATAATTACTGCTTCGGATTTGGAATCGACACTGATTACCAGCATGGAACTCGACAATACCGAAGGAGAAGGAACTATTGCTGTTCCGGCCAAATTATTAATTGATACACTGAAAGAATTTCCTGAACAACCACTCACCTTCCAGGTGAATGACGAAAATTTTGGAATCGAGATTTTTTCAGAAAACGGAAAATTCAGTATTGTGGGGCAAAGCGGTGAAGATTTCCCCGAGCTTCCTGAAGTTAAAGAAGAATCAGCAACAACAGTGACGGTTGATCACCGTATTTTGCAGAAAGGAATTGAAAAAACACTGTTTGCCACTGCCGACGATGAATTACGTCCGGTTATGAATGGTATTTTTGTGGAACTCACCCCTGAAAATATGGGTTTTGTGGCTTCCGACGCCCATAAACTTGTTCGCTACAGGCGTACCGATGCGGCATCGGAGTTTGAATCTTCTTTCATACTGCCCAAAAAACCAGCCAGTTTGCTACGCGGGCTCCTTCCAAAAGAGGAGGTGGATGTCAAGCTTGAATTCGACGACAAAAATGCCATTTTCACCCTTTCAAACTATAAACTGATTTGCCGCCTTGTTGAAGGCAATTATCCCAGCTACAATTCGGTAATTCCTTCCGATAATCCCAATAAAATGATTATCGACCGGCTGGCATTTTACAACACCGTAAAACGCGTTTCGGTATTTTCCAACCAGGCCAGCAATCTGGTCAAACTGAGCATAAACGAGAATCAGCTGGTTGTTTCGGCACAGGACATCGATTTCTCCATTTCGGCAGTTGAACGCCTGAAATGTGAATACGATGGTGATGAAATTGACATTGGTTTCAAATCTACTTTCCTCCTGGAAATATTATCCAATATTCCGGCTAGCGATGTGCGCATGGAAATGAGCGATCCGTCGCGGGCAGGGTTGCTTTTGCCTGCTGAAACCGAAGAGGAAGAAGAGGATGTGCTGATGCTTTTAATGCCAATGATGATAAATGCATAAAACAAAGTAAATTAAATCGCAAATGTTCCGCCTCCGGCGGACGAGGTGTCCCAAAAGCCAGTTACTGATTTTCGGACACCTTCTTTTTAAAATAAAATTCATGCAGTTAGACTTAAAAAATCCGGTCGTATTCCTCGACCTCGAAACCACAGGAATTGATATTGTTAAAGACCGTATTGTTGAAATTGCCTTGCTGAAAATAAAACCCGATGGCACGGAAGAAGAGCTGTTGCATCGCGTAAATCCGGAAAGGCCGATTTCGGCAGAAGCGACCCGGGTACATGGCATAACAAACGAAGATGTGGCTAATGAACCAACGTTTAAAGAAGTGGCCAAAAACCTGGCAAAGTTTCTCGAAGGTTGCGATTTAGCAGGGTTCAATTCGAACCGGTTCGACATTCCGCTGCTTGCTGAAGAGTTTTTAAGAGCTGATGTGGACATCGATTTCAAAAAAAGAAAATTTATTGATGTGCAGGCTATTTTTCATAAAATGGAGAAACGCACGCTTGAAGCTGCCTACAAATTTTACTGCAACAAACCATTGATTGGCGCGCACAGTGCCCTGGCCGATACAAAGGCAACTTACGAAGTACTGAAAGCGCAGCTCGACACCTATCGCGAAGTTGAATACGAAGATAAAAGGGGACAAAAATCAATGCCCATTGTAAATGATGTGGAAAAACTGAGTGAATTTTCATCATATGACCAAAATGTAGATTTTGCAGGCAGAATTGTTCTCAATGAAGATGGCGTTGAGGTTTTCAACTTCGGAAAAAACAAAGGTGTTCCTGTTGAAAAAATTCTTGAAGAACAACCCGGCTATTTTGGCTGGATTATGAACAGCGATTTTCCGCTTTACACAAAAAGGGTTTTAACCCAGATTAAACTGCGAATGATGGAAAAATGACTGGCTAAAGCCCGACGTGGTTCTTTGTGTACCTGAACCCCCTGGCTTGCAAGCCAGGGTTAGCGTGGCTTCGGAAGGTGTGGATTCGGAAAGTGTAGTATCGGAAACTAACTCCAGCCTTTAGGCTGGTGGGTGAACAGCAAATAAGCAGGAACCGGGCTTCAGCCCAGTAAATTGATCAGTCAGTGTTAGATACTATTCGAGGCTGAAACCAAAAAAACCAAACCCAGCTTTTAAGCTGGGGACTGCTGAATGGAGCAACAAAAACTTGGGCTTTAGCCCTGAAGAAAACAAACGATGAAAATAATTTGTATCGGTAGAAATTATGTAGCACACGCTCAGGAACTGAATAATGATGTACCTGAAGAGCCGGTATTTTTCATGAAACCCGATTCGGCGCTACTCAGAAACAACGATCCGTTTTATATTCCCGACTGGACAAATGAAGTTCATCACGAAATTGAGCTGGTAATCCGCATTAACCGGATTGGCAAAAACATAGAACAACGGTTTGCACATCGTTACTACGACGAAATTGGCCTTGGCATCGACTTTACAGCACGCGATGTGCAACAAGAGCTGAAACAAAAAGGGCTGCCATGGGAAAAAGCAAAGGCATTCGACCAGGCAGCGGTAATCAGCAGCACGTTTCTGCCGGATTCCATTTTTCCTGATACAGAATCCATTCGCTTCAGTTTACAGATAAACGGCAGCATTGTGCAGGAAGGCAATTCGGAACTGATGATTTTTGGGTTCGAAGAAATTATTTCGCATGTATCAAAATACATGACCCTTAAAATTGGCGATTTAATTTACACGGGAACCCCGGCAGGTGTTGGGGCGGTAAAAATCGGCGATCACCTGGAAGGATATCTTGAAAACAAAAAACTGCTTGATTTTAGGATTAAATAATTAAAAATCAATAAAAGATGACAACTTTAAACGAAATCCAACAATTTATTTCCCCAAAAAAAATGGCCATAGCCGGCGTATCGCGCAATCCCAAAAAATTTGGAGCCACTGTTTTTAAAGAACTTAAAGAAAGAGGATTTGAATTGTGTCCTGTCAATCCAGATGCAGATGAAATTCAGGGAGTGAAATGCTATAAATCTGTGGCAGAACTTCCCGGTGATGTGAAGCACCTGTTTGTTGTAACACCAAAAAAAAGCACTGAAACTGTTGCTGAGGATGCCATTGCAAAAGGAATGGAGATGATTTGGATTCAGCAACAATCGGACACTCCTGAAGCGGTGGAAGCTATTAAAGCAGCCGGCATACCGCTCATTCACAAAAAATGCATTTTAATGTTTGCTGATCCGGTAAAAGGGCCTCACAAATTTCACCGTTTTCTGGTAAAAATTGTGGGCATGTACCCGAAAACAGTTTCAAAAGCATCATAATAAAAACATGGAAAATTACGATTTTCAACTGGAAATGCAGGTGCGCGATTACGAGTGCGACTTGCAGGGAATTGTAAACAACTCGGTTTACCAGAATTACCTGGAGCACTGCCGCCATAAATTCCTGGAAAAAATTGGTCTGAGTTTCGCGCAGTTGCACAACGACGGGATTGATGCCGTGGTTATCCGCGCTGAACTGAATTACAAGTTTCCCTTGCGTCCGGGCGACGATTTTTT
>JBNJGR010000215.1:0-4715 GCA_051747885.1 Bacteroidota bacterium | reverse complement strand
GAAGCCACAGTAAAAACTGTTGAGTTCGAAGAATTTATGGGATTAAACGATTCAGTAAAAACAATAGCTTTCCGGGTTACCGACCAGCAGAATAATACAATTGATCATGATTTAAATTACTTGAATGTAAAAATCAGCCAAAACCATGGTTTTGTTGAAACGCTTAACTTTTATCTTTTCCCTGATTTCACCGTTCGTATTACCGGTGATCGGCTCGGACAACATACACTTGTTGGTCTTACGAATCCGGAAACTGGCATACAAAATATGAAATGGTTCGATGTATTTGATTTTAATGCAGGGGATGAACTACACGTTCAGGAAAACATAACCGGAGATCCTCAGTTTTCATCGATTATAGAATACGAAAAAAAGAGTATGTACAACTACCTTGAACGGACCGATTACAACGATTCGATTGTTTACCGCTGTGCCAGAAAACAAAGTATTGAAACGATTTATACCGATGGTTCGTCGTTGGTTATAAATAACGATACCGTGAAACAAGTAGTCCGTGCAAATGTAGCATTTGACAAATTGCCCGGAGAACCTGTTATCGATTCAAGTTTATTGCATTCTTTTTATATGCGTGATGAAGAGTTTCTAAAAAAAATTGATCGTAGCGAAATTCAGCAATTTGTATTCAACAATAATTGCTGGAATTTAACCGAAGTCGAGGGTTGTCTGCGCGAAATGAATTATTTCGAAGGACTTGGCGGACCGTATTACTCCTGCACCGGTTATGTTGGCGACACGGAAGAGCGAAAACTTGTTTATTACAGAAAAGGCGAAACCGAATGGGGTGAGCGTTTGGTAATTACAGGAATTCCTACGGTTAAAACGGATAACAAGGTGAAAGTATTTCCCAATCCTTCAAAAAATGAAATAAACATTCTAATGCATTCAAACGTCCGTATTTTGAGCCTTGAACTGGTTGATTTAACGGGAAATCGCGTATATCAAAATGGTACTGTCCGGGGGAATAATTTCAAACTCGATGTAAGTGAATTTCCCAAAGGTATTTACATTTTAAAAATTGAAACCGGACAGGGAGAAGTATCGCAACGGGTAGTAATTCAATAGTTATTCAGAAAAGAATTCACTTCGGAATCACATTCAGGTAATGCTCATAATTTCCGGTAACCCGTTGCACGTAATTGTAGGCTTCCTCGCCACGCGCGTACCCCCAGCGTACCACCGGGTCTTCAAAATATTGCGAGGAAGATTTGTTGAGCAAATAAAAATCGACATTATCGTCCCACCTATGCTGGTTTTTCCCGTATTTCCGGGCCAGCCGCTGCGCATCCTTCACATGTCCCAGCCCGATATTGTAAGCAGCCAGCGTAAATTTTATCCGCTCTGTGGAATCGGGAATACTGTTGAGCAATTGTTCATCGAGCCAGTTCAGCATCAGTATTCCGCCGCGGATATTTTCCCGGGGTTCTGTAATATCGGTAACACCAAGCGCAGTTGCCGTGTTGGGCATCAATTGCATCAGCCCGTAAGCGCCGCCCCACGATTCGGCCTCGGGGTTAAACCGGGATTCTGCATACATAATCGACGAAACCAGCCGCCAGTCCCAGCCATGTTCTGCAGCCAGCTCTTTTACAATAGGATCGAATTCTGAAATTTTCCCTCCGGTAATGCTGTGGTATTCGCTATCCATCCGGTGACTCGAACGGGGACTTTTAAAATACTTGTTATACAAAACCGCATGTTTCCTGGTTTTTTTAAATTCGGTAATCCAGTTATCGAGGTACTCCTTCCAGGCGTCGGAGGAATTTTTTCGTATGGCCCAGGCAATATTCTGTGGAAAACTGATAACCAGCGAAACATCAATATTTTGATAATAGGTTTTATTGAGCCTTGCCACATCTTCGTCGCAAACGGTATAATCAATTTCTCCTTTTGCCACCCGGGCAACCAGCTGTTCTACTCCATAAATGGAATCTTCAGCAATATCGATGGGATACCCGATTTCTTCCGATAAATTTACAAGGCGCCGGTAATAAGAACTGTTTTTCTGCACATGTACTTTTTTGCCGGCTAGCTCGAGGGTGGATTTTAAATAAACCGTATTCGAATCGTTTGGATTTGGTTTTCGTTGAACAAGCACCTGCCGGGTTTGTTTGAGCGGAGCAGTAAAATCAACCAGCTCCCTGCGTTCGCGGGTAACCGTAAGGTTTTTGGCAATCAAATCGAACCGGCCGTTTTGCAATCCGTCAAACGATTCGGCCAATTCATTGCTAACAGAAATCTGCGGGTTAATGCCAAGATCTTCGCACAATTCATGCACCAAATCGTACTGATACCCCATTGGCTTTCCCCTGTAAACAAAGTAGTTGGTTGAATTGTAATCCACTACAATCTTTAACACTCCTGCTTCCTTAATAAGTTCGAGATCAGTTGGTTCTTTTTCTGCCGGCTCTTCCTGCACTTTTTTTCTATCGCGGCCACAACCGCCCACCAGGCTAATAAATAACAGAAGCCCAAATATTTTAATAACTGATTTATATGTACCAGAATACAACATTAGTCGTAAAAAGCCCAGGCAACTCCCATTCTGAAAGTCATACGGTTCATCGGGTAATGAGGAATGGTAAAATATTCCCTGTCGATAAATTCAGTACCAATATTTATCATTTTGAAAAACACCCTTGTTCTTTTCAGCCGCAAATTTACATGGGCATCAATATACGGATAATTGCCCAGTTTCTTTTCATTTTGAAGATGAAACAAACCGGTTGAAGGATCGTAATCATCGGCATAAAATTTTGTATTGTAACGGGTGTCGATGCCAATTGATGTAAACATTACTTTTGAAATCACAAAATTATAATTAGCTGAAACAAAAGCTGAAAAATCGGGGAGATGAAGCACATTTTCGTTGGAAGATTTTTGCCACAACAAGCGGGTTCTGAAATTGAAGTTATTCAGCGCAAAGTTTTTGTCAGCATGCGCTGCCAGAACAAGCAGCTGCCCTCCAAACTGCGATGGAACAACTGCCGTATCGTTGTAAATAAAATTATTGATTAGCGAGTAGTTAAATCCCAGTTCCATGTTTCGCCCCGGTGCTTTCAGACTTCCTTTTGCGGTCATTCGTTGCTCCATTTTCAGGTTGTTTTTCCACCTGTTGTGTTTGGCATTAAATTCTTCCTGAAAAAATTCGGGAACCCGGTTTTCAATTCTGCCTGTTATGCTCAACCCTGCGAGCGAATCGCCAAAAAAGTTCAGTGGTTTGGTTATGATGCCCGAAATTTCGGTTTGCCCGGCATTTCTGCCAAGCAAATAAATTTTGCCTTCAAAATTCCACCGCCAGAAACTACCTGTTTGCCTGAAAATTCCACCGCCTGCATACACATTGGAAAAAGGCTTTCGTTGCCGGTTGTCAATTCCCTCCCAGGTGCCGGGAAAAGACATTAAAATATGTTGCTGGCCAATAAATGCCCTTTTGCCAAAACTTGTTTTCCGGTCAGGATTTTCGTACTGTTTAATCTGAAGAATATTCTCAATTTTTCTGAATCGAATTGAATCTTTTATATAGTCAGCATCATAAAAAGTTTCCCTAAAAAAAGTGGTAGTATCTTCATCTTCAATAAATTCTTTTTTGTGGTTTTCGTATTCAAAAGAATAGAGAAATCCTACCAGCGGCTTAAACTCAGTTACAGGAATAACCTGTTCCGGTTCTCCTTCGGCAGCTTCTATCACCCTCTCCTCCCCGGTTTCAATATACCTGCCTATACGGTATTCGCCGTTTGTATAAACATAAAAATTGGAAAATCTCGATTGCGTCGAAGTCAAATTCACATTCAGCAGGTCCGTATCATCACCGCTAAAAATCTGGTCATCCCCATCGAGTCCGCCATTCTCTTTATTCTGAATGCTATTGGTAATAAAACCTCCGTGAATACGTAATTTGTCTTTATTATAGCTTGAATACAGGGTAACAAAATTATTTTTTGCATCCTGATTTTTATACTGACCAACGGATCGGGCCTGGTCAAAACGAAAGGTAAAATTCCAGTAAGGACTTACATTTTGCGTATGCAAAACATTAAATCGCGTCTCATTTTTTCGTGTCCGGTGTTCACTCTGGCTGAAGTCGAGTAAGGTATAAGGTGTGCGTGTGTTGTAGTATTCAACTTTTTCGGGTGTTAGCAAATAAGCATCACGGGTTTTGAGGAAAAAAAAATCGACCTCAGAATTGCGTTTAAAGAAATTGTGATTCAAATACGGAGTTCCGTAATTCCCCACATAACTTACAGTGATTGCATCATTATACACCGGATTATACAGATGATAATTGTTAAGCAATGTATCCAGCCTGATTGAATCCCTAAAGGCGCCGTATCCGTCGAGTTTCCACAATTGGATAATTGGCTCAATTTGTTTATCGTCAGGCTGTGATGTTTCAGGACCAGGAGTTAACTCACTGCGAGGAGTTTGCGCAAATGCAAAAACAGGAATAAGGGTGAAAAATATTACTACTATTTTTATGAAATTGAATTTGTGCATAGTTTCTGCTAAAGCTTTGACAAAACTAAAAAAAGCAGTGAATTGGTAGTTATATGATAGACACTTTTCACGTAAATTAACAGGTAAATTGTTTAAACACAAAAAAAGCCCA
This sequence comes from Bacteroidota bacterium, assembly GCA_051747885.1. GTDB lineage: Bacteria > Bacteroidota > Bacteroidia > Bacteroidales > Prolixibacteraceae > Tangfeifania. Next base: position 88 of record JBNJGR010000215.1, on the reverse strand, counting down.
TGCTCAGAAGAACATGGGCTTAGGATAAATCCGGCAGCGGCCTACTCTCCCACTTTTACGCAGTACCATCGGCGCTGGCGGGCTTAAC
>JBNJGR010000214.1:0-4717 GCA_051747885.1 Bacteroidota bacterium | reverse complement strand
TTGGTTACATTTTCAACCGAAAACTCCATCACCTGCGAGAACTTTTTCCGGTTAAACCGAAAGCCAAGTTTAACATCGGTTTTAAAGTAGTTCGGGAATTGATCTTCAAAAGCTTGTTCCTGGGTATAAACTGTTTCAAGCGCACCACCTCTTTCGCGCGAAGCCTCTACGTTTATCGGGGTAACCCTCCTGCCGCCAGCCAGCGTGCTTTTTAAGTCGAAATAAGTAACAGTATTTTCCGAGAGTTTAAATTCTTTTCCAAACAATAAATTAAATACAAAGTTGCCGTTAAAAGCTGTATTCCTGAAAACACCATCGCTGGCACGGTATTTTGCATTGAACAGTGAAGAAGTAAAAAGAAAATAGTAGCTTTTATCGAAATATTTTTCGAAAGTGAGTTCAATGCCATAATTTTCGCCTTCCCCCTCACTTACCAGTTTGTCTCTCGTATTTAACCCCCAATTGGCGCCTTCGTTTATATAACTGTACGATGAACTTCTTTCCTCCACAGGAATATCATATAAATACTGGTAATAAATTTCACTTTTCAGCAGCAGATTTTCGGCAATCAACCAGTCAAAACCAATTACATAGTGATTCGCTTTCAATAAATCCAAATCCATATTGGCCAGTTCAGGCATTCCTGACTCACCAATTGACTTGTAATAATAGGTGGCCATTGAAAGAACCCTGGAATGTGCTCCCGCTCCAATATTTAAATTCAGCGTTGGGGTAGCCCGCCATGTAAATCCAATCCGGGGCTCCACATTAAAGCTTTCATTCAAACCAAAATAGATTAAGTTGAGGCCGGGTTTCAGTTCAAGGTTATCATTGAATTTGTAAGAAAACTGACTAAAAACACGGCTTAAATTTGTCCCGTTTCCAACTGTTTTGTGCTCATCCAAAAGGTATCGCCACGAATCGGTTGATCTGACATATTCACTGGTATTCAGGTTAAACCCCCACAAATCAAAAGCGGCGCCGTAGCGGGCAGTTAACTTTTTACTGTATTTCTGATTGTAAAGAAATTTCAGGGTCAATTTCATTTCGGTATTCTCCTCGGCATAACGTGGTACTACCTTACTATCTTCGTCCAGCATGTTATAAACCGTAAACGGTTTTTGGTAAACGTAGGACAGAATGGTTTTGGAGTAGGCGTTTTCATTTTTCAGATTTGTGTACGAAAGTCCTGTAACCCACAAATTTGACCCGTTGTAAACATCCATGCCATCAAGTGAATACATGTCGGGGTTATCCTCCCGCGAATCCAGAATCCCTATCTGGCTGCCTCCTCCAAGCCCGAATAAAGTTATTTTCCCGTTTTCAACCGGGAAATTAAATTTATAGGTTAAATCCTTGTATTTGGGGACCCCCGAGGTACCAAAATCAAAGCCGAGTTTATCAAACAACCCGAGGAAAGAGTAACGGCCATGTACCAGGTACGAGCTTTCCCCCTTACCAAAAAGGGGGCCCTCCAGTCCAATTTCCGCACCATTGAAACCGATTTGCCCCATCACTTCCGTTGTCCGGTTATTTCCTTCTCGCATCTCCAAATCGAAAACACCCGAAAAAACGTTGCTGAACTGAGCCGGAAAAGCACCGGTGTAAAAATCCGAGTTTCTTAACACATTGTTATTCAGGATACTAATTGGCCCACCAGTGGTTCCGGTGGCTGCAAAATGGTTAGGGTTAGGAATATCGACATCATCGAGTCGCCACAAAATTCCGTTTGGCGAGTTTCCTCTGATAATAATATCGTTACGCTGGTCGTTGGCACCGGAAACACCGGCGAAATTCATGGCCATACGGGCCACATCTTCGCGGCTGCCGGCGTAACGGGTTGCTTCTTTCAGGCTGAAAACACGTGTACTAACAGTGGCCATTCTGTCAACATGCATCCGGTTATCAGAGCTTCCAACAACTACAACCTCCTCGGTGGTTTCCACTTTCTGAACCATGCTGATATTCAATACCACCTGCCGGGCAGATGTTACAATGATATTATTTAGAATTACAGGATGATAACCAATATATGAAACCTGGAGTGTTTGCCTGCCAACCGGAACATTTTCAATAACAAATTCGCCCTTCTCGTTGGTAACGGCACCCATTTGTGCCGTGCTGTCCATAACGGCAACATTTGCCCCGGTAAGTGGCGATTGAGTAAGTTCGTCAATTACTGTGCCTCTGATATTCTGGGTAAAATTATTCCTTTGTCCAAAGGAAATACCGGTAACGAATAGCAAAAGAAATAAAACCAATGAAAACTTCATTGCTTGTAACATAAGTGTGAAAGCGGCAAATTTCGAAAAAAAATGAATAAACAAAAATTAATCTCCCGGAAAAGCTCTTATTCGGATACCGCCTTAACCTTGTAGCCTCTTCTCTCAATTTCTGTTTCAATTTGATTGAGACTGGCTTTCGATTCATCAAAAACAACAACTGCAGTTGAATCGCTCAAACTGGCGGTAACCGACTCAATCCCTTCAAGTTGATTAATACCTTTTTCGATAGAAGCCACGCACATGTCGCAATGCATTCCACCAATGTTAATGGTTTTTTCAACTACTGCAGCTGTACTGCTTTCCTGATCTTCGCCAGTTGATTGCTTTTTGCTGCCCGACTGGCATCCGAAGAACAGAGCCAAAAAAATAACTAAAATAAATTTCGACATCGCTATTTAATTACTGGTTTATATATTGACAATTTACTCAATCGACCTTACAATTTTACAGGCTTGTTAACTTTTGTTCTCAGCAAAGCAAAATCGAGAACATCCATAATCGTTTTCACAAAGTGAAAGTCCAATCCCTTCAGGTACTCATCCTTGATCTCTTCCAAATTCTTTTTGTTCTCTTCCGAAAGGATTATTTCAGTTATACCGGCTCTTTTGGCAGCCAGTATTTTTTCTTTAATGCCGCCAACCGGCAGCACTTTGCCCCGAAGTGTAATTTCACCTGTCATGGCCAGGTTCTTTTTCACTTTTCGCTGGGTAAATGCCGATGCCAGCGAGGTAACCATTGTTACTCCTGCAGACGGACCATCTTTTGGTATGGCACCTTCTGGTACGTGAACATGTACATTCCAGTTACTGAAAATTTCAGGATTTAGCTCCAAATCATCTGCATGCGATTTTAAATACTCATGCGCCAGCATTGCCGATTCTTTCATCACCTCGCCCAGGTTTCCGGTAAGCGTGAGAGTACCCTTCCCTTTGCTCAGGCTTGTTTCCACAAACAGTATTTCGCCACCAACAGCAGTCCAGGCAAGCCCGGTTACCACCCCGGCAAACTCGTTGCCCTGGTAGCGTTCTTTTGAATATTCAGTAACCCCTAAATATTCACGCACGTCATCTTTTGTAAGCTTTTTGTTGTAAGACTCCTGGAAGGCAATTTTTTTGGCGACGCGGCGAATGATTTTCGCAATTTTTTTATCCAGTTCCCTGACGCCGGACTCACGGGTGTATCCATCAATTATCAGTTCAATAGTTTTTTTCGGAAAAGTGACTTCACTCTTTTTCAAGCCATGATTTTCCAGCTGTTTGGGAATGAGGTGCCGTTTGGCAATTTCTATCTTCTCTTCCACCAGGTAGCCGCTCACTTCAATCAGCTCGAGCCTGTCGCGCAGTGGAGGGGCAATTGTGCTTAACGTATTGGCAGTTGCAATAAACATTACTTTTGAAAGGTCGTAGTCCATTTCCACGTAATTATCGTGAAATTCCGAATTTTGCTCCGGGTCGAGTACTTCGAGCAGTGCCGAAGCCGGATCGCCGTGAAAATGCTTGGAAACCTTGTCGATTTCATCAAGAATAAAAACCGGGTTCGATGTTTTGGCTTTCTTAATATTTTGGATAATCCGGCCGGGCATGGCACCAATATAGGTTTTGCGGTGCCCGCGAATTTCTGATTCATCACTCAGGCCGCCAAGGCTCATTCGCACATATTTGCGATCGAGTGCACGTGCAACTGATTTTCCGAGCGAAGTCTTACCCACCCCGGGAGGACCGTAAAGACAAAGTATAGGAGCTTTCATGTCGTTTTTCAATTTAAGCACGGCCAGGTGTTCCAGAATTCTTTCCTTTACCTTTTCAAGACCATAATGATCTTCATCCAGCACTTTGCTGGCATTTTTCAAATCAAAATTATCTTCGGTGAATTCATTCCAGGGAAGTTCGGCCAAAGTCTGGCAGAAAGTGTATTGCACCGAGTACTCTCCGGCAGCCGGGTTTAACCGGTGAAGTTTTTCCACTTCTTTTTCATAAAAACGTGCCACCTCTTTGCTCCACTTTTTGTCTTTGCCCTTTTCTTTTAACTCATTTATTTCCTGCTCCACCGGATTACCACCCAACTCGTCCTGGATGGTTTTCATTTGCTGGTTAAGCATGAATTCGCGTTGCTGCTTATCCATGTCGGTTTTCACCTTTTTCTGGATATCCTGCTTCAGTTCCAGCATTTGAACCTCTTTAACAAGGTAGCTGATAGCCTGCACCCCCCGATCTTTTAAACTATCGATTTCAAGCAGCGTTTGTTTGTTTTCAACATTTATATCGGTGTTTGAACAAATGAAGTTGATTAGAAAGGTGGAGTTTTCAATGTTTTTTACAGCAAAAGTTGCCTCGGGCGGCACATTGGCTGAGAACTGTGCAATTTTGATGGACAAATCTTTTAAAGATCCAACAATTGCATTGAATTCCGAATCGTTTTTCGATGTTATATCG
>JBNJGR010000213.1:0-4734 GCA_051747885.1 Bacteroidota bacterium | reverse complement strand
TGCGGCCATTGTGCAAAAAAAGGCCAAAGAATTCGGGCTGCCTTATCATGAGACCAGGACTTTTCTGGGGGCGGTTGGGCAGCATGCCCGGATGCTTAAACAGCTTGGGTCTGCCAAAAGTAACTTTGCACAATAATTCCAGAAAACCACTACATTTTCAGTGTAGTTTTCAAAGGAGGCAATTTAAAAATGAATTAATGAGTAAACATCCGTTAAATCTGGCATTGCGTTTCCTACTCGAAATAGTTGCACTGACAGTTTTTGCCGTGTGGGGTCGGAAAGCAGCTTCGGGCTGGTGGGGTGTTATACTGGCAATTGGGTTACCCGTGTTTTTTGCTATCGTTTGGGGTGTGTTTGCAGTGAAAGACGATCCCAGTCGCTCAGGGAAAACGGTAATTTCAACCAAAGGAATCGTCCGTTTGATACTGGAAATTCTGTTTTTTGGGCTGGCTGCACTGGCACTTTTTGATTTGGGGTTCAACATTGCCGGGTTTGCAATTTCAATTCTGGTGCTGATTCATTATGTTTTGTCCTACGACCGGGTGGTTTGGTTGCTAAAATAAATTTGAGAACAGCTGCCACCTTGGAAACCAGTGCAAAGAATCATAATCATTTCTTATCTCCCCGCTTCGTGATATCCTCTCCGGGTCATTCATTGTTACAAACAAAGGACAGCAAGGATAAATAGTTTTAAAGAATCACTTCGTCTCCGCCCCGGCCGCCTTTTATACTAAAAACGGGATAAATTTATACATTTATGTAAGTTGGCAAAAGGACTTGCCAAGTGCACTTTTGCCAACTGCCAACTAATTTATGTTGGCACATTTTATCCCGTGCGAAGTATAATAAGGAAATAAAGGTGGTACATATTGTCATACCTTTTCCGGCGGGCATGTGGAATTCAAATATTTTTTACTGCAAAGGTGAACAGCAAAAAGCAGTATTTGCCCGGTTATTGGGCCTGTTTCAGCAGGATCATCTTTTTGATACTGTTGAAATTTTTATGACCCGATACCGGTTCTGCCTGCAGCCTGTAAAAATAAATACCTGGATTCAATCCGGAAGCGTTCCATGTTATTTTATGGCTGCCGGAAGGATTGGTTTCATTTACCAGTTCTGTTATTTTCCGGCCATCAACTGAATAAACAGCCATAGTTACCCGGCTCTTTTCTGGTAAGGAATATTGAATGTTTGTTGACGTGCGGAAGGGGTTGGGGTAATTTTGCTGAAGCGAAAAACCTGCAGGACTGACATCAGCAGAAAACCGCGGAATACCTGTTGGAATTGTTGAACTGTTCATTGAAAACTCAGAAGTATTGTTGAGCTGGTCAGTCGCTGTTGCACAAAAATATGTTTCATCCCCCGAAAAAGGAAATTCCGTTTCAAATTCAGCATAGCCCGATTCATCTGTGGAAACCATTACAGCTCCCACAAAAATTTCTCCCTCACCGAACTGGCTGTTGTCTGCTTCACTATTGGCGTAAACGTTAATTTTAAACAAGCTGTTCTGTTGACTTGTTAAACTGCCTTTTATCTGAATTCCGTCATTTACAAACGTAACAGCCCCGATGGATGGATAATTCTGTAGGTCATTCGGACCGCCATCTGCATCGCCGGAATCGTTTTCAGTTACAAAAGATTCATTTTCCGTACCGCCCGCAAGGTTGATTCCCAAAGCACCGTTTTCATAGATTGAATTTTTTGAAATCTCATTGCCGGAGCCGGAAAGTATATCTATTCCATGATTGCCATTGTAAGCCATTATATTCATTTGCCCAAATGCCACTCCGCCGATGGTGTTTCCGGAAGAACCATCAATTAAAATACCCGATCCGTCATTCCTGTAATCGCCTGCTGATGCGTTTTTGGTTGAACCATCCGCACCATCGGGTCTTGTGCCGATGTAATTTCCCGTAACCAGATTGTTATCGTTTTCTGCCAGAACAATTCCGTTGTTTTTAAACTGATTGATGATTAATCCTTTTACTTTGCTGTTTCCGGCGGTCAGGTACAAGCCGTCGCCCGATTCGGACATGTTGCCGTTAATTTCCACCACCGGGAAATCGATGTAATCCGGTTCGGTTGTGCCGTCGATAACTAAAGGATCGGTTATCTCCGGTAGCGCAGTTTCCGGTGATATGACATGGGGGGCACTGCCAGGAATATCGAACATAATATGATTTTTACCTGCCAGTGCATTAGCTTCCTGGATGGCTGCACGCAGGGTGCATTCCGGTTTCCCTTCCACATTTGGGCCGCCGGTGTCGCAAATACCGTCGCCCGGATTTGTATCACCATCGTTGCCTGTAGAATTCACAATAAATGGATCAGGTGCCAGCGTATCCACCGGTACACTTTGCGAAAATTCGGAGGTATTGCCGTCATCGTCGGTAGCCGTTGCCGATACATAATTATTGGGAACCATCCCGCTTACCGGGTATTGGAAATTTAACACAGCAATTCCGTCGGAACCGGTCGTTACACTCTGCGAACCGGTTACAAATTCTCCTTCGCCATATCCCGAGAAGGGATCGGCCAGCTCATTGGTAAAATAATCGATGGTGTACTGTGAGTTGGGCTTGCTTTGTAAATAACCGAAAACCGAAATGGTGTTGTTGATGGTGTCAATCGCAGCCCGCTGAAGAACGGGGAAGTTTTGAAGTTGGTTAGCGCCCTCATCTGCATCCGCTTCGTCGTTGGAAGAAACTCCCTGGTTTTCACCCAAATCGATACCAAGAAACATATTCGAAAATATCCGGTTATTCCTGATTGGATTTTGTTCTCCTGAAATAATCCGGATGCCGTTTTGTTGATTAAAGGCAATAATATTGGCGCTTGTTCCGGTGGAATCACCAATGAGTACATCGGAAGCATTTTCAAGATATACTCCCGATTTCCCGTTTGAAAGAGGATTCTCACCCGTTACATCAGCGCCGATGATGTTGTTTTCCAGCAGATTTCCGTCATTTCCGACAATATCGAGATATACTATTCCATTTTCATGATTACCTGAAATAAGATTGGTGTGTATTTTTGCCCATGCATCATTGATAATTTCTATTCCGTTTTTTCCATTTTCCCGAATCTTTGTTCCATCGATATTTGTACCGATATAATTTGAACGCACCGTGCAGTTCACCGTAGTTTTTAAAATAATACCATTACCGTGGTTCCCTGAAATAATGTTCCGGGTCTTTGCGTCCGTTCCACCTATGATGTCTGAGTTTCCGGCTTTGATTTCAATTCCGATGTTGTTTCCAACTCTGGTGTCACCAGTAGCGTCCAAACCGATTATATTTCCAAAGATTTTTGTTGAATCGGTTTCGTTTAGTAAGATTCCGGGTACATTGTTGTTTTCGTTACTGTTCCCGGATATTACATTGCCTGGCGCCTGGCCGGGAGCGTCGGCAACTCCTCCAATTAACGTGTTTTTTGATAAAACTACTTCAATGCCCAACCGGGTGTTGGGCAGCGCTGTTTTTTCGTTTGACTGTAATCCTATTGTGTTGCTTTGAATTTTGTTGGAGTCGCCCAGAACAGTAACGCCTTTTCCGTTGCCAGAAATTATATTGCCTGTATTTTTATCAGTGCCGCCAACTTCATTATTCGAGGATTCATATAAGACTACACCAGTATAATTTCCTAAATCCAGTGTGCCGGAAAGATCTGTACCAATGTAGTTGCCGTATATTTTATTATAATTCGATTCTGTACCGTCCTCTTTGGTAATGATTTCAATTCCTGCTCCAACTGTACTTCCAAGCCCGTTGTTTGAAACGATATTCCGATCGGCTGCTAAAGTACCACCAATTAAATTATCGGAAGAGTTTTCAATTAAAATACCCCAGGTTCCGTTACCCGTATTGCCATTTTCAAAAGTAACCTCGCCGTTGTGTTTATTTGCCCCGGTATGATCGGTTCCGATGAAATTTCCCTTTATTTTGTTGTTTCCTTTTTTAGATATTTTAATTCCGGCTTTCAGAAAATTGTTGATCACCAAGCCGTAAACATCGCTGTTGCCCCCCAGTAGTTTTAATCCGACTCTGTCGGCCGCAACTATGCGCAATCCGTCCAAAACGATCAACGGACTACCAATGAATCTTGGTTGAGTCCGGCCATCGATTGAAACCGGGTATTTAATTTCGGGAAGCGGCTCGGGAAGCCCGATGGTATAAATTCCATGGTCTGCATCAAATCCGGCATCAGATTCCGGAATATTGAAAGTTATTTCGGTTTTGTCTTCATCGGCATTCGCTTCCTGGATAGCTGCACGCAGCGAGCATGGGCGCCTGCCGTCAATATCCGGCCCGCCGCAGTCGCAGATTCCATCACCTGGGTCCAAATCGTCCTTGTCTTCGGTTGTGTTTACTACAATCGATTTTGTGGCATAAATGACAGCCTTATCTGGATTAAACGGATCGCCGTAGTCCGCAATAAAAACAATGTCGCCGTTTTCGTTGAAATAAGTGGGGAAACCATCTGCGCCTGAACCTGTTACTCCGGGATCGACAAAAAATGTAGAGGAATGAGGGGTATAAATATTCTGCACGGTTTCCTGCGAACCATTTATTGACAGGTCGCTTCCCGTTCCCACGAGGAAATCAAAACCATTGGGAGTGCCGGTCCAGATGCCGAAATAATTTGGTAGATTGTTTAGCTGACCTACAAATGCCAGCTCGCCTTTTTTATTGATTACAAGATTATTTATTGTCATGAATGTAGTGTTTGTACCCG
>JBNJGR010000212.1:0-4878 GCA_051747885.1 Bacteroidota bacterium | reverse complement strand
TATTTGATTTGGTTAGATCTTTACAACACAGTTTCTGCTTTTTCGAAAGGCAGCCCGAAAGCTTCTGCCACACCTTCGTAAACTACTTTTCCGTTTACCACATTCAACCCTTTGCGCAACGGAATGCTGTCGGCGCAGGCTTGCTTCCAGCCTTTGTCTGCAATTTGCAACGCGTAGGGCAGGGTAGCGTTCGTAAGTGCAATGGTTGAAGTACGCGGTACAGCTCCCGGCATATTTGCCACGCAGTAATGAATAACATCGTCGATGTTGAAAGTCGGATCGGCGTGTGTGGTGGCTTTTGTGGTTTCAAAACAACCCCCCTGGTCAACTGCCACGTCAACCATCACAGTTCCCGGTCGCATGGTTTTGAGCATGTCGCGTGTAATTAGCCGAGGCGCTTTTGCTCCCGGAATAAGTACAGCACCGATAATCAGGTCGTAAGTTTTTATATAATCGCGGATATTGTAATCGTTACTCATCGAAGTTTTTACGTTGGCGGGCATAATATCGTCGAGGTAGCGAAGCCGTTTCAGGTTGATGTCCATGATAGTCACATCAGCGCCCAAACCGGCAGCCATTTTAGCGGCCTCGGTTCCTACAATTCCGCCACCCAGAATCAGTACTTTGGCAGGAGGAACTCCGGGAACGCCGCCCAAAAGCACACCGTATCCGCCAAATGTTTTTTCGAGAAATTTGGCACCTTCCTGAACCGACATGCGGCCTGCAACTTCACTCATTGGCACAAGCAACGGCAGCGAACGATCATCGAGTTCAACGGTTTCGTAAGCAATGCAAACCGAGCCGTTGTCAATCATCGCTTTGGTTAATTCTTCTGACGATGCAAAATGAAAATAGGTGAAAAGGACCTGGTCTTTTTTAATCAGTTTATATTCAGGCTCAATCGGCTCTTTCACCTTCATTATCATTTCGGCAATGCCGTAAACATCTTCGATGGCGGGAAGAATTTTGGCACCGGCTTCTGTGTAGTATTCATCCATAAAACCACTTCCGTTTCCGCCTCCCGATTGAATATAAACTTCATGTCCGCGTTTAACCAGTTCTGCTGCTCCTGCAGGAGTAAGGGCAATGCGGTTCTCGTTATTTTTTATTTCTGTTGGAACTCCAATAATCATAACCTGATAGTTTTAATTGTTCAGTCCAAAAATAAAAACCTGCGGTTTACCAAAATATGATAAATATTAAGGATTTATTCCGGTATTGGTTTTGTGCAACAGGTGAATGTCAATTTGAAAGTTAATTTTTTACTAATGCACAGAATTGAAATTTTTTAATATCTATTGTTTTCAGATTGATACTTATATCTTTGTTCTCTTTAAAATATATTTTACAACATGCCAAGAGTTTCAGACAGAGGAAGGGCCATGCCCGATTCGCCCATACGGAAATTAGCCCCGCTGGCCGAACAAGCTAAAGAACGGGGAGTTAAAGTTTATCATTTAAATATCGGGCAACCCGATTTGCCGACCCCGCCGGAAGCACTTGCGGCGATAAAAAATATCGATCGTACCATTCTGGAATATACCCCCAGTGAAGGAATTCGCTCCTTTCGCCAGAAACTGGCCAAATATTACCACAAATTTAAAATTGAGGTTGAGGTTGATGATATCATTGTAACTACCGGCGGAAGCGAAGCAGTTACTTTTGCCTTTATGAGCTGCCTCGACCCTGGCGATGAAATAATTGTACCAGAGCCGGCTTATGCCAATTACGAGGCGTTTGCCATTGTAGCCGGGGCGGTTATTAAATCCATTGCTGCCAGTATTGAAGAAGGATTTGCATTGCCACCGGTGGAAGAGTTTGAAAAACTGATTACCCCGAAAACCAAGGGGATTATGATTTGCAATCCCAATAATCCGACCGGTTATCTGTACACGCAGGAGGAGATGAACAAAATCCGCGACCTCGTGAAAAAGTACGACCTGTACCTGTTTTCCGATGAAGTTTACCGCGAGTTTTGCTACACCGGCTCACCTTACATTTCTGCTTTTCATCTCGAAGGCATCGAACAAAATGTAGTACTGGTCGATTCGGTTTCCAAGCGTTACAGTGAGTGCGGACTGCGAATCGGGGCGTTGATTACCAAAAATGAAGAGGTAAAACGCAATGTGCTGAAGTTTTGCCAGGCTCGTTTGAGCCCGCCGCTTATCGGGCAGATTGCTGCCGAAGCGTCGCTGGATGCCGACCCGCAATACATGCTCAATAATTACAACGAATATGTGAACCGCCGGAAGTTTTTAATCGACGGCCTGAACCGAATCGAAGGGGTTTATTCACCCATCCCGATGGGTGCTTTTTACACAGTGGCCCGCCTGCCGGTAGATAATTCTGAAAAATTCTGTGCCTGGTTGCTCTCTGAATTTGAATACGAAAACGAAACCATTTACCTGGCGCCGGGTGCGGGATTTTATACTGCATCAGACAAAGGAATGGATGAGGTACGGATTGCCTATGTGCTGAACCGGCAGGATTTGGCCAAAAGCCTGAAAATACTGGAAGAAGCGTTGAAAGTTTATCCGGGTAGCAAGACGAGACAAATTGCTGTTGCAAAAGATGAAACCACTTCATAATAAGTTCATTCAGGCAGATTGTTGCTGTATGTTCCAAAAGTTAGAGAGGGAATCAATTCATCTTTCAGAATGAAGCGAGCAAAATTCATAAAGCATTTACTCAAATACTACATAATGGTAAGTACCTCCAATGGAGATTTTCAGCTGCACATTGTCTGTTGAAGTGATATTCACATTCGGTGTGAATGAAACTGTAATTGTTGCACTTTTGTTACCGGAAGTCACATCTGTAAAAATATTTTGAATAATGCCGATAATTTCATTGGTAGATTGCTGAACATCAGCGGCGAATTCGTTCTGCCCCTGCGGATCTGTGCTGCAGTCTCCCAAATTGACAGCCTGCCGAGCTCCAACTTTGATGGTAAAATTTTCCAGGACAACTGCTATTGTGTCGGCGGGTGGTTCAATTTGATTCAACCCGGATATTTCAAGATGGCTGCTGGCCAGTTGCATTTCTGCGTTTTTGAATTCTTTTGCAGGTTCAGTTCCAATTATATCAGACAATCTAAGCACAGATAAAGTAAGTTCACCTTTTACTCCTTCTGAACCTCTAAGGTTTTGGGTGTAAGTATAAGTTTTGTTTATCTGCCGGGGGGTACCTTCATCTTCTTTTTTACAAGAGGTAAATATTACTGCGACTATAAAAAGAAGTGCAAAAAAATTTATTGTTTTCATGTTTTTTTTGTTAATTGTTTTTTACTCTATTATAACGATAATACTTCTAAAAAGTTTTGCCAGCTACCGCTTGTTTGTGATTATGCCGCCCTGGTAGCGCAATTTTAATTTGGACCATCAAAAGTAAGAAAAACTAAACTCTGTTGAATTGTGTACTGATAGTGTTTAAGGCAGTTTAAGCGAGAATTGCGCCAATGAAATCCCTTTTCGTGAAAATTTGCACCAGAGGGGAACACCGGCACAAACCGTTCATCATTATTTCTCCGACAAATCGGCACAAACCAGTTCCTTGTCATTTCTGATAAATACATGCCGGTTTGCAAATGCCGGGTGCGACCAGGTCACTCCCCGTGGCAGTTGTTTCTTTGTTGGTTCAATCAACTTTGCCCTGCTGATTTCGTTGAACCCATCCGGGCTTAATTCTGAAATAATTAACTCGCCCTGCTCATTGAACATCCATGTTTTTTCGCCTTTCTGAATAAAATGGATATTTGCCCAGCGGCCACGTTTTACTGCGGTCTGGTCTTCCCAAACCCGGTCGCCAGTGGCCATTTCCAGGCAACGCAACTCCCCGTAACTATCAACCCCGTAAATATAACCGTCAATTATTACCGGGGTATTCATTACACAATGCAGGGCATCGGTGTTGCGTTCGCTTTCACCAGAACGCTGCCAGACTTTTTCGGCGGTTTTATAATCGTCGCCTAATTTCACCAGCAAAGAACCGCTGTAAAACGCACTCACAAAAATATGATCGTTGAAAAGTACTGGTGTTGAAATGCTCATTCCCATGCCAGTTTCCCAGGGGAAGCGCCAATAAATTTCACCGTTTTCAGGATTTAAACCCGAAAGACTGTGCTCGGTCCAGTTCACAACTACTCTGTTTCCGTTTTTTTCAATAAGAATGGGAGCCGAATACCCAGCCCGGTCATCAAGGTTTCGCCAGATTTCTTCACCTGTATTTTTGTTAAAAGCAACTACACAGGCATTGTCACTTCCACTTACCTGCACAACAATTTTGTCATCGACTACCAGTGGTGTGGATGCAATTCCCCAGATGGGCATATTTATTTTATATTCGGCATTTAAATCTCTCGACCAGACAATTTTTCCGTTATCAGCATCCAGACAATATAAATGACCCATAGTACCCAGCGAATAAGCTCTCCGGTCGTTTATCACAACCGAGGCGCGGGGACCGGCAGGATAACCCACCCCTACATATTCGCACTCGTATTCATGATCCCATTTTTGTTCTCCGGTTTTTGCATCAAAACACAAAATGCGTTCAACTTCAATGTTGTTGGCTTTTTCCGGGCGGTCGGTTACATACACTTTACCATTGGCAACGGTAGGGCCGGAATATCCGGGACCAATAGGCACCGACCATTTTTTTTCGATGGCAGTTGTATTGAATTTTTCTACCACACCACTTTCATTCCAAACGGCATCACGGTTTTTCCCACGCCAGTCGGGCCATTCCCGGGTAGTTGAATCAGCAGTACAAGAAAGGAAAGCAACGATCAGTAACAGGTAAATTTTTCGCATTTTTATTCTTTTTCCGGTTGATAAAGAAACCGAAAAATAACAGAAAAAATTAAATGTCGTAATAAAA
>JBNJGR010000211.1:0-4939 GCA_051747885.1 Bacteroidota bacterium | reverse complement strand
ACTGAGCTAATGCCCCAAAATGTAAAAACTGTTCTCCAATCTTAATAGCATTAGCGAAGTTGCCTGTCCCGATGTAATCGGGAAGCTAATGCCCCAAAAATTTTAGCGGGTGCAAATATAAAAAAAATTCGTTCCCAAATAGAATTGTGGTAAAGTTTTTGTTGCTATTTCTTTTGAAAACAACAAACAAAATACGTGTCATGAACAGTGTTCATGGCTGACCGGTTGTCAGCATTTGAAATATGAAGAAATTTGATTTGTAAATGCCAATTATTTTTTATCTTTAAGCCCTTCAATTTAGGGTTGATTCAAAAGGAATTAATAAAATAAAAAACAATAACGCTATGGAAGTAAAAAAATCACCAAAAGCCGATTTAGAGAACAAAAGGAACGTTTTCCTTTGGATCGGCCTTGTTGTTGCGCTGGGCGTAGTACTTGCTGCATTTGAGTACAAAACTACACCCAAAGCATCCGAATCGCTGGGTGAAGTTCAAATGCAGGAAGTTGAGGAAGAAATTATTCCTATCACCCGTGAGCAGGAAGTACAACCACCGCCACCGCCACCACCAAAAACAGTTGAAGTGCTCAACATTGTTGACGATGACGTGGAAATTGAAGATGAACTGGAAATTGACGATACGGAAGCAGACGATGAAACTGTTATCGATGTTGCTCCTGTAATTGAATCCGAAGAGGAAGAAGAGGAGGAAGAAGAAAAAGTTTTCTTCATTGTTGAAGATATGCCGGAATTTCCGGGGGGAGAAGCAGCCCTGAGGCAATACATTGCCAATGCCATTAAATACCCTGTTATTGCACAGGAAAACGGAATCCAGGGGAAGGTATATGTAACCTTTGTTGTGGAAAAAGACGGAAGTGTAACCGATGCCCGCATTGCAAGAGGGGTTGACCCGTCGCTCGACAAAGAAGCATTGCGTGTTGTAAGCACCCTTCCAAATTGGAAACCGGGGAAACAACGTGGCGAACCGGTACGCGTTTCTTATACAGTTCCGATTAACTTTGTATTACAATAAAAGTAAGAAACATATTATTGCACTCCTGGTCCCCTCGGGGCCGGGAGTTTTTTATGGTTTAAACCGAACCTTTTCGGTGATAACCAGATTATACTTTCAGAAATATACTATATGATTGAAACCACTCCTGAAACAGAAAAAGCTGTTATTGTTGGACTGATTTATAAAGATCAGGACGAAAAGCAAGCCGCCGAATACCTCGACGAACTGGAATTTTTAGCGGACACTGCCGGCGCAGAGGTAGTGAAAAGATTTACCCAGAAACTCGATATGCCCAATGTGGCAACTTTTGTCGGACCCGGCAAGCTGGAAGAAATTGGCAACTACATAAAAGTGGTGGAAGCCGATACGGTTATTTTCGACGATGAACTGACCCCCACCCAACTGCGAAATGTAGAACGACGGCTCAATTGCAAGGTACTCGACCGCACCAACCTTATTCTCGATATTTTTGCCCGTCGTGCAAAAACTTCGCACGCCAAAACACAGGTTGAACTGGCCCAGTATCAATACCTGCTGCCCCGCCTTACACGCATGTGGACTCACCTTGAGCGGCAGCGCGGGGGAATCGGGTTACGCGGCCCCGGGGAAACCCAGATTGAAACCGACCGCCGGATTATCCTCGATAAAATTTCGAGGCTTAAGGAACAACTCAAAAAAATTGACAAGCAAAAAGCCACTCAGCGAAAAAACCGTGGCAAACTGGTACGTGTGGCATTGGTAGGCTACACTAATGTTGGTAAATCAACCATTATGAACATGATGGCTAAATCGGATGTATTTGCCGAAAACAAGTTGTTTGCCACGCTTGACACAACGGTCAGAAAAGTAGTGATTGTTAACCTTCCATTTTTAATGGCTGATACCGTTGGTTTTATCCGCAAGCTCCCCCACGACCTGGTGGAGTCGTTTAAATCTACGCTCGACGAGGTACGTGAAGCTGACATTTTGGTGCATGTGGTGGATATTTCGCATCCGGGTTTCGAAGAACAAATTGATACAGTAAACAGTACGCTGGAAGAGATCGAATCGGGAGAAAAACCCGTTATTTATGCTTTCAATAAAATTGATGCATACGAACACATTCATAAAGATGAGGATGACCTGACCCCAAAGACAAAAGAAAATTTCACGCTGGAAGAGTGGAAAAATTCGTGGATGGCCAAAAACAATACACCTGCCATTTTCATCTCGGCAAAAAAGAAACAAAACATCGAAGAATTCAAAAAGATTATATACGATGAAGTGAAAAAAATTCACTCGCAACGCTTCCCGTTTAACGATTACCTTTACGATATTACCTGGGAAGAAGAGTGATTTGATGTTTGAGTTTAAATCTTTTTGGTATTTACCGGTACTTTATCCCCATTCAGGCAAACTGAGTACAAATCGGTGCGGCGGTCTTTTAAATTACGAACTGCCCCAAAATTGTGCAACTCTTTCAATAAATCCAAATCCACATCGGCAACCAGAATCATCTCGGTATTGGGCGTGGCTTCTGCCTTAATTCCGTTGGCCGGAAAAGAAAAATCGCTTGGTGTAAACACCACCGACTGGGCAAACTGGATATCCATGTTTTCCACCTTGGGTAAATTCCCTACCGAGCCGGCAATGGCCACGTAACACTCATTTTCAATGGCACGCGAACGGGCACAATACCTCACTCTTGAATAGCCGTTTTGCGTATCGGTAAGAAAAGGCACAAAAAGAATGCTCATCCCCTGCTGAGCCAAAATCCTCGACAGTTCGGGGAATTCCACGTCGTAACAAATCAGTACACCAACCGGTCCGCAATCGGTTTCAAAAACTTCCACCATATCACCACCAGAGAGCCCCCAGGTTTTAATTTCATCGGGGGTAACATGTACTTTTGTGTATGTTTCGTAGGTTCCGTTCCGGCGGCACAAAAACCCGGTATTGAAGAGCTTATCATCTTTTACCAGTGGAAAGCTTCCGGTTACAATATTGATATTGTAAGTAATGGCAAGGTTGATAAAGCGCTCCAGAATTTCGTCGGTATAATCGGCCAGTTTACGGATGGCCTCCGCATATCCGAGGTGGTTGTAATCGGCCATGAGCGGGGCATTAAAATACTCCGGGAAAAGCACAAAGTCACCGTTGTAACTTGCCACGGCATCAACAAAATATTCTACCTGTGTAAACAGTTCATCGATATTACTGTAAAGCCGCATCTGCCATTGAATGAGTCCCAGCCGCACTACGGATTTGTAACCGCTGGCCTTGTCCGAAACTTTCTGGTAATAGATGTTATCCCACTGCAGCAGCACCGCATATTCCTCCGACTCCTTGTCTCCTGATATATAACCCTTAAGTACTTTTTTTACATGGAAATCGTTGGAAAGCTGAAAACTGAGTACCGGGTCATTAATTTCCTGGTACTTCACTTTTTGGATGTATTCTTTTGGAGATAATTCATTAGAATACTTGTAGTAATTGGGAATGCGCCCGCCAAAAACAATTGCCTTCAGGTTAAATTGTTCGCACAATTCTTTTCGTGCATCGTACAGCCGGCGCCCCAGCCGCATTCCACGATATTCGGGCCGAATAAAAATATCGATTCCGTAAAGTGTATTTCCCTTCGGGTTATGGGTATTAAAACTGTAATTCCCAATTATCTCTTCATATTTATGATCGTCTCCAAACAACTCATATTTTACGATAATGGATAAAGCTGATCCCACAACTACATCATCAACAACAACTGCAAGTTGGCCTTCCGGAAAAATTTTCACCAGTTTCCTGATGTCTTTTTTCTCCCAGTAATCTTCCTGCCAGTTGGGATAGGCATCCAGCAACGATTTGTGCATTTCTTCATAATCGTCGATATTCAGCTGCCGCACTTCAACTTTACCAATATTATCCATGATTTGAGTGTTGTTTTAATTCTGTAAAAATAAAAAAGAAGCTGTCGCGAAAGTACTTTTCTGACAACTTCTTTTTTAAAAAATATTTCAATGAAGCTCTGTCTAGCTCACTTCACCTTCTTTTATAAGCCATTCAGCTATTTGAACGGCGTTAAGTGCTGCGCCTTTTTTAATTTGGTCGCCCACACACCAGAAAGTTATATTATTCGGGTCGGCAATATCTTTTCTGATGCGGCCCACATAAACATCGTCTTTGCCCGCTGCAAATAACGGCATCGGGTATTCGTTTTTTGCCGGATTGTCAATAACCGAAATCCCTTTGGTTTTTTCGAAAGCGTCTTTCACCTGCTCAACCGAAAGCGGTTTTTCTGTTTCTACCCAAATCGCTTCGGAATGGGCGCGGGCAACCGGAATTCGCACACAAGTTGCACTCACTTCGGCCTGGGTGTGCATAATTTTTTTAGTTTCCCAGTTCATTTTCATTTCCTCTTTGGTGTAATCGTTATCGAGGAAAACATCAATATGGGGAATGATATTCATGGCCAGCTGGTACTGGAATTTGCTGGCTGTGGTTTCTTTTCCTTCGGCCACATCTTTCACCTGTTGTTCCAGCTCGGCAATTCCCTGTGCGCCGGCTCCGCTTGCTGCCTGGTAGGTGGCCACGCGAACGCGCTTTATTTTCGACAAATCTTCAATGGGTTTCAGCGACACAACCATTTGTATGGTTGAGCAATTGGGATTGGCAATAATATTGCGCGGCCGGTTCTTAGAATCTTCCGCATTTACCTCGGGAACCACCAGCGGCACGTCATCGTCGTAACGAAAAGCGCTTGAATTGTCAATCATGATGGTTCCATGTTTGGTTATTGTTTCGGCAAACTCTTTCGATATACTTCCTCCGGCCGATGTGAGGGCAATGTCAACCCCTTTAAAATCGTCGTTATGTTTTAATTCTTTCACGGTCAGTTTCTTTCCCCTGAACTCGTACTGTTTCCCGGCACTTCTCGACGAACCGAACAATAC
>JBNJGR010000210.1:0-4940 GCA_051747885.1 Bacteroidota bacterium | reverse complement strand
AGACAGGAGGACATTAAAAACGGGGATATTATTCAACTTGGAAACCTCACCATCCCTGCTTTTGTACAGCCTGGTCAGGCAGATAAAACCATCAGTATTGCTGTGGGTTACGGCCGCGTTAAAGGTATTCCTGAAGAACTGATAACCGGCGTTAATGCATATCCGCTGGCAAAAGTGGAAAACGGGTTCAGGCAGTTTGCCGTTTCCGGTTTCAGTATTACTAAAACCGGAGATTTCGAACAAATGGCTTTAATCCAGGGGCATCAGTCGATGGAAGGCCGCCCCATTGTTCGTGAATCCACCTACGACAAATGGAAAGAAGATCCTGCATCAGGAAACGAACTGCATGAAGAGGTTAAACACCATTCTACCACTTTATACAATGAGTATGAGTACAAAGGTCACAAATGGGGAATGGCCATTGATCTGAACAAATGTACGGGGTGCAGTGCCTGTGTGCTGGCCTGCAACACCGAAAACAACATCCCTGTGGTAGGAAAGAAAGAAAGCATTCGGCATCACGAAATGCAATGGATACGTATTGACCGCTACTACAATGGCAACGAGGAAAATCCGGAAGTATCGCGGCAACCGGTAATGTGCCAGCACTGCGATAATGCTCCCTGCGAAAATGTTTGTCCGGTAGCTGCCACCAACCACTCGCAGGAAGGATTGAACCAAATGGCATACAACCGTTGCATCGGTACGCGCTACTGCAACAACAACTGCCCATACAAAGTGCGCCGTTTCAACTGGATGGACTACACAGGTGCTGATGCCATTCCGAATAACCGGTACGACCCGGCCAACATGACCCTCGATTTGAGCAGGATGCGCCACAACCCGGATGTAACTGTCAGGTCAAAAGGGGTAATCGAGAAATGCTCCTTCTGCGTTCAGCGTATTCAGGAAAAGAAACTTACGGCAAAAAATGAAGGTCGTAAGCTGGAAGACGGCGAACTGAAACCTGCATGCCAGCAGGCTTGTCCGTCAGATGCCATTGTTTTTGGCGACATGAACGATCCCAACAGCAAGGTTTCAAAAATGATGAAAGACCCGAGAAACTACCACTTGCTGGAAGAATTGCACACCTTGCCAAGTGTGGGGTATTTAACAAAAATCAGAAATAAAAGCTAAACTAACCAAATAATTATGCATGTATCACAGGTAAGAGAGCCGCTGATAAACGGCGAAAAAAGTTACGAAGATATTACCTCCGATGTTATGGCGCCCGTTCGGGCTAAACCGGGCAAGCTATGGTTTTTGGGGTTTGGCGTTTCTGCTCTGGTTATGCTTGCGGGGTTTGCCGCCATTGCTTATACTATCTGGTTTGGCATCGGAACCTGGGGTGTTAACCGTACCATTGGCTGGGGATGGGGAATCACCAACTTTGTGTGGTGGGTAGGTATCGGCCATGCCGGAACGTTCATCTCTGCCATTTTGCTGCTGTTCAGGCAGAAGTGGCGTACCAGTATTAACCGATCAGCCGAGGCAATGACCATTTTTGCCGTAATGTGTGCCGGGCTTTTCCCGCTTATTCACATGGGCCGGCTGCCGCTGGGATTTTTTATCCTGCCCTACCCCAACACCCGTGAACTGTGGGTTAACTTTAACTCTCCTCTTTTGTGGGATGTTTTTGCCATCACCGCGTATCTGCTCGTTTCGCTGCTTTTTTGGTATATGGGGATGATACCCGATTTGGGCACTATCCGCGACAGGATGAAAACACTCTGGAAGAAAAAAGTGTATAATTTTTTAAGTTTTGGCTGGAAAGGATCGGCACGCCACTGGCACCGACACGAGTCGATGAGTCTTGTGCTTGCCGGACTGGCTGCTCCACTGGTGTTTTCGGTACACACCATTGTAAGTTTCGACTTTGCCACCTCGGTAATTCCCGGTTGGCATACCACTATTTTTCCGCCCTACTTCGTTTCGGGGGCTGTATTTTCCGGTTTTGCCATGGTGCTCACACTGATGATTGTAACCCGAAGGGCACTAAACCTTCAGGAATACATTACAGTGGGACATGTAGAATCGATGAACAAAGTAATTATTGCCACCGGCTCCATTGTTGGAATAGCGTATATTACCGAACTTTTTATGGCCTGGTACAGCGGTGTGGAATATGAACGATACGCATTCATAAACCGGGCGATGGGACCGTATGCCTGGGCCTACTGGATTATGATGACCTGCAATGTGATTTCCCCGCAGTTACTCTGGATAAAAAAACTGCGCCGGAACCTGACATTCACTTTTATCCTTTCCATTTTCATCAATATTGGAATGTGGTTCGAGCGCTTTGTAATTGTAGTCACTTCGCTTCACCGCGATTACCTGCCTTCAAGCTGGTCGATGTATAAACCTACCTGGGTAGAAGTTGCCATTTTCATGGGAACATTCGGGCTGTTTTTTACCCTTTTCTTCCTATTCATCAGGGTATTCCCTGTGATTGCACTGGCCGAGGTGAAATCGGTAGCCCGATCGTCGGCCCGGAAATTTATTCGCAAGTCGCCAAAAAATCAGAAACCTGAAAAAGAGTAGTTATGAGAACAATAATTTACGGATATTTTACCGATGATCATGATTTGCTGGATGCGGTAAAAACGCTTCAGGACAAAGGCATACATATTGCCGATGTGCGGACACCTTTCCCTGTTCACGGTCTGGATGCCGTTCTGAAGCTCCGGCGCTCGCATTTGCCCAAAGTTGCTTTTATTGGCGGCTTGATTGGCGCTGTTCTCATGTTCTCATTTCAATACTGGGTATTTACCGAAGGATGGCCGCTTAACTTTGGCGGTAAGCCTTACACCTCTGTTCTTTCATTTATTCCCGGAACCTTTGAGATAACCGTACTGTTTGCTGCCTTTGCCATGGGAATTGCTTTTTTGGTTCGTTCGAACCTGGGGCCCGGCTCCATTCCTGATATTCTGGACGAAGAGGTAACGAATGATCATTTTCAAATTATCCTTTCTGCAAAAAATAATACCCTTTCTGACGGAGAACTTGCAAAAGCCCTGGAGGAAACCGGCGCGCTCGATGTTAAACAAGTTAACGCAAAAAAATGATGGAAAAACAAAACATACCGGAACCGGTTCCATTCAAATTTGGAAAAAAACTGAGAACCTATCTCGGAATTGCCGCGATAATTGGTTTGCTCGCGCTTCTGATTGCCGTTTTTGTGCAACAGTTGCCACCGGAACGTATCTGGGCGAATTTATGGATGAATGCCCTGATGTTTTTATTTCTGGGCCTGGGGGCACTATTCTTTTGGACGGTGAATACGTTAGGTGAGTCCACCTGGCAAATCAATTTTCAGCGCGTTATGGAATCGATGGGCATTACCATACCCTTTGCCGCCATTTTCTTTGTACTTGCTTTTCCCGGCATGAAAGATCTTTTTGAATGGACCCATACCGGAAACCTCGATCGCGTGCTCCAGGAAAAAACGCCATACCTGAACATGCCGTTCTGGATGGTGCGGTTTGCTGTGTATTTTATTCTGTGGAGCTTTTTTGCCTGGTACCTGCGTAGAATTTCAGTGAAAAATGATTTCGAACCTCACGAAAAATACCTCAGAAGGTTGCGCAGTACATCGGGCTGGTTTATTGTTTTCTTTGCCATCAGCAGCTCAACAGCTGCCTGGGACTGGCTCATGTCAATCGATGCCCACTGGTTCAGCACGCTTTACGGGTGGTATATTTTTTCCGGAATGTTTGTGGCGGCTATAGCTGTAATAATCCTCATTACCATTGCCTTCCGAAAATTCAATATTCTTCCCAATGTGAATGAAGAACACCTGCACGATTTGGGCAAATACCTTTTCGGGTTCAGTATTTTCTGGGCCTATTTGTGGCTCAGCCAGTACCTGCTGATTTGGTACAGCAACATACCCGAAGAAACGGTTTACTATGTGGAACGGCTCAATAATTATAAAACTTTGTTTTACATGAACCTGATTGTAAATTTTGTGGTCCCGTTTTTTGCCCTGATGACAAGAGGCTCGAAAAGGCAGCCACTTTACCTGGCCATTGTTTCGCTGGTTGTGCTGCTTGGGCATTACCTCGATTTGTACCTTGCCATAATACCGGGAGCAGTGGGGCACGAAAATGCATCCATCGGGTTGCTGGAAATTGGCCTGCCGTTTTTTTACCTGGCCGTTTTTCTGACCCTGTTTTTTATCTCCTTTGAAAAAGCGAAACCTGTACCTGAAAATCATCCTTATGCAATTGAAAGTTCGAGCTATGAAAATATTTAATTTAAAAAACCGGATAGGAATTTTTATTGCGGTGGTATTACTTGCATCGTGCGACGAGGACCGTAATGAACCCGGATGGAGTTTCTTTAACGACATGGAACACTCGCAGGCTTATGAAACCTGGAGCGAAAATCCGAACATGCCTGAAGGAAAAACCATGATGGGGCCTGTGGAAGGAACCGTTGCCACTCATGAACATGCCTTTAATTTTGAAAAAACGCCCGAAGATGAATTAAAGGCCGCTTCATTGGAGAACCCGCTGGCTGATGATTTTGACATGGACCGGGCAAAACAGAAATACGACCAGTACTGCCTTATTTGCCACGGCGAAAACGGCGCCGGACAGGGACACCTTTTCTCCACCGGGAAATACCCTATCCCACCATCGAGTTACCATGCCGAACGCGCTTTGGAAAAAACCGACGGGCAATTATTCCACAATATCCGGGTTGGGTTTGGCGTGATGGGCGCCCACGGGCCTCAGCTTTCGGTGGAAGATACCTGGCAATTGGTGAATTACATCAGGCATTTGCAGGAAGAGGGAGTTCCGGAAACTTTAAGCCCGGAGCCGGAAGAAGGAAGTGAAAGTGATGAATAGGAAATTTTAACCATCACGTCAAATCATTTTTTGTGTATTGCTGTTTCGCTGGAATAACTCCGCGAACTCCTCCTTCAGGTATTT
>JBNJGR010000209.1:0-4948 GCA_051747885.1 Bacteroidota bacterium | reverse complement strand
TACCACTCCGGTTAGTCTCAATAATTTTTTATAATTCATTATTCTAATTGGATTATTTATATTTTTTGATGATTTCAAGTGCTTCTTCACATTTTTTTGTAATGGCTGTATAATTTTCTTCTTCCAATACTTCTTTGGGGAATAATTTTGATCCCATTCCCACACAGGCAACTCCTGCTTCAAACCAGCTTTTCAGGTTTTCTTCATCGGGTGCTACTCCGCCGGTTGGCATAATGCTTGTCCAGGGCATCGGACCTTTTACAGCCTTCACAAATCCTGGACCTCCAACCTGCGAGCCCGGAAAAATTTTCACAATTTCGGCTCCCAGTTCATGTGCCCTGCCAATTTCGGTAACCGATCCGCACCCCGGACTCCAGGCAATTTTCCGTTTGTTGCAAACCCGTGCGGATGCTTCATCAATGAGTGGCGAAACAATAAAATTCGCTCCAAGTGCAATGTACATGGCTGCAGTTCCTTCGTCAATTACAGAACCTACCCCCATTATCATTTCCGGACATTCATTCGCAGCCCATTTGTTTAGTTCAGCAAAAACAAGAGTTGCAAAATCGCCGCGATTGGTAAATTCAAACACACGAACTCCACCATCGTAACAGGCTTTAACAACCTTTTTGCATACCTCAGGATCGGCATTGTAAAACACCGGAACCATTCCGGTTTCGTTCATTTTTTGTGCTACTTCTATTCTGGTAAATCTGGCCATATCAGTTTAAAGTTTCGAGTTTAAAGTTTAAAGTTGGGTGCGGCGATTTCCAAATCGCCGATAAAAAATGCGCGAATCGAAATTCGCGCCACCCGGTTTTACCGCGCTACCCTTCCTGACGCATCTCCGCCCATCAGTTTTTCCACTTCTTCCACAGTTACCTGGTTAAAATCGCCGTAAATGGTGTGTTTCAGACACGATGCGGCCACTGCAAAATTCAGGGCCTTCTGATCGTGGTTGTAGGTGAGCAAGCCATAAATCAACCCGCCCATAAACGAATCGCCGCCTCCTACCCTGTCCACAATATGGGTAATATCGTAAGTTGGTGCTTCAAACAATTTATTTCCGTCCCAAAGCACACCCGACCAGGTGTTGTGATTGGCATTTACCGAACCACGCAATGTGGTAATAACTTTTCTGCAGCGCGGAAAACGTTCCATAATTTGTTTTGAAACTGATTCATAGGCTGAACCTGAAACTTGTCCTCCGGTTACATCCACACCTTCGGGTTTTATCCCCAGCACTTTTTCGGCATCTTCCTCATTTCCGAGAATTATATCAGTTCCGGCAACCAGTTCGGGCATAACTTTTCCTGCTGATTTGCCGTATTTCCAGAGTTTTTTCCGGTAGTTTAAATCGCACGAAACGGTAATTCCTTTTTCGTTGGCTTTTTTGATGGCTTCCAGACAAACATCGGCTGCTCCCTGCGAAATAGCCGGTGTTATTCCCGTCCAGTGAAACCAGTTGGCTCCTTCAAAAACTTTGTTCCAGTCAATCACTCCGGGTTCAATTTCCGAAACTGCCGAGTGCGCGCGGTCGTAAACTACTTTACTCCCGCGGCTCACTGCTCCGGTTTCCAAAAAATAGATTCCGAGACGCTCGCCGCCCCAAACAATGTTGGATGTTCCTACACCATGTTTGCGTAAATCCATCATGCATGCGCGGCCAATGTCGTTTTCGGGCAGCCGGGTAACAAAATCGACCGGTATTCCGTAATTGGCCAGCGAAACGGCCACGTTGGCCTCTCCGCCGCCAAAAGTGGCTGTAAGCTCCGCAGCCTGCGAAAAACGAAGGTGGCCCGGTGTTGCCAGCCGCAACATAATTTCTCCGAAAGTGACAACTTTATTCTTCATAAAATTTGATGTTTGCAATCGATTGCAAAATACTCATTCTTTTAAAAAACTGAAAAGAAAAGGAACCAAATCGGAACCTTTTATTCAAAATTAAAATAGTTGCGGGCATTGTTAAAACAGATGTCTTCCACCATTTGGCCCAGCATTTTCATGTCGTTTGGTAATTCGCCGTTTTCTACATCGTTTCCGATTAAATTACACAGCGTGCGCCGGAAATATTCGTGGCGCGTGTACGAAAGAAAACTGCGCGAATCGGTTAACATTCCTACAAATCTGCTCAACAAGCCAAGGTTTGAAAGTGCATTTATCTGTTTTTCCATACCGTCTTTCTGGTCGAGAAACCACCAGCCCGAGCCAAACTGCATTTTCCCGGGAACCGAGCCGTCCTGAAAGTTTCCAATCATGGTGGCAATTAGCTCATTGTCGCGTGGATTCAGGTTATAAATAATGGTTTTCGATAACTGATCGTTCTGATCCAGACGGTCGAGCAACTTGGAAAGCGGCCGGGCAATTTCAAAGTCGCCAATGGAATCGAATCCGGTGTCGGGCCCGAGTTTATTGAAAAGCCGTGTGTTGTTGTTGCGCAATGCACCAATGTGAAATTGCTGTGTCCAGCCTCGCGAATGATCCATGATTCCAAGTTCATACAACATGCACGATTTAAACTTGAGAATTTCGGTTTCTGTTAAATCGGCACCGTAGCGCACTTTGCTGAAAATATCAATAATTTCGCGCTCAGTGTAATCTTCCGCATGGGCAGTTTCCAATCCATGATCTGACAAACGACATCCGTTTTCATGAAAAAACTGATGACGGCTGTCCAGGGCATCCATCAAATTTTCAAAAGTATTAATTTCTGTCCCGGAAACCTTTTCCAACTTATCAATGTATTTATTGTAGGCTTCGGGGTTTTCAACAGCCATCGCTTTATCGGGTCGCCAGGCAGGAAGCACATTTACTTCGAAACTACTGGCTTTAATCTGCCGGTGATATTCCAGCGAATCAACCGGATCATCAGTAGTACAAATGGTATGCACATTCGCCATCCGGATAATATTCCGCACTGAATATTCGGGTGTTTGCAATTTGGTATTGCACTCGTCCCAAATTTCTTTTACAGTTTCCGGACTTAACAATTTTTCAATTCCGAAGAACTTTTTCAGCTCGAGATGCGTCCAGTGGTAAAGCGGGTTCCGCAATGTATAAGGAACAGTTTCAGCCCATTTTTCAAACTTCTCCCAATCGGATGCACCGCCAGTACAAAATTGTTCGTCCACGCCGTTGGTGCGCATGGCCCGCCACTTGTAATGGTCGCCGTACAACCAGATTTGTGTCAGGTTTTCAAATTGCCTGTCCTCTGCAATTTCTTTGGGTGAAATGTGACAGTGGTAATCGAAAACAGGCATTTTTGCCGCATGGTTGTGATATAAATTCTGCGCCGTTTCCGTTTGCAGCAGAAAGTTTTCATCCATAAATTTTTTCATCGCTTATTGTTTTTAAAGGTCGAATAATCTTTTCAGGTGACGTTCATAAATATTTTCTTCAACGCATTCACCAATAATTTCGGCATTTTTCTTCAGAAGATCGGTAAAACCATCTCCCATTTCAGCAGCCACTTTGTAACCTACATGAATCAGTTGCCTGAAATTGGGGTTATATTCGGGATGACCGGGAATGTGACGCAGCGTATTGGCGAATTTTTCACCGATCCAGCCGTTTACCTCAGTTGCTGTTGGCAATTCATTATCGTTAATATCAATCACATCGGCATAAGGTCCGCATAATTCAACTTTACGTACTAATGCATTTGTGTATATTTTTTTAGCTGCTGCCAGTCCTTCTCCGCCCGAAATGGCTAATCCAATCACCTCTTCGAGCCAGGTTGTTCCGGCAGTTTTTACATGCAATCCTTTATCATGCTTTTTAATAATTTCTGCCATTACCGGATAGATGGAAAATTTATCGGAACCGGAATGAATGCTCAGTTTCAAATCATTGGGAAGACCAAATTCTTTCACAGCGTAATCGATTACCAAAACATCTTCTTCAAATTCTTTGGCAAACTGATCCAAATCCCCCACATAGTCAACTCCTTTGTTGAATCGCCCTGTAAATTTGGGAGCAATGGTTTTCGCCGGAATATTTTCATCGGCTATCATTTTAAGGATAAAAAACAGTTCCAGCGGAGTTTGTGGCGACTCCACCTCATCCATTGAAACTTCGGTAATGAATTTACCTTTTCCTTTGGTCCCTTC
This sequence comes from Bacteroidota bacterium, assembly GCA_051747885.1. Taxonomy (GTDB): domain Bacteria; phylum Bacteroidota; class Bacteroidia; order Bacteroidales; family Prolixibacteraceae; genus Tangfeifania. The sequence goes on along the minus strand of JBNJGR010000209.1, from coordinate 839 downwards.
GATGTGCCGGTAAATTTTTCCGGCTTCTTTAATGGCAGCAAGAAACTTTGCAGCAACTGAATCCAGCAATTTGTCAGTAATTTTAATTGGTTCTGCAATACCTGGAACATCAACTTCGTCTTCCAGATTTTCACACGACTTTTTAAATGCTTCAACATCGGCAGCCTCCGGTTCATTCCCAATATACACAGCCACATCGAGGGTAAAAAAATTGGCATGAAGAATAAACCGGTCCACATTCGACAAATTAATGTGATCTGCATCTACAAAATACGGTTTTTGCCATCCCAGTATTTTCACGGCATCATCTGCTTCTATGCGTGTACCTTCCGGTTCGGAATGAACAATGTTGTGCTCGCGATTTGATTTATTCCAGACAGGTGTTACATCCACCCCGTTTTTATTGGCTTTTATCAGCGCCTTCAGCTGAGCCTGGCCTTCATGGTTAAAGCGGTCGCCAACCCCGAAACTGTATTTTCCCAATTGCATAATATTGTTTTTATTAGATTTAAAATCAAGTGAAAAATGTTTTCCGTGTACGAACACGAAAATAGAGATATATTTTCTGGCACCAAAAATTATTTTGCTGTTGTACAATCATTTTTTTAAAATTATATCAGAGAAACAGCGCCATACAGGCCCACAAGAAATATTGCAATGCAACTCACCCCAAGGGCCACATCGTAAAATTTTGATGATTCAAGGCCAAATTGTTTTTGGCGGTACCTGAAATGCAATCCGGCATATACAATTATCAGTAACATGAAAAAAGTGATAATCCCTCCGATGGTAACCATTAAAACCGGAAGTTTAACCCACACCAGCGCAATAATCCACAA
>JBNJGR010000208.1:0-4956 GCA_051747885.1 Bacteroidota bacterium | reverse complement strand
AATCTTGTTTCTTCAACTTCTTCGAGGTTGTTTACGCTAACTGCCAAAACAATAAATATGGTTATGAAAAAGATAATGATGGCCCCGATAACCGTTGCGGCAGGCGATCGCATGGCCGATTTCAGCAGCAGGATGTAAACCTGAATTGTGCGGTTATTGGTGGTTACTTTTTCATAAAAAATATTGTGCGACGATTTTCTTTTCAGTAAAAGATGGGCTGCCATAGGAATGAGCAGCAGTGCCACAAACAGCGATACGGTGAGGGTTGAAATGATGGATACTCCAACATGGTTACCGAGCAGTTTTATCATGTATTCTGTTGAAAACAGGAACGGCAGAAAAACAGTGATGGTGGTTAATGTGGCTGCAATAATGGAACGCCAAACTTCTTTTGTTCCCTGAACAACTGCCTGGTCGGGACTGAAGCGCCGCCCCGAAAGGCGGTAAATATTTTCGAGCACAACCACACTGTTATCGAGGAGCATCCCGATGGCCAGCACCAATCCTACGAGGGTTAAGCTGTTGATGGAGATGTTGAAGGCATAGAACAGGTTAAATGCCGTGAACACGGAAACCGGAATGGCCATTGCAATTACAGAAACTATGCGCAGGTTTTTCAGGAAAATCCAGAGTACGAAAATGGCAAGCAGGCCTCCTATCAGCGCCAGGTTGATAATCTGGTCGATGTTTTTCTCCATGGTTTCGGCCGTGTTGGTCTGCACCACAATTTCAACATCTTTGGCTGCCAGTTCTTCGTTAAGCTCTGCAATGCGCTCCTGTACTTTGTGCGATAAATCGATGAGGTTGGCCTGCGAATCGCTCACCAGCATCATCGATACGGCATCCAGTCCGTTTACGCGACTGATGGATTCTTCTTCTTTTACCCCAAAGAAAACATCGGCAACATCTTTTAAAAGAATGGGACCTTCGGCCAGCACAATGTTTTCAATGTCGGTAACCTGGTCGTACTCGGCTGTTACGTGTACAAAGTATTGCTTTTGATTTTCGTGCAGATAACCTGTAAAAGCGCGGCTGGTTGAGTTTTGCGTGATGGCATTTTGAATTTGCGACGGGGTAATTCCATAGGCCTCGATGGCATTTTTGTCGTAGGTTACTTCAATGGAACGTTCCTTCCCGCCAAAAACAGTTACAGTTGCAATTCCGTCAATATTTTCGAACTCGGCGGCCAGATCCTGGTCAACAATATTTCTAATTCTGTCAGTTCCCCCGCTGCCACGAATCTGCAACTCCATAAACTGGTTGCTGATTTGCTGTATATCAACCCGGTTAACGGTTACATTAAAGTTCTCGTCAAGTTCGTCGGTGGCCTGGTCAATCCTTTCCTGAAGTTTCAGAAATGCATACTGAAAGTTGACATTCTGCTTAAAGTTAACCTGAATGGAGGCCGAACGGTTATCCAGGTTCGACTCAATGCTTTCAACTCCTTCCATAGTGCTGATTGCCCCTTCAATCGGGATTACAGCCTGGTTTTCCATGTAGGCCGGATCGACTTCGATACGCGAGTTAACCTGGACATAAAGCATGGGGAGCTCGGCATTGGGCATCAACTCTACCGGCAGTTGTTTATAGGAAACATACCCCAACAGGGTAAGTCCGATAAACAACATGCTGATGAGTATTTTTCTGTTTATGATGAATTTCATACTATTTCAGTTGTATATTTTTAAAGGTATAGTATGGAACTCGCATGTATTTTATCATTACCTTGGGTGTAATTATTTTATATGCTCGTTTCATATTAATTTCTGATAATCAGTTTGAACTGCGTTATCTGTCTTCTGCTATTGTTTGTTTTTTGCCGTAAATAATCCTTTTGTCCTGTCTAAAATATCGTACACACAGGGAATTACAACCAACGTTAAAAGTGTTGAAGTAACCAACCCGCCAATAACTGCCAGCGCCATGGGCGACCGCAGTGAAGCACTTTCACCAAAACCGAATGTTAAAGGCAGTAAAGCAAGTATTGTTGTAATACTGGTCATAAAAATGGGGCGGATACGTTGTTGTCCGGCCTGTAAAATTGCCGATTTCCTGTCGAGCCCTTCGCGGATGAGCTGGTTAATACGGTCCACCAAAATGATGGAGTTGTTTACCGCGATACCGGCAAGCATAATTAACCCGATGAGTGCCATGATATTCAGCGTTTTGTTCAGGGCAAAAAAGATGAGAATACTGCCCACCACTGCCAGCGGAATAGTGAGTAAAATGGTAAACGGATGGATGAGCGACTCGAATTGCGAGGCCATTACCATGTAAACCAATACTATAGAAAGCAACAGTGCGAAACTCAGGCTTTCCATCGACTCCTGTCTTTTTTCTTCTTCGCCGGTAACCATTATCCGGTAATTCGCCGGTAAATCAATTTCAGCTGTTTCCTGCCTGATGGTACTTGCCACGTGGTCGAGGGCAAGTCCTTTTTCCATTTGGGCAGTAACTCTTCCCGTGCGGTTCTGGTTTTTCCGGTAAATTTCTTTGGGCGATGTTCCGTAGGAGATTTCGGCAATTTCGTTTAACCTGAATTCCTGGTTATTGGCCGTAATTTTCATGTTCCCTATTGCATTCAGTCCTTTTTCAGGAACCTTTATGGTGATATCGCGCATCTCGCCGTCTTTCTCCAGCTGGCCGGCGTTTTTCCCTTCCAGCTGATCCTGGATTTGGGTAATTACCGAGTTGATGTCGATGTTGTACATGCCTGCACGCACCCTGTCAACAAAAACTTCCACCTCGGGCGCTCCGCCTTCAACCGACGATTTTACATTGAACAAACCGTCAATTCCTGTCATCCGGCCTTTCACCTGGCTCATGATGGTTTCAATCTCGTCAAGATCTTCACCGCGCACCTCAACAACAACCGGTGCTTCATCAGTGCCCAGAATCGATTTCAGGGCACTTTGTTCCTGGGTGAAAGTAACTTCAAGCCCGTTAATGTTGCTGGTGAGATTATCGATGGAAGCAATGGCACTTTCAACTGATATGGTTGATTCTTCTTTTAGAATAACTTTTATTTCGGCGGTGTTTTCTCCCTCGAAAACTGAGCTTGCATCGCCAAAACCGGTTGATGGCCCGGAATGGGAATAGATTTTATCGAGGTTGTCGCCCAGGTAATCGGTGAGAATGGTTTCAATATTTTGTACGGTTGATTCCGTGCGTTGCAATTCTGTGCCTTCCTGTAATTTCAGGTCAATAGTAAATTCCCTTGTTTCGGTTTTGGGCATGAATTCAGTACCAATTCCGGGCACCAGCATAAACGAACCTGCAACAAGTACGGCGGCCAAAATCACTACAATCCATTTTATCCTGAGAATTTTTTCAAGAAATCTGCCGTAACCGCCAACTTTTACAGAGCGTTTTTTCACCGGCGATTTTTTGTTTTTATAGATGCGGTGGTAAAGTGTTGGAATTACAAAAATGGCTACAAACAGCGATGAGATTAACGAAAAAGCCACTGTCCATGCCTGGTCTTTGAACAGCTCGCCCGATGCGCCATGCAGGTAGACAATGGGCAGAAAAACGATAATTGTAGTTAGCGTAGAAGCGGTAATGGCGCCACCAACTTCTGCTGTTCCTGTAACGGAGGCATCTTTCGCACTCAGTCCGTTTTCATGGTTTCTGAAAATATTTTCGAGTACCACAATGGCATTGTCAACCAGCATGCCGGCGCCCAGGGCCAAACCTCCCAATGTCATAATATTTATGGTGAGGCTGTTAAAATACATGAGGTTGAAAGTGGCAATAATGGAAATGGGGATGGCGATACTAACTATGAATGTAGTCCCTATTCTGCGGAGGAAAAGGAAAAGAATAAACACAGCCAGCAAAATACCCAGCAGCGCGGTGTTTTGCACTTCGCCAATGGCATTGCTGATAAATGTGCCCTGGTTGCTGACCAGTTCCACTGAGTAACCGGGAAGCGCCCTTTTAATATTAACAAGAGCATCATTAATTTGATTTACAGCGTTTACGGTGTTGTATTTGGTTTCTTTGTAGATTGAAAGCCCCACACAACGTTCGCCGTTAATATGCACGATGTTGACCGGTTCTTTATTTCCAATTTCTACAGTAGCCACATCCCTAAGGTAAACAGGTGCCATTTCCACACGCGTTTGCCCTTCGGTTTCGGCCCGTACGGCTTTGTAACCTACAATCAGGTTTTCAAAATCTTCAACCGAGCTTAACAGGCTAACACCTTTCACAATGTACTGAAGGCCCATTTCACTAATCCTTCCACCCGACACATTGCGGTTAAAATTTTGAATCCGGGTACTGAGATCGTCGAGCGAAAGGCCTTGCGATTCAAGGCGATAGTGGTCGGTTTTAATAATAACTTCACTTTCTTCCTGACCTGACAGTTTCACATCGGCAACACCTTCGAGCCTGACCAGTTCGTTGCGGATGTAATTTTCGGCAACTTTTCTGATTTCGTTCATGTCGGTAATTTCATTGTGTTTTACACCAATGAGCATTACCGGTGCGGTATTGGGATCGTGCTGAGTGATTTTCAGATCGTCGATATCCGCATTTTGGGTGAGGGTGTTCAATGCTTTTTGCAGGTCGAGGAAGGCCTCGTCCATATCTTTATTCCACGCGTATTCCACAGTTATCTGAGCCGCTCCCACTTTCGAAATGGAAGATACCTGGAGTACATCCGACTGGCGGATAGCCAGCGCTTCAATGTCTTCAACAAACTGTTTTTCCATCTCCTCGGGCGGACGTTCGCCCGATTGGATTTCCACGAAAATGCGCGGTGAATTTAAATCGGGAAAAAGGTCAACACCAAGTTTGTCATACGAAATGTACCCGAGGAGAACGACTCCCAGGACAATCATCAGTATGGTTACCGGGTAATTGACAGAAAATTGTGTTAGTTTCTTCATTGTTTAAATATTTCTGATGATTTTCCGGGAAAGGATTACCGGATAATTTTCACTTTCGAGT
>JBNJGR010000207.1:0-4957 GCA_051747885.1 Bacteroidota bacterium | reverse complement strand
GAAATTTGTTCATGCCTGTTTTTTTGAAAATAATCGGAGCCAGTGATTTTTATAATTGATTCCTGCGAAAAATCGCCTGAATAATAGCCGTCGTGCAGCATTTTAAGCAATGCCAGCTCAAGCACTGGGGTCGAAAGCTGGTAGTTTTTTTTCAGAAATTCAGCTAAAAAGCTTGTGTTTGCTGCTGCCACAGCTCTGACAATCTCATCATTCCCGGTTGTTTTCGCTTCAAAACTGAGTTTGTGTGAATAGGCTTTTTCAAAAAGATCGATGAATGCCGGATGGGTCCAGAAATCAGGTTCGACATCAGACAACACCGCGGAAACTTCCCGTGCGCCCAATCTGAATGCCTCGGTTTCAACCGATTTTAGCGATAGCTTTTTGTGCATTAAAAATGTTGGCTCTTTAGCAGAACCAAATTGCCGGTTAATTTCCATTTTCAGGGTGTCGAAAATTTGTTCCGACTGCCGGAAGTAGAGGCGATTGAAATATTGGTCGGTCAGCTGGTTCAGCTTCTGGTCGAAAGCAGAAATTTTATCGTTCAATTGATTGCCCTGTTCGGTAACAAACCAGAATTCTACCGGTTTAAAGAATGGATTTTTCTGATCGGCAAACGATTTTTCGCGCAACGGGGGCAGCCGAAGAGTAATCTCTTTTCCGGCTTCCAGGAACAACTGGCCACGGTAAATCCCAAATTCAGCGTAAAGAAAAGTCGTTTTCGACACCTCAATCTCTTTACTGAATTTCCCGTCAGAATCAACTTTTATTGAAAATGCAGGAATTTTTTCCCGGGTTATCGCATCAGAATAACGAAAAAATTTTAGCTCACGGCCGGCGTAAGCTTCATTTTGTCCTTTTATTATTGTTGCCATAACGGGAGCGTAAAACAGCAAAAGCAGCAAAAGCAGAAACGGCGTTTTAAATTTTGGAGAGTTGTTAATCATTATTGGTTACAAATTCTTTTGGGTCGAGACCTGCAGGAAGAAACATGCTGGCATCTCCGCCGTGAAAAACGATATCGCGGATGATAGTGGCGTTTACCGGCGTATGTTCCGGTAAGGTAAGCAGGAAAACGGTTTCAATTTCGGGATGCATCTTTTTGTTTACTTGTGCAATGGCGCGTTCATACTCAAAATCGGACGAGGTTCGCAGTCCGCGTAAAATGTATTTTGCTCCCACTTCCTTGCAAAAATCAACGGTGAGCCCTTCGTGAACACGTACTTCAATATTATTCTGATTTTCAAAAACCTGGTTTATCCATTTCAATCTTTTTTTCAGCGAAAAAAACGATTTTTTATTGGCGTTAAAGCCAATCATTATTATGATTTTGTCGAATATTGGCAGCGCCCGCCTGACTATGGATTCGTGACCGATTGTAAATGGATCGAATGACCCGGGAAATATGGCTGTTCTTGTCATGATAATACTGAATTTGAGTCAATTATTTTACTCTCATTATATAAAATATCCGGATCTATATCAGCCTCGTTATTCCACTGGATAGTGTCAAAACTTTTCCTGACCGAATTAAAAATTTTTAAATTTTTCAGTTCGCTGAACATTTCAAGACCGAGATAGGGTTTCATATCAAATCTGCGTACTTCTCCATTACTAAAGGTAAGAAGTAGTGTATAGTTTTCTGACGGTTTTACGTCTGTTAATTCAATTTTCATTCTCATTATCTTAAAGGATCAATTTTAAAAGGTTTTTCACCATTTTGGCAAAGTTGCCAATCAGCAAGCAGCTCTTCCTTATGTATTTCTACCCATGCCTGTACAAGTTTCATTTTCCTGCCGGGAATTTCTCCGCTAATGAGTTCTCCGCTTGTTATATCCACTGATGCTTTGCTATCCTGATAATATACATGAATATGTGGAGGATTATGTTCTTTTGGTGCATAATACATTCTGATTATCAGGCCAAAAAACATTGAAATTGTTGGCATATCATTTAAATATTTAGATTCAAAATTAATGAAATTAAAATTTCTCCATCAATTAAATCCGGTTAATTTCCTGAACGCTTTCTGAAATCAGTTTATTGCCTTGGCCCGGTTGGCGCCCACAAACAGTATGTTACCCAGGTTTTCGTAGCCTTCCGACAGGTCTTCGGGATTGACCAGCATTTCGGAAGTAAAACCAATGAGGGTAAAATCGGCATCTGCAGAGTATTTTGAAATCACATTTTTCCGATGTCCCTCTTCGAACGAAACCATTGAAATATTGGACGGGCTGATGGGCAGGCGGCCGGCTTTGATGAGGCTAAGCAGTTGTTTCCTTTTTTCTTCCATCGATTCTTTGGGGTAGAGGGTAAATATTTTGATTTTTCCTTTTTTCCAGTCGGGATGACCCAAAATGATATATCCCAGCAAAATCATCAGGTTGGCATTGCGGTAATCGTCCGGCCGTATCCAGATATGAATTTCTTTTTTATCGCCGAAACTTTTATAAGAAGTGTTGAGGATGCAAATGTCAAATCCTGAGGATTCAACCAAACGGTAGTTGGCGGTTATTTCTTTGAGGTTTTCAGGATTTGTTCTCGAAAATTCGAACAAAATGAGGTTATTCCCTTTTCCGGAAATACCCGAAAGCTGCACCACCTGAGCAATGGCCGAGGTGTAGGAGGGGGAAATTATCGTATCGAGGTACACCCTGTTTTTGCTGCTTTGCGAGAGATGAATGAGGCGGTTGAGTGCTTCTTTCGATTCTTTTGTGGTTTCAGCATTTAAAAAACCTTTAATAAAATGAATGTAGGTGCCAAATCCATATTTATAGGAAAGCCATCGCATTACATCGAATGCCGAGCGGCGTTTAAACGTGTCGTGCGATATACAAACGCCAAAAGGCCGCCAGCTGTTTTGTTTATCTGAACTGTCGGCACGCTGCAAAATAATTTGTAATTGTCTGCTCAATTGGAAAATAACACCCCTGAAAAGTTTGTTAAGCCCCTGGTTTTCTTTGTTGTTACGCATCACGCTGTAATATATCAATCCCATTATCAGGAGCGAAATGGCAGCATACGGCGCATTCATTTTAAACATGAGCCAAAACGAAAAAATGGCGCCAACAACCGATATTTTCCAATTGGAGCGGAATGTGGGACGGTATGCCGGATCGGCTGCAAAATGTTCCAAAAACGAAACCAGGCAAATGGCGCCATAGGTAACCATGAAAAACATGGAGATGATTTGAGCCACGAAGTTTACATCGCCAATCACAACAAAAATGAATGCAATAATCACTGTAATCGTTGAAGCATTAACCGGTTCGTTATCGTGCTTTTTGCCTCTGGCAAACCAGCTGTTAAGTGTTTTTTGGGGGAATATGTCGTCGAATCCAATGGCCTGCAAAGTGCGGGGAGCCACAATAATGGAGCCCAGTGCCGAACTAAGCGAAGCAGCTGCCAGGCCGGCCGGAACAATGGGGCCCCATATGGCAATTTGCCGCATTATAAGCTGATCCCCAACCAACTCTTCGGGCGATGCAGAAATGGTAAATTTCCAGGCAACGGCAATATACACCACCATTCCCACAAAAGTGGCCCATAGCGTGCCTTTTGGGATGGATTTTTTCGGGTCTTTTAAATCGCCCGATAACCCCAGGCCTGCAGCCAAACCAGTAAAAGCCGGAAAAATAATGGTAAATACATAAAAGAAATTTTCGTGTTCGGCTACCCGTGCATGCAAATCAATTTCAGCAGGTTTGAGCGCTGAATCGCCCAAAAAGAAAAACAGGATGGCAGATGCTAAAATAACCACAACTACATACAGGGCTTTCATGCCCAGGTTGGCACCTTTGGTTAAAATGAGTATTGAAAGCAAAACCATTGTGGGTATTGAAACCCAGCGGCGATCGGCAATGTAGAAACCGTATTGTTCGTTTAGCCAGTTGAAAAGCGGTTCAAAAGCTTCGCCAAAAGCGATAATGTAAAATGCCACGCTAATGGCCTGCGAAAGATACAGTGCGATGCCAATGGCACCACCAATGTTCAGCCCAAACGAGCGGCTGATGATAAAATAGGCGCCGCCACCCTGCACCCGCTGATTGGTGGCAATTTCGGCAACGGCAAAAGCAGTGGGAATGGTTACCACATGCCCGAGTATGATAATTCCGATAACTCCCAGAAAACCGACTTGCCCAACAGCCCAGCCAAAACGCAGAAACAAGATTGCTCCCAGAATAGTGGATAATGCCGTTAAAAATACGGGCATCGCACCAAACTTGGCATTGGTATTCACCAGCGATTTTGCCATTTCATATCAATTTCAGCCGCAAAAATTAAATTAATTCCGCAAGAATACAAACCGAAAGCAGAAGTTAATTTTTAAAAATCATTTTCGTTACAGTCCAAAATATTGTTAGCAAATTAATTATTTATTTTTCAGGTTAATTCCTTTATTTTGTCTTGAAATAAACTGAACGAATTTAAATTGAAAATTCGAACAAAATACGTATTATGGGGTATTGCCTTCCTGATGATTGGAGTGGCCTGGATTTTTGGTTTGTTTATTGATTTAACCGGCGATTCAGGATTGCATGCTGCCATTTCACGGCAAATGGTGGAATCGGGCGACTGGCTGAACCTGAAAATAAATGGCGAGCCCTACGACCAGAAACCGCATTTGCTTTTTTGGCTGGCGGGTCTGGGAATCGAATTGTTTGGCAATTACAATTTTGCATTTAAACTTTTCCCGGTTCTTTTTGCCCTTAGCAGTTTGTGGTTCATTTACAAACTTGGACGAATTTTGTTTTCACATGAGGCTGGATTAACAGCCGCACTGATTGCCGGAACTTCGCAAATGTTTTTTCTCTACCTGCTCGATATTCATACCGACATTATATTGCAGGCCGGTGTTACGCTGGCATTGTGGCAACTGATTGCTTATCTTGAAAAAAGAAAAGCCGCTCATTTCATTTTGGGCTTTATCGGTATCGGGCTGGCTATGCTTGCAAAAGGT
>JBNJGR010000206.1:0-4970 GCA_051747885.1 Bacteroidota bacterium | reverse complement strand
CAGCAAGGCCGAAGGGTCGATGAAGCTGGACCACGAAGCAGGGAAAGAGGTTTATATTGATTTTGCGGGTAAAAAACTTCATATCACTGACAAAGAGACTGGGGAACAGGTTCCGGTTGAAGTTTTTATAGCCATCCTCCCCAACAGTCAGTACACTTACGTGGAAGCCTGCATGAGCCAGAAACGCGAAGATTTGGTAACCTGTATGTCCAGTGCACTCTCCTTTTTCGGCGGTGTACCCAAGGCCATTGTTTCCGACAATTTAAAGTCGGCAGTAACCAGGGCAAGCAAATACGAACCGGATATCAACCGCACGTTCAAAGACTTTGCCCGTCATTACGGATGTGCCATCAATCCCACGCGCAGCTACTCTCCACAGGACAAGGCCCTGGTAGAAAACGCCGTTCACCTTGCCTATCAGCGCATTTATTATCCCATGCGGAATATGGACTTTTTCTCCCTTGCCGATTTAAACCGAGAAATAAAAAAACTGCTGGAAGGATATAACAATTTGTTGTTTCAGCGCAGACAAGCAAGTCGCAGGGAGCTTTTCCAGTCGGTAGAACGCGGCTATTTAAAGCCACTTCCCCAAACAACCTATCAACTTAAAGATTACCGCAGGGCAAAAGTGCAAAAAATCGGGTATGTTTATTTTTCTCCTGATAAAAGCTATTACAGTGTCCCGTACAGGTATATCGGGCAGCACACGCTTATCCACTATACCAAATCCATGATAGAGGTGTATTACAACCGGCAGCGTATTGCCCTGCACAAACGTAACCCGGCAACAGGGAGCTACAATACCAATAAAGACCATTTGAGCAGCACCCACAAAGCTTATTCTGACTGGAGTCCGGACTATTTTAAAGACAAGGCATCCAGGCACGGAGAAAATGTACTGGCAATTGTCAGTAACGTTCTTGAAGAATGTGATTACCCGGAAACCGCCTACAAACGGGCAATGGGAATCATTCAACTCCACAAGGCGTATGGCTCCAGCCGGCTGGACGATGCCTGTCAGAGGGCTTTACATGCAGGTACCAGTTCCTATAAACGCATCAGCAATATCCTCAAAAATAACCTGGATAAAGAACCCATAACTACTGAAGAGGAAAACACATCACATATCCCGGAGCACGATAATATACGTGGCCCCGGAGCTTATAACTAACATTTTAAAATGATTTTTATGAACAACAATCAGACAGTTGAAAAACTAAGGCAGATGCGCATTGGCGCAATGGCCGAGCTGCACCTGCAGCATGTGAAAAACAACACAACCGAAAGTTGTACCCCCGATGAGTACCTGGCTCTGCTGACCGACCACGAATGGGAAAGCAGGCAAAACCAAAAAACCGAAAGGCTTGTAAAACAGGCTGCTTTCCGGCAAAAGGCAAGTGTGGAGGAGGTGGATTTTTCACCTGCCCGCAACCTGGACAAAAACATGTTTTCACGCCTTGCAACCCTCGATTTTATCCGGCGCAAAGAAAATATTATTGTTACCGGTGCTTCAGGTGTGGGGAAAAGCTACCTGGCACAGGCATTGGGGCACCAGGCTTGTTTTAACGGGCTAAAGGTGTTTTATTCAACCACTGCCCGTTTGTTTACACGGTTAAAGCTCTCAAAAACAGATGGTACTTACCTCAAAGAGTTAAAGAAGTTGCAAAAAACAAATTTGCTGATTTTCGACGACTTCGGGCTTCACCCGCTGGATAACCACTGCCGGGAAACACTGATGGATATTATTGACGACAGGTATAGCCAGGCCTCCACAATCATCGTATCGCAGATTCCGGTTTCAGTTTGGTACGACATCATCGGGGAAGGAACAATTGCGGACGCAATCCTGGACCGGATTGTCAACTCTTCGCACCGGATTGACCTGAAAGGAGAATCGATGAGAAAAGGTATTTTAAAAAATGAAAACTAATTTTTTTGTATAATTGTGCATCTTTCAAAGTGGCACCGTTTCAACCGAAAAGGCTGGCATGGTCAGACCGAAATCACCACTTGCTAACCGGGAATTGCCCGGACACAAAAAAAGCAAGAAATGGTATTTTTTGAAGAGTGATATAGACCTTTGGTTACAAGAATCAAAAGTGAAATCCAAACCAGAGATTGAGCAAGAAGCTGAAAATTTTTTAGTGTCTAAAGGAAGGAGGGCGCAACGATGAACGGAAAGAAAAAAGCCGCGCCCAACGGCTACGGCCAGCATAAAAGATATATTGACAAAGATACAAAATTTCAGGATCAACTACGAATAGTCTATAAATCCTTTTTTCAATATCCTCAAACCATGAAAGAAGTGGATGTTACAACAGGAATAATGAGGGAAAATGTTTGCCGGTATGTTGCAACACTTAGGCAGCAAAATCGAATATTTCCTATAAGGGAACGAAAATGCAGAATTACAAACCATATTGCAACCGAATGGACGGCTAACCCTGCTTTAGTCCCGGAGAATCCGCAATTATCATTCAATTTTTGAAAATGAAAGTACACAAACCATACAGTTTGTTTGTACCAACTGATATTAAAAAAAGTTTGGAGCGTTGCATTTTAGTGCAACCTCCAACTTTCCGATATGAAATGATAGATTTTTATTTCATAATACATTACATGTTGAACAAACAGATTTATGCAAAAAAAGAATCCAATGGTTTTAGTACCATAAATAAAAAATATTTAAAGACTGTAATCGACAGAAATGCAGATAATTATATTAAATATTTAAAGTTTGGTGAATTTATTATATCTGACAATGATGCAAAGCCAGGAAAAAAGAAATTGTTCTATAAGTTGAATCCGAAATTTGCCTTAAATCTCAATAAGATAGAAGTTTCACCGCAAACAAAATTGTTTGAAAGAATCCATAAAAGGCAGCGCACACGCAAAGCACACTACAACAGACTGGACTATCATTTAAAGGTAATGAAGGAATATTTTGTGAACGTGCAATTTGATTTAAACCGAGCAATGGGATACATTTCCGCATTATCCTGCAAGCGAACACAGTTAATTTATGCGATGCAAGTATTTCCATTTGAGGACAAACGACTGCTTTATTTTAAGCGAAGTAAAACCAATGGCAGGCTAAATACTAACCTGACCAATCTAAAAAGAGAACTTCGAAATTTTTTAATCGGAGATTTTGTAAGTATTGACCTGAAAAATTCACAGCCATTTTTCTTAAATCAATTATTGCAACATATCATTACAAAAACACAATACACAAATAACAATACCTTATTATGTCACCAATTTTTAAATTTTGATATTGTTAAAGAATTTGGAATTAAGGCAGTTAAGCAGGTTTTAAAAATTCACCAAAATCAAAAAAAATCAAATTTGGTGAATTTAAACACGTTTTCTGAAAGTGTTAACTCAGGTTGGTTATACGAATTTATTGCAAAACATTTCAAAGGTAAATATTCACGTGATGACATTAAGGAAAAAATGTTTGGGATATTGTTTTCTCAAAATGTTGTTTACAACGATTATAAGAAAATAATTCCTTACCGGAAAGATAAGCAGGAATTTAGAACCGTTTTTCCATTTGAAACAGAAGCAACGGAAATTTTAAAAAGCAAAGACCACAAAACTTTGCCTGTATTCCTTCAAAAAACAGAGAGCTATATTTTCATTGATTGTATAGCCAAAGAGCTTGTAAATGCCGGAATTGTGCCGTTAACGATACATGATTCAGTGATCGTTGAATCCATTCACCAGAACAAAGCAATTGAGATTATTAATAAGACTTTCAACACTTATTTCAATGTAGTGCCGAGATTTCATGTAAAACAGTTAAAAAGTAAAAACAATGAATACAAAAAAGCAGTTTAGAATTTTAAAACAAACTTATTCAGATGAAAATTAAAGAGCTTCCAAAACAATTTAATGGCCGGGGAGAGGTAAAAGGGTTCAAATTTTTCCTTCTGAGCAAGACAAAACAAGGTTTTTGCTACGAAGTGCATTCAAACGGTATAAATACCCACTACGAAGTTTTTCGGCTTAAAATCAACAATCGTTTTGCCTGTGTAAGTTATCCCACATCAAAAGCATTTGGAATTTGGGCATGGACTTATAAATGTCCAGTTGAAGCTAATGTAAAGTTACATTCACTTTGATTGTATTGCAGGGGGGAGGGTAAAAAAACGACTATGTTGGATTGAATTATCAATTACGAAAATAGTTCCAGTTATTTTTAAGCGATTGGCTTTTAAAAAAAAACAGGGTACCCGTCCCATTTTTTGATTAGAAATATTCCTATTAAGGTTTTCCAATATCTATTAGCGTGTGAAAATTTTTAAGATTTTTTTTAGTCTTATAAGCACGCGCCAGCAAAGTTTTTTCCCGATTTATTAGCGCGCAGGCAAATTTTTATTTATGATTTTTCGTAATGTTAATACACGTGAGAATAAAATGATATGCAGCTATCACCAAATTGAATTGATATGCAGTTTAAAGATGTCGATTTTGTGATAATTTATTCTTTCAATAAACTTTCAATAATATCTTTTTTGGTTTCGTCAGTAAATCCGGCAAAATAGTTTTGAGTGGTGGTTATGTTTTGATGGCCAAAAGCTTCACGAACAAATTCCATGTTTGCACCTCCGCGTATAGATAATGTGGCAAAACTATGCCTTGCCCAATAAGTTGAAATATCCTCCGGCAAATCATTTGCTTTAGCAAGATTTTTAATGTGTTGATTTACAAAGCGGGTAAATCTTTTTACTTTTTGCTGAATCATTTCTTTGTCCATGCTTTTCGTAAGGATCGGGAAAATGTATTGACCGGCATTATTATCTTTTTGTCCATATTTTTTGATAATACTTTTTGATAATTCAGTTAAATGGATTGTAATAACTGTTTGTTGAACTAAACCCGCCTTCGCGGGTAGCTATTCCAAAAGTACCCGATTCTTTCTATACTTAGAAATTATTCACATTAAAATTCTAATTATGAGAAAG
>JBNJGR010000205.1:0-4990 GCA_051747885.1 Bacteroidota bacterium | reverse complement strand
GAACAATCGGGAAATTCAGTCCTTCGTATTTGTACGGCAACGACATTCCCATTAAACCGGCCTGGTTCAGCGCTTTAATATTTTCCTCCGTTCCGCGGGCATAAATCACGTGGCCGTCAACCACCTGCGGTCCTTCTGCGTCTATGCTTTCGGCATTGGGCGCAATGATATCACCGGATACCTCGCCTACAATTTCCAGCACGCGGTGGTAACTGTCGATGGCATCTTCGTAATCCATCGGTGCAAACTGAAATTCATCTTTAAATGAAAAATTGCGTTCTTTCAGCCGGACGATTTCTTTCATCAACGGATGATTCAAATGAAATCTCAGCTCTTTATTATCGGTATAAAAATTTGCCATTTTTTATGAATTTATTTCGTATTCTTCTTGTAATACTTAATCATTTTGGGAATGATATCTGCAATGTCGCCGGTAATTACATAATCGGCAATGGAATTAATCGGGGCTTCCGGATCGGTATTAATGGCTATAATCTGGGCAGATTGTTCCATTCCTGCACGGTGCTGAATCTGCCCTGAAATACCACAGGCAATGTAGAGTTTCGGGCGAACGGTTAAACCGGTCTGGCCAATCTGACGTTCGTGTTCTGCATAACCTGCATCAACCGCAGCACGGGATGCTCCCACTTCGCCGCCAAGTACTTCGGCCAAATCGTTTAATAACCTGAAATTTTCTTTGGAACCAACTCCGTATCCACCTGAAACAATAATGGGCGAACCTTTAATGTTCAGTTTGCTTTTTTCCATGTGGCGCTCGATGATTTCAATAACAAAATCTTCGTCGTCCACATATTTCGATACATCGAGATTGACAAGTTTTCCCTTGTATTTTGGGTCGAGAATCTCTTTTTTCATCACCCCTTCGCGCACAGTTGCCATTTGCGGACGGCAATCGGGATTGATGATGGTGGCAATGATGTTTCCGCCAAAAGCCGGACGAATCTGGTACAACAGGTTTTCGTATTTTTTATCGGCTTTTTTGTCGTAATGATCGCCAATTACCAGGCTGGTACAATCGGCTGTTAAACCGGAATGCAGGGCGGAAGAAACGCGTGGCCCCAAATCCCGGCCGATGGAAGAAGCTCCCATAAACGCAATTTGCGGCTTTTGTTCTTCAAACAATTTCACAACAATGGAGGTGTGCGGTAAAGTTTGATACGGAAATAACCGTTTATCATCTGCCAGGTAGAGTGTATCCACGCCGTAAGGCATTACCTGTTTTTCAATGTCATCAAGTTTGTGACCAATTGCGATGGCTTCCAGTTTGCATTTCAGCTCGTTTGCCAGCGTTCTGCCCTTGGTGAGCAGTTCCAGGCTAACTTCGGCAACATGGCCATCTTCAATTTCGCAATAAACAAATATGTTATTCATGTTCAATATTTTCAAGGATAAAACTAACCGATGGTGTGACTTTCAAGAAGTTCCAACATCATATTTTCAATATCGTCATCGGCAGAAGAAATGATTTTTGAATCTTTTGCCTGAAGCACCACATTCTCGATAGATTTCACCTTTGTAGGCGACCCGGACAATCCAAGCTGTGACGCATCGGTTTCAATATCGTTTACGGTCCATTCCGGAATATTCAGCTCCGGTCGGTCGTTATACAATGAAGTGTAATCCTCATTTTCTTTCTGCAATTCAGTAACGGTTTTGGCCCGTTTGAAAGTCATCAGCAGTTTGGCGTTCCTTGCCCTGCACTCTGGCGCTGTGCTGTTAACAGTCATTACCAGCGGCAATTTGCATTTTACGGTTTCCACTCCGCGGTCGAGACGACGTTTCAAAACGATGGTATCTTTTTTCAGCTCTTTCACTTCCTCGACATAAGTCACCTGGAGCATTTTCAGCTTTTCAGCCACCTGCGGACCAACCTGGGCGGTATCGCCATCGATAGCCTGGCGACCGGCAATAATCATATCCACTTTACCAATTTTCTTTAGTGCCTGTCCAATTGCATACGATGTAGCCAGTGTATCGGAACCGGCAAATGCCCTGTCGGTAAGCAAAATTCCACCATCGGCGCCTCTGAATAATCCTTCGCGGATGATATCGGCAGCACGGCCCGGGCCCATTGTTAAAATTTGTACTGTCGTTCCGGGAAACTGGTCTTTAATCCGAAGTGCCTGTTCCAGCGCATTCAAATCTTCCGGATTAAAAATGGCCGGTAATGCCGCCCGGTTAACTGTCCCGTCAGCTTTCATAGCATCTTTGCCAACATTTCGGGTATCGGGTACCTGTTTGGCTAAAACAATAATTTTATAACCTTTCATTTATATTAGATTGATTTATACAAGATTTCGTTTTCTCATATTGAAAAGAGAACAAATACTTTCTCATTTTTTGCAAGAAAAGCAGCAAATATAAATATTGAACCCAAAGAAATCAAAACCGGAAAAGCTAAGAGAAGTTAAAAAATACAGATGGAAACAATCCTGAAAAAGCCAGGCTATTTTTAAATCGCAAAAAATATCTCAGTAAACCCTTTACAGCATTCACTTTAAAACAATCAAACAACAACTTCAAAAAGTTGTGTTGTTATATGTCAATCTTCTTATTTAAAACAAATCTATTTAAACTGGACGAAGTGCTAATTGGTCAAAAAATCGAGCACATTGCTGGCCCCGCCGGCTCTGTCCTCCCTGTAAAATTCAGTGTACCCGCACCGGGAGCATGAAACCACCGTAAATCTACGATTTTGAATATTGAAATAACGGGTAAACCCGGCACCGGTGGTCCGGATTTTATCGACATCTGCTTTCTTATTGCCGCATTTGGGGCAAGTGTACTTCAATGTATTCATAGCTGAAATAGTTAATTGTTTTTGATTAATTCGTATATTAAATGTGTTGACAATTACTGGTCCGGCTCTTTTTTTGATTTTTTGTTCAGGCGTTTTGCATCTTTCAACGCATTGTGAATAATCCATTCCAACTGCCCGTTAATGCTCCTGAAATCATCGGCTGCCCATTTTTCAACGGCTTTCATCATCTCCGGATCAACACGTAACACAAATGTTTTTTTCTTTGCCATTAAATCCTCCTTTTTATTCGTCCCGGTTCTTTTTAAAATGGCTTGATATTACGGTTTGCTACTGATAAAGTGATCCTGCATTTACAATCGGCGAAACATCCTTGTCACCACAAAGAACGACCATCAAATTACTGACCATCGTAGCCTTTTTCTCCTCGTCAAAATCAACGATTTCTTTCTTGTTCAGTTCATCCAGCGCCATTTCAACCATGCTCACTGCACCTTCCACAATTTTGAAACGGGCTGCCACTATTGCAGTGGCCTGCTGGCGTTTCAGCATTGCCTGGGCAATTTCCTGGGCGTAAGCAATGTAATTGATGCGGGCTTCGATAACATAAATTCCTGCTATTTCAAGTCGCTCCCTGATTTCAGCTTCCAGCCTTTCATTTACCTCCTCGGTGCTCTCGCGCAAAGTAAGTTCCGCATCTTCATCTTCAAAATTGTCGTACGGATACATGCCGGCCAATTTGCGCAAAGCAGCTTCACTTTGTACTACCACAAAATGCTCGTACTCATCCACACCGAAAGCAGCTTTATAAGTATTTTCCACTTTCCAAACCAGCACCACGCCTATCATAATCGGATTTCCAAGTTTGTCGTTTACTTTAATTGGGTCGCTATCGAAATTGCGGGCACGCAGCGAAATTTTCTTCCGCACGAAAAACGGATTCACCCAATAGAAACCATTGGCTTTAATTGTCCCTTTGTAAGCCCCAAACAAAACCATTACACAACTCTGGTTGGGATCGACCACCGTAAAGCCCGGTGCAATAAAGAAGAACAAAACAGTTAAAATGATTGAAGGAAGAACCATTCCCCAAATAAAACCGAATACAATGAATGCTAAAAGCAACAGTTCAATAAAAACGAACAGGTAACCTGACAACCCTTTATAATCTTTTTCCATGACATTAGAATTTAATTAAATTGATATTAAATTGATATCACAATATTACATCAAAAATTAATTAAATGCAATAGCCGGATTGTTTTTTAGAAAAAAATCAAGCTAATAAATTGAATTTTGATGACAGAAAGGTAGGAGTACAAAAAAAAGGCGCTGAAATCAGCGCCTTTTTTTAATTATAATTCATCTCAATTTGCCCGGTGGTTTCTGTTTCCACCACATCGTAGGCGTGGGCAAAATCCAAAATCGTTTTTATGGAATTTTCCGAGGGTTCAAACCCTGTATTTTCCATCTCTGTTAAATTCATTTCATCGTAAAATTCTGTGTTATCAGAATTATTGAAAAAACTTTTAACAACATAAAAAAAAGTAGAACTGTTTTTCATAGGCATCCTAAATAATTATTTGTTTTAGAACGCCCTGCAGCCGCCAATATTGTGTTAACAAAAGTTAAAACCTTGTGAGACTCAGCTTTTTTTCACGTATTAATTTTCGCAGATTAATAAGGGCATAGCGCATTCGTCCCAATGCAGTATTAATACTCACCCCGGTCTGGTCGGCAATCTCTTTAAAACTCAATCCCTGATAATGCCGCATATAAATAACCTGCTGCTGATCTTCCGGAAGTTCTTTTACCAGATCTTTAACCTCGCTCAGTATTTGACTGGTTACAATCTGATCTTCGATAGTATCTTCCGAAAACTTTTGTGAATTGAAAATATCAGCTTCCATGCTGTCGTTGGAAACTGTACCCTGAAGTTTTTCCCTTCTGAAATGATCGATTATCAGGTTGTGTGCAATTCGTAACACCCAGGAAACAAATTTTCCGTTCTCCACGTATTTTCCACGTTTCAACGAACGGATTACTTTTATAAAGGTCTCCTGGAAGACATCTTCTGCCAGTTCCTGATTCTTCACAATCAGCAGGATATATGAATAAACCCTGCTTTTATGGCGGTGAATTAAAATTTCGAGTGAATTTTGATCACCTTCGATAAACCGTTGAACGAGCTCATTGTCGTTCAGTGCATTT
>JBNJGR010000204.1:0-5045 GCA_051747885.1 Bacteroidota bacterium | reverse complement strand
GTATTCGGCTCTTCATTATTCAACAATGAAAATCTCACCTTCGAACCCAGCATAAACATACAAACACCAAAAAACTATGAAATAGGAATTGGCGATCAAATTATTATCAACATTTGGGGAAATTCACAAAATAACTATCAGCTAACTGTAAATAATAGTGGCCAGCTATTAATCCCGGATGTAGGGCCAATTTATATTGCCGGAATGACTTTTGAAAATGCCGAAACAAAAATAAAACAACGGCTTACCGAAATATACGCCGACATGGGCAGCGACAATCCTCAAACCTTTGCGCAGATTAACATGGGCCGGCTTCGCTCAATAAATGTGAATATTGTTGGCGAAGTAACTGCTCCCGGCACATATACACTCCCGGTTACAGCTACTGCATTTAATGCACTCTATTTATCAGGGGGGCCAAACGAAATTGGTTCTTTCAGGAATATTAATATTATCAGAGATGATGAAATTTTTAAAACCATTGATATCTATAAGTTTTTAATCGATGCTGATGTTACTGAAAACATCCGTTTAAAAGACGAAGACATCATTTTGATTCCACCTACTGAAAAACAGGTTGCAGTTTCCGGTGAGTTTAAACGGAAAGGATTATTCGAAGTGAAAGAGGAAGAAAAACTGAATGATGTTATCAGATTTGCTGGAGGTTTCACCTCGGATGCCTACTGGACTAATTTGAAAATTTACAGAAAAGACATAGGTGGAAAAAGTATTGTTGATGTACCTTTTCATGAAGCTGAAAGTGCATTGTTACTAAACGGGGACTCCATCTTCAGCGGAGAAACCGTTAAAATATTTAAAAACAGAGTGACCATTTCCGGAGCTGTTTTTCGCCCGGGAGAGTATGAATGGAAAGAAAACATGACCCTGAACGATTTAATAAATAAAGCCGACAGCCTTAAAGGAAATGCATTTTTAAACCGTGCAATAATCACCCGCCTGAACAGTGACTCTACCCGCAGGACTCTTTCATTTGATTTAAATCCTATTATTAGCGGAGAAAATACAATATTGCTTAATCCTGAAGATTCCGTTCAGATAAAATCGCTTTTGGATTTGAAACAAACACCATACATCAGTGTAACAGGCGAAGTATTGGAACCGGGTGATTTTCATTTTGCTGAAAACACAACCCTTGCCGATGCAATTTTCATGGCCGGTGGTTTCACCGAAGCAGCCGACAGTTCATTTATTGAAGTATCACGAAGACTTTCTTATGAAGAAGCATCAGTGCTATCTGATGAAATGGTTCACATTTTCACGTTTGACCTGTCGCGCGATTTAAAATTTAACGAAGGCGATGCCAACTTCACGTTGAAACCGTTCGATCGTGTTTCGGTAAGGCGTGCTCCTGCATTTCGCGAGAATGCCTCGGTAATGGTTAGAGGCGAAGTGAAATATGCAGGTCTGTTTGCCATTCAGAATAAGCACCAACGCATTTCCGATTTGGTTGAAATGGCTGGCGGATTGACACCACAATCATTTTTAAACGGAGCAACTTTTTCACGGGTTACGGAGGAGCTAGGGAGCGAATTTATTGCCATCGATCTCCAAAATATCCTCGACAATCCCGGAGGTCCTCAGGACTTGCTATTGCGCGACGGCGACATACTGGATATTCCGGAACAAATGCAAACCGTAAAAATAACCGGAAGTGTTCAAAATCCATTTTCAATTACTTACCAGAAAGGAAAATCTCTGAAATATTACATCGACAAAAGCGGCGGTTTTTCATCTGATGCGCTAAAAAGAAAAGTATATGTCAGGTATCCCAACGGAGCAACATCATCTACCAAAAGTTTTATTGTAAAAAACTATCCGGAAGTATTGCCAGGTAGCCAGATTGTTGTTCCGGAAAAACCTGAACGTGAAGGAATCACTACTCAAACATGGTTATCCATTGCCAGTACATTCTCCTCCATAGCCGTTGCACTTGCAGCCGTGTTACGATAACATTTTGATAATTTCGAATTTGAATTACCTGTAAAATGAACGAAGAATATAAAAATACGCCGGTTGCCGAAGAAGATGAAATTGATTTGATTGCCCTGGCAAAGAGCATATGGGAACGCCGGAAATTCATCATTAAAACGGTTATTATTTTTGCTGTTATCGGCGTGATTGTGGCACTGTTTTCTCCTACACAATACACGGCTTCAACAAAAATGGTCCCTCAGAGTTCAGGAGGCACCCAAAGAGCGAGCGGCGGGTTGTCATCACTGGCATCAATGGCTGGCATAAACCTGAACATGAACCAATCCACTACCGAATTACTGCCGCAAACCTATCCGCAAATTTTGCAAAGCGTACCATTTCAGTTAAAGCTCATGCAAAGCAAGTTCACTTTTTCGGATGTTGAGGAACCGGTTACCCTTTTCGAGTATTACACTGAGTACAGCAAACCCGGATTTCTCTCCCTGATAAAAAAATATACCATAGGATTACCGGGTGTTATCAGCAAAGCCATAAAAGGTGATGAAGAGAAAACTTCCGTAGTAGAAACGCAAGATGGAAAAGCTATCAAACTGACGAAAGAACAGGAATCAGTCCGCAGAATTATTTCTAACAACATTTCACTCGAAATAAACGATCAGGATGGATTTATCCAGTTAAGTTCCAGTTTTCATGAGGCTGACCTGTCGGCAGAAGTAGCTCAAAAAGCCCAGGAATTGCTGCAACAGTATATTACTGATTTTAAAGTTGAAAAGGCTTCGGAACAATTGGACTTTATTGAAGAGCGCTACAAGGAAAAGAAAAAAGAATTCCAGGAAGCACAGGCCGCCCTTGCTGCTTTCCGCGACCGTAACAAAAATGTCACCAGCGCCATGGCCCTCACCGAGCAGGAAAGGCTCCAAAACGAATACCAGCTGGCTTTTGAAGTTTACTCAAACCTGGCCCAGCAACTCGAACAGGCACGTATTAAAGTTAAAGAAGACACACCTGTATTTTCTGTAATACAGCCCGTTACTGTTCCACAGGAACGCACAAAACCCAAACGGAAAATTATTTTGATTATCTGGGTTTTCCTGGGCGGTGTTATTGCCATTGGGTGGGTTTTTGCCAGCCAATACCTCAAAACTGCCAAAGAGCACTGGAAAGAAATCGATACAGGAAAAAAAGATAACAACAATTCGCTGGCTGAAAGTTCAGAATCCTGATACTTCGAAACGAGCATGTTAATAATTATCACCCAAGAAAATGATTTAAATTCCATGCGAGTTACATATGATACCTTTGAAAATAAACAATTTTAATCATATCAAAAGGTCGCTTCCATTCTCCATTCTTCGGGATTATTATTAATTTTGAAGATAACAATAATACTGAAGTTTAAAGGAAGGAACCATTTGTGAAACATTTATTGTTCATACTATTCACCATCACTATTTTCAATGTATCAGCACAGGAAATGCTGATGCCCCTGCTTCCTGAACAGGATTCACTGCAAATGGAGACGGAACGGCAGGTGATGTACCGAAATTTCCTCCAGGGCAATACCCCCACTGGAGACTTGATGGATTTCCCCAAACTGCCGGAGTTTGATTTTAAACAGGAACTAACCAACCGTTGGAACTACAATCTGTCTGAATTTTCATTCTACCAGGGTAATTTTTTCGCACCGGGTTTTGGAGGAATTACACCATCTCCGTTTTTACGCAATGCAACCATATTTAGCGAAGGCAGTTATCAGGTTGGTGAAAACTTCCGGCTGGGTGGCTACAGTTTCGGGGGAAATTCGATCTTTACAGCCCCCTTCCCCAGCCAGGGGCTGAACAATTTTGACACCCGCGGATCAACTCTTTTCATGCAATACAACGTTTCCAAAAACTTTAAAATTGAAACCCGTGTGAATGTGATACAAGGCCCTACCCCATGAAATTCTCAGCAGCCCCGTCTGAACAATTCTGGCTGGCAGCCGGGCAGGCAATGACCAATGAACTCCCACACCTGCTTTGTATTACAAACTGTTTTTAATACATTTGAAGAAAAATGCAAAAAATGGAGACAATAATTATAAAACCAAAAGACAAGGACGAACTTAATTTCTTTCTGGAATTGGCAAAAAGGTTAGGTGTAAGTGCTAAAACTTATGAAGAAATGCAAGATGAGCAACTCCTGAAAGCAATGGAAAGAAACAGGAAAACTCCAAAAACCGACAAAGAAAAAGTATTAGATACACTCAACAATATATTAAATGAGAATCAACAAGACTATCATAAATGAAAACCGAATACCTTGATGGTTTTGAAAAGGAGCTTGCTAAAACAAGAGATAAAAAACTCGCAAAAATAATTCTCGATTGTATCCGTCTTTTTGAAGAAGCTGATAATCTGAGTGAAATACCCAATATAAAGAAAATGACCGGGCATCCAACTGCATACCGTTACCGTAAAGGCAAATACAGAATTGGTTTTTATTACCAAGAAAACAAAGTATTATTTGCAGCTTTTGCTCCCCGGGATAAAATTTACAGAAAATCCCCCTAATAAATTATTATGGTTTTAAATCAACTTATAAGACACCAACATAAATTTTGAACATAAAATGCTCACCGTTTACAAAGCATCAGCCGGTTCAGGCAAAACATTTCAACTGGTAGCCGAATACCTCAAACTGTTGTTGAAAAACCCGTTCAACTACAAACATATTCTTGCGGTAACATTCACCAACAAAGCCACCAACGAAATGAAAAGCCGCATCCTCGGGCAACTCAATGTGCTGGCCAGCAATCAACCTACCGATTATGCCACTATACTGGAAAATGAGACTTCACTCTCTGAAAAGGTCATCCGCCAGCGCGCACGGCAGGTACTGAAAAATATCCTTCACGATTACAACCGGTTTTCAGTAAGCACCATCGACTCATTTACCCAGCGGATAATTAAAGCTTTTAACCGCGAAATGGGCATTTCGCCCCAGGTTACCCTTGAGCTCGACGATGGTTTATTGCTGGAAGAAGCAACCGACAGACTACTGCAAAAAATTGACAGCGATAAACAGCTGCGAAAATGGCTGGTGAGTTTCAG
>JBNJGR010000203.1:0-5046 GCA_051747885.1 Bacteroidota bacterium | reverse complement strand
TTCCACCACTCCAGCATCTGTTTTTCTTTTTCTTTCTGTGAAAGATTGGGTTCAAATTTGTAGCGGCCTGTATTTATCTCGCCATTGTCAATTTTTGCAATTAATATTTTTATAATCCGGTCGCGGTTTTGTTTTCTCAGCTCGGCAATGTTTTTATCCGTTCCGGCGGGGTAGCGTCTCATCCATTTTTCAATTTCTGCACGTTGCGGAATTTCAGGTTTTAATTTCCCATTCAGCTGGCGGAACAGGCGAAGCATATCGTGAAAAAAATCGGGTTTGGCGCCCCCGATTCCAAAGTTGGTGGCCAGCCACATCATTTTTATGGGGTTGGTAACCGCCATTTCACCGTGAATATTCTGGTCGGGATAAGCCTCTCCGGCATGTTCAATATAATCCAGCAGCCGGATGGCGGCAAAATCTTCCCAGTTCAATTGCTGAAAAAGCTCATGACTATGGTCCTTTTTTTTATAGAATGCCTCTGCTGCCAAGTTTTTTTTCAGCATCGGGCGTACCCATTCTTTAATGGCTTCCATAGCCTCTTTTTCGTTGACCGAACTGCGCAGGATTTTTTCCAGTATTGGATTTTCTTTCAGAATGGTAAGCAGTATTCTGCGTGCATGAACATTTATTGCGATTTTATCAAGGTGTTTTGTTTCCATTATTGAATTTTTTAATCAATCGTTTGTTTTGAAAATAGCAAAAAAATGGGAAATGTCAAACTACGAGGGCTTTGAGGCATGTTTTTTAAATACTTTTAACAAGAAAAATAACACACTAATATTATTAACTGTCCGCTTTTTGAAAATCGGTTATGGAAATTCTTTACAGGTAACACAATTCAATTATCTTTGCGCTGATTTTTAGTGAATTGTGACCACCCATCCAAACTACACCTTCAACAAAGGGAAAATGAAAATACGGGAGCGGTTAAAATTGATTTGAAACAGAAATTTGAAACAAGAAAAATATGGCACACAAAGCTGGTTTTGTAAATATAATCGGGAATCCAAACGTTGGTAAATCCACCATAATGAATGAATTGGTGGGAGAAAAACTGTCGATTATTACCAAAAAAATGCAGACCACGAGACACCGCATTAAAGGAATTGTAAACGGTGAAGATTTCCAGATTGTATATTCCGATACGCCCGGAATTCTGAAGCCCGGTTACAAGCTGCAGGAAACCATGATGAAATTCGTGGATTCGGCACTTACCGATGCCGATGTGATTTTGTTTGTGACCGATGTGGTGGAGCAGCCCGATAAAAATCCGGAGTACATTGCACGCATCCGCAAATCGAACATGCCGGTAATTGTGCTCATCAACAAAATTGATTTGTCGGACCAGAATGAGGTAACCCGCCTGTTTGATTACTGGAGCGAGGTATTTCCCGGAGCGGATATTTTTCCTGTTTCTGCCCGCGAAAAATTTAATCTTGAACCCGTGTTAGCCCGCATTCTGGAACTGCTTCCCGAAAATCCTCCGTTTTTCGATAAAGACCAGTTCACTGACCGCAGCGAGCGGTTTTTTATGCAGGAATTTATCCGCGAAAAAATCTTGCTGGCCTATCAGAAAGAAGTTCCTTATTCGGTTGAAATTGAGGTGGAATCCTTCAAAGAGATGGAGGAAATTATTCATATTGAAGCCGTAATTTATGTTTCGCGCGAAAGCCAGAAAGGAATTATTATTGGCAAAGAAGGCAAAATGCTGAAAAGAGTGGGCTCCGAAGCCCGTGCCGACGCCGAGGAATTCTTCGGGAAAAAGATATTTTTGAAACTTTTTGTGAAAGTAGCCAAAGACTGGCGAAATAAAGACCGTGCCCTGAAGAATTTTGGGTACGATGCGTATTAAATACAGCACCGTGCTTCAGCGCGGTGTTAATTATAAGAAATAATGAGCAACAAAATATTAGCGATAGTAGGTCGCCCCAACGTGGGCAAATCAACATTTTTTAACCGATTGACCGAATCGAGAGAAGCTATTGTAGATGAGGTGTCGGGCGTTACCCGCGATCGTAATTACGGCAAAGCCGAATGGAACGGCAAAGTGTTTTCGGTAATAGATACCGGCGGTTATGTGGTGAATTCCGATGATGTATTTGAAGCTGAAATTAACAAACAGGTTCACCTGGCTATCGAAGAAGCCGATGTAATTCTTTTTGTGGTGGACGTGGAATCGGGAATTACCGACCTTGACGATGCCATTGCAGCTATTCTTCGGAAAAGCAGAAAAAAAATTATTGTTGCTGTCAACAAGGTGGACAACAACCAGCGCATTCTGGATGCACAGGAATTTTACGGTCTCGGACTGGGCGAAATATTTTGTATTTCATCCATGACCGGCAGCGGAACCGGCGATTTGCTCGACCAGGTAATCGAAACTTTCGATTTTTCCGGAGAAGAGGAAGAAGAGCATGAATTACCCTATTTATCAGTAGTGGGCCGCCCCAACGTGGGAAAATCTTCTTTTATCAATACTTTGCTTGGTGAGGATCGCTACATTGTAACCGATGTGGCAGGCACCACTCGCGATTCCATCCACACCCGCTTCAATAAGTTTGGGCACGATTTTGTGATTGTGGATACCGCCGGCTTGCGCAAAAAAAGGAAAGTTCACGATGATATTGAATTTTATTCCGTTTTACGTTCGGTGCGAACCATCGAAAAATCGGACGTTTGCATGTTGCTTGTTGATGCCACCCGCGGAATGGAAGCACAGGATGTGAATGTGTTCAACCTGATTGTACGAAATAAAAAAGGAGTGGTGATTTTGGTGAACAAATGGGACGTTATTGAAAAAGATGGCTACTCTACACGTAAAGTGGAAGCTGATATTCGTGAGCGTATTGCGCCGTTTACTGATGTTCCTATTTTGTTTGTTTCAGCAAAAACAAAACAACGGGTGCACAAAGCACTTGATTTTGCCATTCAGGTTTATAAAAACCGCAAAAACCGCATCAAAACTTCCAAACTGAATGAAGTGTTGCTTGAAGCTGTTGAGAAATATCCGCCGCCATCGGTAAAGGGGAAGTTCATTAAAATTAAATATGTAACCCAGTTGCCGTCGCAAACACCGTCATTTGCACTTTTTGCCAACTTGCCGCAATACATTAAGGAGCCATACCGGCGGTATATCGAAAACAAAATCAGAGAAAATTTCAATTTTACCGGAGTGCCCATTCAGGTGTATTTCAGGCAGAAATAGCAGTTTTCTACAATTCCCTTCCCAGTTCTTCCAGTGAAGTGCTTTTGATTTCTGGTAAAAAAACAGATCGTAAACATCTTTTCTGAAGGTTATTGTTTTTTATTCCGTCATACAATTGCTGAAACCCGGTTTAATTTTTTTAGATCAAATCATTGAAAAGCAGCAACAAACCTTTTAAGTATTTAATTGTTTAAAAATCAAATGTATAGCATCAGTCGATAATACAAAAATATTTATCTGGGAGTTATAGATGCCCGGGTCTGACTGAAAAACCTTTTGTCTGTTTCATTTATTACCGTATGGTTCACAATTAAAAACGATAAAAAATGAAAATTGAAATTTCACAACAATTGAGAAGATGGATGATGCATTTGTTACTCTTTTCAATTCTGGTAATCCTTACTCACACTTTATCTGCACAATGTATTGATTGTGATTTATCATGGGAAGAAGCTAAAGCATTCAATGAAACTGTTGAAATGAAAGACATGGTTGGTATTCCCATGCGTGATGGTGTTATTCTGAACAGCAGAATTTATTTCCCGAAACAACCTAAAAAGAACTTGCCAACCATCCTGCTGCGAACACCATATTATATTCCTGCTGGCGATTTCCGTTGGTTTTCAACAACTATGGCTGCGTTTCTGAAAAATGGTTATGCAATTGTAATTAACAATGAAAGAGGACGTTACTGGTCAGAGGGTGAATATACTTTTCTCGCGGGTGCAAAAAATGATGGTTACGATGTAATTGAATGGATTGTTAATCAGCCCTGGTCGAATGGAAAAGTTGGAACTTACGGGTGTTCATCAAGCGGCGAACATCAGCTTGGGCTGGCAACCATGGATCATCCGGCTCATGCTGCCATGATTCCTGCTGCCGCCGGTGCAGGCATAGGCGTGTTTGGGAAATACCGGCCCCAGGGCATGTTTTACCGCGGGGGAGTGGTTCAAATGGTTTGGGTGGATTGGTATTACCTGAGAGGACAAAATGAATTCCCAAAGTTTGACAAAACCCTGTTCTGGGAAGAAAAACAAAAACTAAGCAAATTTTATAATTTATGGCCCGAAAAACCTGATGTGGACTGGGAAAAAACACACCGGTTTTTACCGTTTAAAGATCAGTTAAAAAGCATTAATGCATTAGCCAGCGATTTCGAGCAGTTTGCACAAAGACTTCCCAATGATTCTGCATGGAACGAACTTGACTTTGCAAGAGAAACTGATACATTTGGCGTGCCAGCTTTACATGTAAATTCCTGGTATGATTGTTCTTTCGGACCGAGCACCATGGCCCTTTTTGAACACATGCAGAAGAATTCCAGCGATTCGGAATCAGGAGAAAATCAATTTATGATTATTGCTCCTACAAATCATTGTTCACAATTGAGTGCTTCTGAAAATTACTATTATGGGGATCGATTTCTTGGTAATGCCAAATTTGATTATAACCGGCTTTATGTTGAATGGTTTGATTACTGGCTAAAAGGCGAAAAAAATAATGTGACCGACAGAAAAAAAATTCAGTTATACACGATGGGTAAAAACCAGTGGGAGTATTTTGACGAATGGCCACCCAAAAAGGCAAAAAAAATGACCTTGTACTTGTCCAGTGAGAACGGCGCGAACACAAAATTGGGTGATGGTGTTTTATCACAATCTGCACCAACACAAAACAGGTACGACGAGTTTGTTTATGATCCGGCCAGTCCTGTTCCTTCGCTGGGAGATAATGACTGGGGGTATTTATCAGATATGAAATCAGGATCCTATGATCAATCTCCGGTTGAAATTCGGCAAGATGTTCTTGTGTATTCAACTCCTGTTTTAACCGAAAATCTG
>JBNJGR010000202.1:0-5054 GCA_051747885.1 Bacteroidota bacterium | reverse complement strand
GAAAGCCCTATACCTGCACCTTCCGCATTTTCATCAATTTTATAAAACCGGTCAAAAATTTTGCTCCTTTCTTCTTCATCAATTTCATTTCCCTCGTTAAAAACAGTAATACAAACCTGCCGGGGTTCATCATCTAAAACAGGTGCTGCAAACCGCATTGAAACTGTTATAGAACGATTGTCAGGTGTATGTTTATAGGCATTTGAAATTAAATTATACAAAACCTCTTCAATTTTTTGAACGTCAACTGAAACAATAACCGATTCTGCCGGGACTTTTAAATACAGTTTAATATTCCGGTTTGCCTTATGCCCTTTAAAGTTTAATACCACATCTTTTATCACACGTACAATATCCGCCTTTTGAGGCTGAAACTTTAGTTTGCCGGCATTCAGCTTACGAAAATCAATAATTTGATTTATCAACCGTTGCAAATAAATTGAATTCCGGTGTATCAGCTGCAAATGATTTTTCCATTGTCTATCTAATGTCAGGTTATTCATTAAATCTTCTACAGGTGCTATTACCAAACTTAACGGGGTTCTCAACTCGTGTGCTATATTGGTTAAAAACATCATTTTGTTTTCGTTGGTTTCAATGGTCAGTTTATCAACCTTTTTCTGATAAATTAACCGCTGCCTGTTAACAAAAAAATAAACCACTGCCAAAGCAACAAAAGCCCCTGCTAAATTTACACTACCCCAAAAATACCAGGTTTTGTACCAGGGAGGGGAAATTTCTATTTCGAGGGTTTTAATATTGTCAGACCTGATTCTGTCGGGACTGATTGCCCTGATTTTTAACTCGTAATTTCCGGGTGGAATATTTGAGAAATCGATATATTCTGAGCCGGAAGGAGCAGTTTGCCATTTTTCATGATAGTTTTCGAGCATATAAATGACACTGTTGCTTTTGGGGTACTGAAAATGAAGTGCCGCAACGCCAATGCCAAAGGAATTCATTTTAAAGGGGAGTGAAATAGCTTTACTGAAATTCAAAGATTGATTCAATACCTGCTTTTTATGAATAGTATCGCCAACCTCTACAATGCGGTCATTTATTTTTAGTTTGGTAAATCTGATTCTGGGTTTAACGGGGTTTATTTTTATATCCCCCGGATGAAAACATGTAAATCCATTATCGCCTCCAAAAAATAGTTGCCCGTCGGGCGCTTTGTAATACGAATTCACCATAAAAATATCACCCTGCACTCCATCCTCTGAATTAAAAACAGTGAACCCCGGCTCATCGTCAAACCGGTTATAACTGACCAAACCACGGGCAGTACTAATCCAGAGATTACCATCATTGTCTGAGAGTATTCCGAGCACATCGTTTGATGGCAATCCATCTTCAGTTGTAATATGGTTAAATGTATCGGTGCCGGGATCCAAAATATTAATACCTCCTCCCTGGGTGGCAATCCATAATTTACCATCGTGGTTCTCAAAAAAACAGTTTATTTCATTGTTATTTAAAAATTCGGGACGCGGCTCGGTTGCGATAAACCGTTCAAATTTCAGGACTGGTTTTGCCCGGCCCGATAAATCAATGCTTTCGTAACTGCTTTTTAGTTTGTTAAACCCGTTTGTGGTACCAATCCAGAACCTGTTCTGGCTGTCCCTGAATATTTCAAGAATAACATTCCCCGACAAAGATTCCGTGTTATCCGGAACGCTCGTATAGGAATAATTTATGCCTTCGGGATTCCGTCCGGGATCCGGAAGCAGTATCAAGCCATTGTTGTGGCTCCCAATCCATATATTATTATTTTCATCAATATATAACTTGCGAATTTCATAATCAGTTTCCGGCTTTCCCATGAATGGTTCAAGTGACCATCCTGATTCATCTTTCAGCAGCCGGTAAAGTCCAAAATCAGTCCCCAGCCAAAACAGCGAATCCGATTGCTTTTTAATATCCCAAATCCCGTCATGCAAAATGCCGGGAATATCGTCTTCAGTAAGTGAGAGGGTTTTAAATTCAGGATTCCCGGAAGTTATTTCATTTCTCGCCAGGATATTTAAACCACCTGACCGGCAACCAATTAACACCTCTTTTTCAGTGCTGTTAAAACACATTACTATGTTGGAGTTGAGTGTAGCATTTTCAAGAGAATTCCGTCTGAAAGTGTAGAATTTTTTCTGAAACAAGTTTAAAATACTAATGCCCTGCCCCTGGTGCCCCACCCACAGATTGCCCGAAAAGTCCTGGTAAAGCGAATGAATTTCATTATCTAAAAGGCTGCCGGAAATATTAGGATTCGATTCATAACTTCCTGTCAGACCCGTATGTAAATCCAGGTATAAAAGTTTGGGTTCCAACAGGGAACAATATATTTTGTTATCGGAAGCATACAAAGTTTTATGCACATCTTTCCCTTCAAAAAATCTTTGGCCGTTAAACCTGCTTTCATCCAGGGAATAAGTTACCAGTCCGCGGGTTGTTGCTATATACAGGTCGTTCTCCGAAGGTACATGTTCAATGGAATTTACCCATTCGATAAGTTGAGCTGTTTCATAAATTTCAATAGTTGGATTATCTGCACTATCAGAAAGTTGAGCCAAAAATATTTGCGTGGGACCGGCTAAATTATTACTTACCAAAACCAGGTTATCCCGAAAAGCAGTTGAATAATGAAAATAATAGTCTTCCAATGTGCCAGAATGAACAATTGTTTGTTTCCGCAAAATATAATCCGAATCAGCAAATTTATTAAGTGCCAATGCATAAATTCCTTCCACAGCATGAACAATAAGGTGTTTTTGGGTTTCTGACATATTCAGAATATTTACACCCGTTAGGGGATTGCCTTCGAAACCAAAGGTCCTGAATAATTCATTTTGCTTATCATACCAACATAAGTTTTGGGATGTTGCAATCCATAAATTGTCTTCTGAGTCAACAAAAAGTTCTTTCACTTTTTTATCGGGCAAACTGGTTGAATCGCCAAGTTCGGGTCTGAAAAGTTCATAATTCAGTCCATCGTATTTTATCAACCCCGACCAGGTTGCAAACCACATATTTCCCGTACTGTCCTGCACAATTGAATTGATTTCTCCGTCTGGCAGTCCGTTTTCAGAACGCAGGTACCTGAAATCTTCTCCGGATGCAACGAAGGCCAACACGAGAATAACAATTAGTACAGAAATAATACTTTTCATGCATGCAAACATAAAAAATCATTCAATCACTCCTACATACTCTACAACACATTCTGTCTCCTGTACCTCAATGAATTTCTTTTAACAAATTCATTATCAGACATAAGACAAACCATAAAATAGTTATTGCTGCAATAAATAATTATATTTGTACGAATTTTATATTAATTTGTACAAATCATGAGAGAGGCAGGTAAAAAATGTTTTGTGTGCAAGAAGCTGGTAAACAGGGCAGAATTCACCATCAATAAAAAAGTGTATTTGCCGGTTTGCAGTTCATGTAGCGGGACTTCAAAAGAAAAGCAGACTGAAGAAGAATATCTTGACAGCCTTGCCGACGGGCTGGTTTGCGGCTGTATATAAAAAAACCGCGGTTTCCCGCGGTTTAATCACTCTTCTTATTCACTATAAACTACTGTTTAATTTAAAAGGTGAGTATATTCATCGTTTATCAGGTCAGGAAGATAATTGGCAATCAGCCCAAGTGCCTTTTCGTCATCTACTTCTTTCCTGGGTGAAATAACTTCCTGCCTTTTCAGTTGCTCGTTGTTAATAACAACCTTATTAATCTGCCGTGGCACATTGCTCCAGGAGTTTCTTACATTCTTAGCCCCAAATCCTTTCGAAGTTACTGCGTAACACACTTCAAAAAAATCGTTGCGCACCATGTATTCAACTCCATCCAATGTTTTATGTTTCAACACGGTAACAGGCTTTTCACTGGAGTTGTAAGTGAGAGTCCACACTTTTTCAACTTTTTTACCCAGGTTTAGATCATCCACTGCCTCAATTTCGTAATCTTTAAACTCTGAACGAAAACCGGTGGCGTTTACCGATGCTGTTAATACTAAAAAACAAACAACAAAAACTGATAATAATTTAACGTTTTTCATGACTTTTAAAATTTAATGTTTACAATTGTTTACTGTTTTCAAACTCATTTGTATTAACAAGACGAACGAATTACACGGACGTTTCAATAAAAATTTATGCTTTATAACATTTTTGCAACAACCTGTTTTTCTTGCATTTTTAAAAATTAAAATTTATTAAGAGTGCATATAAATAATTGAAATTATAAATGCCAAAACAGTTATATATTATCCGATAACCATACGTTTTACTTTAAGGAAATTGAAAGCGACAATAATAATTCTGAATATATATGAAGTTTTCTCAATTAATTACACATCGTTACTCAGTAAGAGATTTTGACAGCACACCGGTTGAAAAACAAAAACTGGAAAAAATACTGAATGCTGCGCGGCTGGCCCCCTCTGCAGTGAACTTTCAGCCATGGCATTTCTTGGTTGTTCAGTCGCCCGAAAATCTGGAAAAAATGTTTGCGTTTTACCAGCATGACTGGATAAGGAAAGCACCTGTAATAATATTGGCTTGTGCGGATCACTCACAATCGTGGAAAAGAGGTACAGACGGAAAAGATTTTGCGGATGTGGATGTTGCCATTGCTGTTGATCACATGACATTACAGGCTGCCGAGCTGGGACTGGGATCTACCTGGGTATGTAATTTCAATGCTCAAAAATGCGCTGAAATCCTCAGGCTACCATTGCACATCGAGCCATTGGTGATGTTACCTGTAGGTTACCCGGCCGGTGAGGAAATTCCGCAAAAAAACCGTAAACCTGCTGAAGAAATCATCCACTGGGAAAAGTTTTAAAAATTGTTCAAGTACTTTTCCAAACGGTCCATTCCCTCACTGATGTTTTCCAGCGAGTTGGCATACGAAAATCGAAGAAACCCCTCTCCGTTTTCACCGAAATCGATGCCCGGAGTAACCCCAACCTTTGCCTTTTCCAAAATATCGAAAGCCAGTTTGTAACTGTTGCCTGATAGATGTTTGGCATTAACGAAAATATAAAACGCTCC
>JBNJGR010000201.1:0-5087 GCA_051747885.1 Bacteroidota bacterium | reverse complement strand
GCTGTCTCAAAATACATTTTGGGACAGCTTTTCTTTTTTTAAGAGAAAGGAATTTTATTTCTATCAACTTCTGTTTAAAAAACCTTTTTCAATTTTTTTTTACTTTGCGGTTTATTATGTTTTTTTGTTTAACGGAGAGAGAATATCCAATCAAAACATATACTTATGAGAAAAATTGCGCTAATGCTGTTTAGCATTGCCTTTGCTGGGTTACAGGTGATTAATGCCCAACCCAGGCGCATATCAGGTAGCGTTACGAATTCTGAAGACAATACACCTATTCCGGGAGTATCAGTAGTGGTGAAAGGAACAACTTTAGGAACTATTACCGATACTGACGGGGAATATGTCCTCACCGTTCCCGGAGAAGCCCGGACATTGATTTTTTCGTTTGTAGGGATGCAGGTAATGGAAGTGCCCATACAACAAACTACTGTTGATGTGGTTATGGAACCAGATGTTATTGGAGTTGATGAGGTGATGGTAGTGGCTTACGGAACTGCCACCAAGGAATCGTTTACAGGATCGGCTTCGAAAGTGGAAGGTGAAAAACTGGCCGGCAAAAATACTTCAGAAATTACCAAGGCGCTTGCAGGCGAAGTGGCCGGCGTGCAGGTTATTAATTCTTCCGGCCAGCCGGGGACAACGGCTTCATTGCGCATCAGGGGTTTCGGTTCGGTTAACGCCAGTCGTGAACCGCTATATATTGTCGATGGCATTCCGTTTAATGGTAACCTGGCCTCCATCGACCCGGCCGATATTGAATCAACCACCGTTTTGAAAGATGCATCGGCCACCGCAATTTATGGTGCACGGGGCGCAAATGGTGTGGTGGTTATCGCTACCAAAAAAGGGGAGAAAAATAAACAGGTTATCGACGTTGATTTGAATTACGGAATAAACCTTCGGCTGATTCCGCTCTACAATGTTATTGATTCGCCAGAAGAATATGTTCAGTTAACCTGGGAAGGACTGAAGAATAAATACGTTTCGCAGCATGTTGAAAACCCCGGGCAGGTGGCTGCCGAAGATGTTTTTTCAGTGGGCAACGGTTTGTCTCCCTATTACAACATGTGGAATGCAGATGACAATCAGCTGATTGACCCGGCAACAGGGCAGTTTACAACTTCGGAAAGAAAATACACCCCGGAAAACTGGGCCGACGAAATTTTCAGTACGGCCAAACGCCGGGAAGCAAGTGTTCGATTGAGTGGCGGTGGCGAAAACGGAAGCTACTACACATCGGTTGGCTACCTCAATGACGAAGGGTATTATGAGGGCTCCGAATTCGACCGCTTCAATACACGGGCCAACATTGATCAGGAGTTGAGGGAGTGGCTCTCTGCCAATCTGAACCTCAGCTATTCATATATGGAAAGGAATTCTCCCGGCCAAAGGGAGGTGGCCAATAACGGGTTTTTCTTTGTAAATGAAATGCCTCCTGTGTATCCGGTTTACGTGCGCGATGAAAACGGAAATAAAGTAGAAGACCCTAAAGTTGGCGGATACCTTTATGATTATGGTTTCGACCGCGGAACCGGGACCCGTGGATTTGGGGCAAATATTAATCCTGTCGGCGCTGCCCGGCTCGACAGGGATTTTTACATCAATCATAATTTTTCTGGAAATGCTGCTGTTGAAGCCCATTTTCTCAACAATTTCCGTTTCAATACCAATTTTGGTATGCAATATTACGGGCAGAATAATTCCAGACTTACCAATCCGTTTTACGGCGATGCCGAAGGACTCGGCAGAATTTTAAAGCGGCAGGATAACCGGTTTTCTTACACCTGGAATCAAATTTTAACGTATCGTAATGCTTTTGACAAACACAGTATTGAAGCTTTTATCGCCCATGAAAACACGCTTTACCGCAATGCATTTATGGAGGGGCAGAAATCGAACATCGCCCGGCCATACAATATTGAATGGACCAACGCGGTAATAATGGACTGGATGGATTCCGAGGTAGTGGATTATGCCCTGGAGAGCTTTTTCGGGCAGGCAAAATACAATTTCGATGGAAAATATTACCTGTATGCCACCGCACGTCGTGACGGCACCTCACGCTTCCCGGATAATAAATGGGGCACTTTCGGTTCGCTTGGCGCTGCATGGATGCTTAACAAAGAATCTTTTTTGGCAGACACTCACTGGATCAACCTCTTAAAACTGAAAGCCAGTGTGGGTAAATTGGGGAATCAGGACATTGGAAATTACCCCACCTTCGACCAGTATTCAATTTCAAATTTGAATGATGAATTGTCGTTCAGCTTTGATTACAAAGGAAATCCGGGTTTAACATGGGAAAGTTCCAATTCATTCAATACCGGAATTGAGTTCGGTTTAGCCAATGTAATTTCGGGGCAGTTTGAATATTTTACGAAAAAAACAACCAACTTGCTGTTTTACAAACAGGTTGCCCCTTCGCTTGGGTTCTCACAGGTTCCGGTAAATGATGGGGAACTTTTAAATACAGGCTTTGAGTTTGAATTGATTGGACACCTGATTAATACCGGTAATGTGACCCTCGATTTGAGAGTTAACGGCGGAAATTACAGGAACAGAATTACACAGATGCCCATTGATGATTCAACCGGAGAAGAAAAAGTGCTGGAAGTTCAGGGAGCTTACGCCTATTCGGAAGGACATTCGATTTATGATTTTTATGTAAGGGAATTTGCAGGAGTTAACCCCGATAACGGACTTTCGCTGTGGAAACGTTATTATAATGAAGTTGGCGGTGAGCGGGAATACATTGTTGATATGGTAACCTACCGGAATGAAAATTCAGTGACGCAGTTGGGGGTTGAAACCACTGCCGATTATAACAAAGCCACAAAAAAATACATTGATAAATCGGTAGTTCCGGACTTAACCGGCGGTTTTGGTCTCGATTTCTCCTGGAGTGGGTTTGAATTTACGTCGCAGTTTGCCTACAGCATTGGAGGGCATTCGTACGACAACATTTATGCCTCCCTGATGGGAAATCATTTGCCCGGAAAAAGCAACTGGTCGAAAGATATTCTCAACAGGTGGCAGCAACCCGGCGATGAAACCGATGTGCCACGCCTTTCTTCCGATTTCGACAAGAATGTCAATGCCATATCGTCCCGCTTTATTGTTAGCAACGCCTACCTCAATTTAACCAATGTGAGGTTGTCGTACACGCTGCCATCATCGGTAACCAAAACATTGGGTATCAACCTCGCATCTGTTTGGGTGTCCGGCGATAATCTTTTTATGCTGACCGCGCGTCGCGGGTTTATCCCGGTTGGTGCCGAATCGGGCAGTTCAAGAACAACACGCTATGCCCCACTGAGCACTATCGCGTCAGGAATTAAGCTGCAATTTTAATTGAGAAACTTGAAAAATCATCAAAATGAAGAATTATATAAAATCATTTTTATTGTTAGCGGTTATTTCTTTTCTATTTACGGCCTGCAGCGAAGATTTTCTTGACAGGGAACCTTCGGGGCCAATAACGGCGGAACAATTGCAGGAAGCTTCGAAAACCAATCCCGATATTTCAAAGGCAATGGTTTCAGGAATCTATTCACTGACCTTTGCTCAGGGAACAGGCAGTACCAGCGGACACGATGATTATGGCCAGAAATCGATTGACATTGCCACTGATTTAATGACCGGCGATATGACGCTTGGCGGGAAAACGTACACC
Organism: Bacteroidota bacterium; assembly: GCA_051747885.1. Taxonomy (GTDB): domain Bacteria; phylum Bacteroidota; class Bacteroidia; order Bacteroidales; family Prolixibacteraceae; genus Tangfeifania. The sequence goes on along the minus strand of JBNJGR010000201.1, from coordinate 1,408 downwards.
TGGTTTTCGGGAGTGTACGAATTAAAAGACCAAAAAATGACTGATCTGCGCCCATCGATGAACTGGAGATATTACTTTACCATTATAAAAGCGGCCAACGAGGTTATCGATGGTCTGGGGGGAAGCGATGCCATGCCGGAAGACCCCACCAACCGCGCTTATTTCGGCCAGGCAAAAACCCTGCGTGCGTATGCTTACTTTTACCTGGCCAATCTTTATCAGCATACCTACGATGGCAATCAAAACAAACCCTGCGTACCGGTTTACGAAACACAGCTAACCACCGAAGCAGAACCATTGGCTACGGTTGAGCAGGTTTACAGCCTTGTTATAAAAGATCTGGAAGATGCTGTTGAAGCTCTCGAAGGATATGAACGAACCAATAAAGTTGAAATTAATAAATATGTGGCTTCGGGATATCTTGCCTATGCTTATTTAACAACCGGCAATTATTCCGGTGCTGTTTCAGCAGCCAACGATGTAATAACTAATGGCGGCTTCATGCTGATGAGTGCGGACGAAGTAATTGAATCCGGTTTCAGAAATGTATCCATTCCAGGATGGATGTGGGGGGTTGATTTAACAACCGATAATACCTACGCGCTGGCCAGCTTCTGGGGGCACATGGATATTTTTACCTTCAGTTATGCCGGTGTGGGCGATTACAAAGGAATTGACCGTAATTTATGGGAACAAATTCCTGAAGCCGACGTGCGCAAAGGTCAGTTTGTAAATATGTTTAACGATGGCGGGCTGTTACCTGTCTGGAAGTTTTACCATGCAGCCCGCACACCGGTTGGCGACCGTACATGGACAAACGATTTGCTCTACATGCGCGTGGCCGAAATGTACCTGATTAAAGCCGAAGCATTGGCAAGAGACGGAAAAGATACGGAAGCAGCACAGGCTCTTTGGGAACTTGTTAAAGAGCGGAACTCCGCAGCTGAAAACCGGATTAAGTCGCTAACAGGAAAGGATTTACTTGACGAAATATATTTTCAGACACGGATAGAATTGTGGGGAGAAGGGAAAAGCTACCTGGCCATGAAACGGTTTAAGGCAACCAATGTGCGCGGTCCCAACCACATGGATTTGGCCGGTGAGGCAATCGCACATGATGATCCGCGTATGCGTTTTGAAGTGCCCGAAGATGAGGTGAACAACAACCCGTTTATTTCAATCGGCGAAGTTTCTGCGATGCTTGAGAAAAGCGGACCTGCAACATCATTTTCAAAAAAGTAACTGCAATAAAAAAACCGGTAAGCAAACACTCACCGGTTTTTTTGATGTTATGCAACTGATTAACTCAGCTTCTGATATTCTTCCTTAATTTTCCGGTAGGTTTCTTCGCTGATACAATACAGCGGCGACCGCAATTCATTTTCAATGATTCCCTGAATATTCAGCA
>JBNJGR010000200.1:0-5094 GCA_051747885.1 Bacteroidota bacterium | reverse complement strand
TGGAATGGAATATGTTTTTGCTGAAATCCCTTTTAGCATTGGCATCGATTGGAAACCAGCAATAAATGTAATTGGCCATTCCGGTTTATGGGCCGATGGAGGAGCGCTGTCAATCCGTTACGTTTGGTAATGGAAACCGGATATGCGTTAAAAATAAAATTATAAAGCGGGATATTACAGCCCGCTTTTTATTTGGTAGCTACTACCAGGTATTTTGAAACAGACCAAAATTTATTCGGATTATCAATAAACAATGTATCTGCACTATTGTCACCCGAAATATGAAAGGAATTAACCGGGTGAACCGAAATCACGTCTGCTTTTCTTGAATTAAGTGGCAGGTAATCAAATTTTCGGGTATCAATTGCTTCAAATAAATCATTCGAAAAATCTTCAGAAACTACGGGAGTACTCCCAATTCCCAAAATACCACCTTCGCGTTCAACCACCCCATTATCTCTAAGTTCATTTAAGGAGCCGGATATAAAAAATCCAGAATAAAGTTCAGCTTCCCTTTGTTTTAGTGAATCCGCTTTTTTGGATAAATTTTCCCTCATCACTTCAATTTGCGTGTTCAATCGAGAAACATCTTCGCTTTGTTCATTTACAGTGTTGCTCAATTTAGCAATCTCTGAATTTTTTTGTTCTAAATCTTCCTCCAGATTTTTTGTCATTGTTTCCAGTTCATTAACCATTGATTCCAGTTTTCCTGATTTCAAACTGGCGTTATTCAATCTGTATTTTAAAGAAGCAATCGATTCCTTATTTTTTTCCAGCAAATCGCTGATTGCAGAAATATCAGCAGCTATTCGTTCCTTATTATTTTTAGTATTATTTCGCTCCGGTTCATCCGGAATTACTAATAATTCTTCCATTTTTTTTATGGAATCGAGGCTTGCCTGAATTTCATTAAAATCATCTAAATAATTATCGATTGTATTTTCGTTTTGCTGTTTAACAGTCATTAAGCTATCAACTTTAACCTGTAAATTTTCAGCATCTTTTTTGTAATTATGGCACGATACAAAAATAAAAACCAGTAGAAAAGCAGTTGCATTTTTCATCTTAATCCGTTTTTTGGTTTTCAATTCAAATCAGTTAATACTTATTACGTTCCGCTTTACATAAAAGATTCAAAAATTACTTTAGAAATCACTATAAAATGAAACAAATAAAAACAGGTGCTTATTGATATTTCAGAATGAATACCAACAAAAAAGCCCGTCCGAAAAAAGGACAGGCTTTTAAAAATAATATAGCAAAATAAATCTATGCTTGTTCCAGTTTTAAAGTCTGGGTTGGCAGGTCGCATATTTCTGACGGGCCAAAATATTGAATGGGACCGGGATATATATAATGAGTTCCACACGCCCATTCTCCCCTTTTGGTTACAAAATATTTATATGGAGCGCCATCCAGTTCAACCAAAGCTTTTTGGATTACCGGTTTCATGTGACCGTGACGCCTTTCCATATTCATCATCATGGTCACCGGAACGCCACCGGCAATCCATTCTTCAGCAGGTGCAGTTAAATTTCTGACGGAAGCCATATAACCTGTTTTGCCTTCAGCAGCCAACACAGAAGTCGTGGCTCCGAGTGAGTAGCAATAATCGGCATCGAAGTTGGAAGGTGCAGCACAACGCCCTTCGTAACCAAAAAAGTGGTACTGGGTGCTGAATTTTCCTGAAAATTTTCCTTCCTCCTTCATTTCAGCAAGGCGTGCTACCACCATTTCGCCAAGCAGTTTCTCAGTTTCAATTAACGAAACCTGAACATTCCCGTGTGGGTCGCGGTCGAGTGTTAACTGATTGGCAATGCCTGACGGTAATGATTGAAAAAGATGAGATGAATCAGTTGTTAACTGAGAGGCAACCCATTCGCGGCGATGGCTCTTTTTCAGCATTTTAAATTCTTTGCCGGTTGCAGTTCCTTCAGCCAGCAGATCGTTCAGTTCCGAAATCAATTTTTTCATTTCAGGAACAAACTCAATTAAACCTTCAGGAATGAGTGCCACACCAAAGTTATCTCCATTTTCGGCACGCTGGGCCACTACACTGGCCATATAATCCACAATTTCGCCAAGAGTTTGCTTTTTCTCGGCAACCTCTTCAGAAATAAGTGTAATGTTGGGTTGGGTTTTCAGTGCGCATTCCAGTCCGATGTGAGATGCCGAGCGTCCCATAAGTTTTATGAAGTGCCAGTATTTTTTTGCTGAATTGGCATCGCGCTGAATGTTGCCAATTAATTCCGAATATACTTTTGTAGCGGTATCGAAACCAAACGATGTTTCAATCATTTCGTTTTTCAGGTCGCCATCAATTGTTTTGGGGCAACCAATAACCTGAACTCCGGCATTCTTTTTCAAATAATATTCAGCCAAAACACAGGCGTTGGTATTTGAATCGTCGCCGCCAATTATCACCAGGGCATTTAAATCCAAATCATTGGCAATTTCCAGTCCTTTGTCAAACTGCCATTCCTCTTCCAGTTTGGTACGGCCCGATCCAATAATATCAAAACCACCGGTATTGCGGTATTCATCAATTATTTCGGCAGTGAGTTCAACATAAACATGGTCGACCAATCCACCGGGGCCACCCAGAAAACCGTAGAGTTTACTTTTCGGATTTATTCTTTTAATTCCGTCGAATATTCCCGAAATTACATTGTGTCCGCCCGGAGCCTGACCACCCGAAAGTATAACCCCAACGTTTACCGGCGAGTTACTTTTTTGTTCTCCTGCCTCTTCAAAAGAGATAAGCGGCATACCATACGTATTAGGAAACAATTCTTCAATTTCTTTTTGGTCGGCAATCGATTTGGTTTTTTCGCCTTCTACCAATTTAGCCGGTCCCTGAAGCGATTTAGGTAGCTTGGGCTGGTATTTTGCCCGTTCTTTTTGCAATGCACTAATATTCATTTTAATTGGATTTAATTTCAATTTTCATCCTTCAAAAATAACCTATTTAAAACTGATTACCCATTGATGAATTTTTTATTTAGTTGATTTAAAGAAAAATTAAAAAGTATGACAAGATGGTGAAGTTAATCTTCCGGCAAATTTCTGTTGGGAAACCTAAAACTATTTTTCGGGGTTAAAACGTTGCTTGTTGTTTCGTTTTTCCCATTTTTCAAGAGCCAGCTTTTGTAAATCTTCCACCTTATCGGTTTCATCCACAATTTCGAGCCCCAAAAGTGTTTCAAAAAGATCTTCCATAGTAACCAAACCTACTACACTTCCAAAGTCATCTACCACCATGGCAAGATGTTCCCGATTCAAAATCAGGGTATCCATTAATTTGGCCACGGTAAAACTATCTTCCACAAAAAGAATATCGCGTTTTATTTCCGATGCTTTTATTGAATGTTCATCCTGGGCCAGTTTCTCCAGAATATTGTCCTTCAGAATTAACCCGGTAATATTGTCAGGATGCTCGTGGTAAACTGGTATTCGTGAAAATACCATAGGATTAATTTCTTCATAAATCTCTTTCATTGGCAACTCTTCATTCACCATCAAAATAACGGAACGGGGAGTCATAATATCCCTGACTTTAAGATTTTCAAGGCGTAGCAAGTTTTGAATAATTGATTTCTCTTCCCTGTCGAGGGCGCCACTTTTAAGTCCGGCATCGGCCATAGCTGCAAAATCGGCCCTGCTGAATACGCTACGTCCTTTTTCGGTATTCACGAGTCGTGTAATACTCTTACTCATCCAGACAAAAGGAGCCAAAACAAACATTAAAACCCTTAAAGAGCGAACGGTAAACGGAGTTAATTTCTTCCAGGAGTTAGCTCCCAACGTTTTAGGAATAATTTCAGATAAAACCAATATTGCCAGGGTCATTACTCCGGCAATTAATCCTTCGTATGTCATATTTATGCCTAAAACAGTAAGATTGTTTGCACCAAATAATTTTCCGGCCTGAACGCCAACTCCAAGAGCACCTACAGTATGTGCAAATGTATTTAAAGTCAGGATGGCTGACAGAGGTTTGTCTATGTCTTCCTTCATCTTGTTCAGTATATGCCCCACTGTTGGTTTTTCGTTTTGCATACGACTGATAAAGGAAGGAGTGATGCTTAGGAGCACGGCTTCCCACATGGAGCAAAAAAATGAAACAACAATTGATAAAATAAAATAGAAAAGTAGTGTTGCCATAGTTAATTTATCTCTGAAAACAGCGCCGGAAGGTTTGTCTCTTTCCCCGGTTTTTATTCGTCTTCAGTAAATTGTACGAAAATATGCAATTATCGATTCATTCGAAATAGGAAACCCAAAATTTTTCCAACACAATACAGCAAATAACGATTTCTTTACTTAGCGATGCACGCTGAAAGGCTGTTTTCCAAAACTTTGTAACGACAATATGCCAATGTTAGCAAACCAGTCAGCTTCAAAAGAAAATTTTCAATCCACCCGGGATTTCATCCCGCAAAACCGGAAAAACCCCTCCTGCAACATAAGTGCAAGCAATTGCAACATAGTTTAAACATTTTGCAACATACGTGCTATGTATTGCATTTTGAATTAGCGTAACTTGAATAATAAAAATTCAAACTAAAAAATGACAGGTTCACTTTTATCCGGAGAGGAATTTGCTGAACGGCTCAACGCCATCGCAGAGGCCCGGCTTGCCGACCACCGGTTTGGCGTTTCTGCGCTGGCCCGCGAAATGGAGATGAGCCGCTCATCACTTCACCGGAAAGTGAAGGAGGCTTTTCATGTATCTGCCAGTCAGTATATTTCCCACAAACGGCTAAACAAAGCGCGGCAACTTCTTCTGAATAAAAAAATATCCGTCACCGAAACGGCATCCCTTTGCGGATTTCACAGCGTTACCTATTTCGATAAATGTTTTCAATGTAGCAACAATTGCAAATTCAGGCAATTTTACTGACTATTTTAACGGATATTTCTAATCGTTGATTTACGAATAATTCTGTATTTCACTGGGTTACAATACAATTAATTTGATTTTCCGGAAACAAACAAAGTGAAATATGAAAATAATAGTTAACTTTAATTAAGTTCTTCGAAAACTATTCCTTTAATAAAAACCAAACCTGTAAGTTATGAAATACATAGGGT
>JBNJGR010000199.1:0-5103 GCA_051747885.1 Bacteroidota bacterium | reverse complement strand
GAATAAGCGAAAGGTTTTCAATGCCTCCCAAGCCGTAATCAACGGCGTACTGAACAAATTCGTCCCAGTTCTCACCGGCTCCGGCTTCAATCCAAATATACTGACGATCTTCTTTCACAGGGTAAATTCCTTTGCTGTTGGGATGAAAAACAAGCCCTTCAAAATCGCTTAAAAACAGAATGTTACTTCCACCGCCCAGAACAATCATACGGTCCTCTTTCCACGAATCATTGGAAGCTGCAAACGTTTTTAAATCTTCCGTTTCGGTAAATTCAAAAAAATATCGCGCAGAAACGTCAATGCCAAAAGTATTCAGCGTTTTCAGGGAATAATTTTCAAAAAAGCGTATCATAAAATTTTTTGCAATGATACAATTTACAGGGCAATTTTGTCTGAATTCGTTAAAACAAAATTGCTAAATTCTTCAGGTAAAAATTTATAGTTTCGGAAATGATTAGTCTGCGTCTTCCATTTTGTACACTTCGGTTCCGGCAAGCAGGAAACAGCCCAGTCCGTAGTCTTCAAAATCGGGCACTTTGTCGTACGTTACCGGCTGACCGGCGCTTGGTTCTTTCCCTGTCCCCTGCACGTAACCAAGAAACCCATTTTCATGCAGGCAATCATTTACCAGTCCGTTCCAGGCTTTGGAAATAACCGGCAGGTATTTTTCGCGCGGGAGGTGGCCGTTGTTAATTCCCCAGGCCATACCATAAACAAAAAGTGAAGTTCCGGTCAGTTCTTTTCCTCCGTAGTTGGTTGGGTCGTGCAGGCTGGCATTCCAAAATCCGTCTTCGCGCTGAATCGGAATCAGTGCCTCCATCATGGCCAGGTAATCATTCATGTATTGCTCGCGGTTTTTTTCATCTTCAGGAATTGTGTTAAGAACGCGCACCAGGGCAGCCACCACCCAACCGTTTCCGCGGCTCCAGTAGCAATCTTCACCATTTGGTTCGGTATAGGGTGGCTCGAAATCTGCATCGCGCCACCACAGTCCGTCCTCTTCATTAAACAGCCCGTTATCGCCTTGTTCGTTTCGCGTAAACATGTACATTTCATACATTTTTTCGAAATACTTGTCATCATTGTAAACCACACCCAGTTTGGCAAAAACCGGCATCGCCATCTGAATGGCATCAATCCACCACCAGTCGTCGTTTTGTGGTGTGTTCACCATCATGTCCATGCAAATTTTGATATTTTTGATGCGTGCCGGGTCGGGTAAAATATTGTACAAATCAATATACGTTTGTCCGCAGCACTGGTCGTCGGCATTTCGGGTGGTGTTTCCATTGCGCATACCCCAGTTATGGAATTCGGCCCAGTCAACCGCATAATCGTAAAATTCCTTTTTCGGATAAATCTGGTGCAGTGCCATCAATCCTTCAAAATAAACTCCACGCGTCCAGATGTTGCTGGGGCGTTCCATATCGGTTACCAGCGTTTTACCCACATTTGGGTTTTTGGTCATAAAATACTCATTGGCAAGAAGCATGTCGCTCAGCACTTTTTGTCTTTGCGGCAAATCCTGACCCTCAGCTAAAAAAGTTGATAAAAGGGCAAAAATGAAAAGTAAAACTGCAGTTTTTTTCATGGTTAATGTCGTTTAGTAAAAATGGTTGTTTAAATCTTTCTGTAAAGTTAAGATTAATTCACAAAAACAGTTTCCGGTGGTCCCAGGTAGGTTGGTTTCTCATTTCCTGAACGAACAATTACTTTTTGAATAACCAGACCAGCATCTACCATCCAGATTTTTACCGTATGTTTCCCGGCTTCCGGAATTTCATGCTTCGTTGAAGTTTCGATAATATTATTACTTACCCATCGCTCCCAGTCCTGCAACGTTTCATTTTCGTGAAGATTTATAATTTGCGGTGTTTCGTCATTCACAGAAACAGCTATTTTACGGGTTTCATCGTTGGTGTAGTAATTCAATGTGGGAGAAAGAAGTACTTTCAAATTTATTTCTCCGGGCTCAAACAGATAGATATCGTACTCCAGCCGCGGACTGTCGTTAGCCGGTTCAATTCGCGGGGCAGTTACCGGATGAACAGTTACTCCGCTCAGGGTTCGTCCAAGTCCGGGAATAATCTTCCAGCCAATATTTTCTGTTTCAATTTTCCGGTTAAAATGTTCGGCCTCAATGGAAACATAGCCTTTACATTCAGTATGAATTTCTTCCAATTGGCTTTTGTCAACTTCTGGTTTAAAAACCCGGGCATTTACCGTTACGGTCTGGCTGTTTCCATTAATTGTAACAGGAACCGTGTGCTCGCCCGGAGGAACCAAATCCCAATTTACTGTTGTCCAGAGCCGAACTTCATCTTCAACAATTCCGTTTGCCGGATGAACTGCCAGCCAGGGTTTTCCGGTTGCAACTTCATAAGAAAAAGATGTTTCTCCACGATTGAATACTTCAATGCAGGAAGAATTACCGCAGACAGCATTAATTTCAGGAAGCTCCTCGTCAGCTTGTCCCGCTGACCAGTATTTTTGTGAACCCTCGATGGCAACGCCCATTTCTGCTTTTTCGGGAAGATCAATTTTTTCAACCTCAGGCATTGAATTTTCAGGTGGCTGCTGCCAGTAGGTGTAACCAATGTGCGTTTGTGCCATCATGTGATTCCATTTTCCACCGGCAAGTTCATTATGGTAATAATCAGTAATTTCAGCATCTTTTTCAAAGAGTTTTTCAACTCGTTGTGCCTTTTTGTTTGTTAACGAACGCCCCTGACTTGCATACAAATGATTTTTGGCAGTGGTTACATACAAATCGTTGAGGTTGGCGCAGGCAATTATGGGGTGCAGCACCAGTTGGTAAAAAGCATCTTTTTGTTTTTCCGGAATTTTCTCATACAACTTATTTGCACGTTCAGCCAACTGGTTATAATCATTTCTGATGCGTTCTGCTTCGTTAAAATGAATGAGGCTGTACGTTTCGGGCGACAATAATTCTGGCTTGCGGCGCCCGTTGTATTTAGTGTAGAGGCGGAGCATTTCGGCAATTTCGGTGCTGTGTTCGCTGCCGAACTGTTCTTTGGCCCACAATTCAGTGTATTCTGTTAACCGGTCGGCAGGCCAGGCATCCGGATCAAAAGCAAAATCGAGAAAAAATGAAATGGGCAACTCCATAGGTTTCAGGTCGCCCACATTCACAATCCAGATACGTTCAACTCCGTGGCGGTAAGCCAGGTTCATTTGCTCCCAAACCCGTGGCAGCGGACTGGTGTTTAACCATTTGTAGTTGCGGGGGCCGCCCACATAATCAAAATGGTAATAAATGCCGTAACCGCCTTCGCGGGGCGAAGCATCAGGTTTTGGCAATTTGCGTATGTTTCCCCAGTTATCGTCGCACAATAAAAGCGTTACATCATCAGGCACACGCATTCCCTGGTCGTAATAATCCTGAACCTCTTTGTACAACGCCCAAAGTTGTGGGGTTTCAGCGGGATCTTTACCTGTCACATCCTTAATTATTTCACGCTGATCAGCAACAATTCGCTCAAGTAGTTCGGTATTGGTTTCATCTGTCATAGCCATGTCGCCATCGCCGCGCATGGCAAGTGTAACAATGCTTTCGCGATCATCCATCCGTTCGATGCCACCTCTCCAGAACTCTTTTAGTTCCTGCTCATTCGTTTCGTAATTCCAGTCGCCTTCGCCGCCGGCTTTCCATTCGGCATGGGCGCGCATCATCGGTTCATGGTGGGTAGTTCCCATTACAATTCCCAATTCATCGGCCAGTTCAGCACTTTGCGGATCGTCGCTGTAAAAACCGGCCCACCACATGGCAGGCCATAAATAATTACCTTTCATCCGGAGAATCAGTTCAAATACCTTTTCGTAAAAAAGATGGTTAAACCCACCATAATTTTCCACGGCCCAGCGTCCAAGCGCCGGCTCCTCATCGTTCAGGAAAATGCCACGATATTTTACTTTGGGGGTTCCTAAATGGTACCTGCCATTTTTCACAAAAAGCTCATTTTTTGTTTTTGGCGGAACATCACTCCAAAAATGCCAGGGCGACATTCCCATTTGACGTGACAAATCGAACATACCAAAAATGGTTCCGCGTTTGTCGCTTCCTGCAATAACCAAAGCTTTTGGAATATTTGGGAAAGGATTTTCAACTACCTGAATAAGCGAAGTTTCCCATTTCCCTCTAATATCGTCCACACTGATTTTACCCGATTCAAGCAAACCGTCAATCAGTTTGCTTTGCCCGATTGTGCCGATAATAACAGCCGGCTGACCTTGTGGAAACTGATCGAGAATTACCCGCGGTTTTGTTCCTGTAACTTCATAAATATCATTTTCAAGCATACCTGCCACTTTTATGACACCCGAAAATTCATAACTATCCAGCACAAGCGGGACAGATTTACCAGAAGCAACAAGCGTAAAATCGTCAGAAACAGGATGTTTTGTCAAGTACGAAACCGGGGACAAATTCTCTTTTCCATCTTCAGCAACCCCATCAAAAACGGCAAATAAAATAATTGTAAATAAAGAACAGAATCCAAAAGTTTTAAATCTATTTTTAGTCATTTTTTATCAGGGTTAGACGTATTATTAATTACAAAACCAATATACTCTTTTTCTGAGAAAAAACAAGTTTACAATCAGTTAACATTAATTTCCACAAAACACTAAAATATTTATAATGAGTTATTTATGATTTTTAAATTCAAAATGTAAAAAGAACAATTTTTCACATAAAATCATTTTTTGTTTCTTTGCACCGGATTATGATAATTTCAATACCGGAAGCGTCACATATTACAATTGAAATTGCGAATGGTCTTTCAGAACTGACAGGCCCGGGAGACAGCCCTGAACCCAAACTAATAAAACACAAGTTCAAAATTTTACCTCCAAACAATACCAACTTAAAAGTGTTATTAAAAACGTTAATAACAACATTTAAGTTGAACAGAATCAACGAAAAAGCAAATTCAACAAAATGTTTTGTTGAATCTTGAAAAGCAAATAAATAACAATTTTTTTGAACCATTTAAAAATTATTCTTTATGATTATGAAACGAAAATTACTTTTTATTGCATTACTATTATCGAGTTTTTTAACTTTTGCTCAGGAGGAGAAAG
>JBNJGR010000198.1:0-5103 GCA_051747885.1 Bacteroidota bacterium | reverse complement strand
GAACGCGGCCTGACCATAAAAGGGGCACAGCAAAAACTGAGCGACAACAGGGAAGAAACCGAAAATAACTGGGAAATTGTGAAACGGCTGCAGGAAATAAAAAATGAACTGACCAACATCAGGGATCACATGGAGGACCCCTCTCTGTCTCCCCAAATAAGCCCCTCTCAGTCTCCCCAAAGGGGAGATGATAAGAAAGAGGAAGAATAATTCTTTAACGGAAAAAATAATTGGATGGTTAAGATAAAAGAGATAACAAATTACCTGGAAAGTTTTGCGCCGCCGGCGTTGCAGGAATCGTACGACAATGCCGGGCTGATTGTGGGCAATCCGGATGCTGAAATTTCCAAAACACTGGTAACCATCGATGTTACCGAAGAAGTGGTGGAAGAAGCCATTCAGCAAAAAGCCGGTTTGATTGTGGCGCATCACCCCATCATATTTTCGGGATTGAAAAAAATAACCGGGAAAAATTATGTGGAGCGAACAGTGCTGAAAGCCATTAAAAACGACATTGCTATTTTTGCAGCACACACCAACCTCGATGCCGTTTGGGGCGGGGTAAATTCCAAAATTTGTGAACTGTTGGGCCTGGAAAACTGCCGTGTGTTGCAACCCGCAAGCGGTCAGCTCAAAAAACTGGTAACTTTTATTCCCCACGAAGCAGCCGGTAAAGTGCGCGAAGCAGTGTTTACTGCCGGCGCCGGCCACATTGGCGAATACGATTTTTGCGGCTACAACCTTGAAGGCACCGGGAGTTTCAGGGCAGGCGATGAAGCCAATCCCTATGTAGGCGAAAAAGGCGAAATTCACTACGAAAAGGAAATCCGTTTCGAAACCATTTTCCCGGCGTGGCTGCAGGGAAAAATTTTAAACGCGCTGTTTAGCGCCCATCCTTACGAAGAAGTGGCCTACGATATTTACCCGCTCGACAACAATTACGAAAAAGCCGGAATGGGAATGACAGGAACTTTGCCCGTACCGGTGGAAGAAAAAGAACTTCTGGCAACACTAAAAAAAACATTCGGTGCCGGAGTTATAAAACACACTGCACTCAGGGGGAAACCAGTTCAGAAAGTGGCAGTTTGCGGGGGCGCCGGCTCTTTTCTGCTGGGCAAAGCCATTGCGGCCGGAGCCGACTTTTTTGTTTCCGGAGATTTTAAATACCATCAGTTTTTTGATGCCGATAAAAAAATCGTGATTGCCGATGTGGGGCACTACGAAAGTGAGCAGTTCACTAAAGAACTTTTTTATGAACTACTTACAAAAAAATTCCCTAAATTTGCAGTCCGGTTTTCGGAAATAAAAACCAACCCGGTATTTTATTTCTGACAAATAATTTTGAATTTAAAGATTAACAAGCGATGAATGCATCAATTCCAAAGCAAGAAGAAAAAGATATTTCAATTGAAGAAAAACTACGCGCGTTGTATGAATTGCAAAGTGTAGTTTCCGAAGTAGATAAAATTAAAACGCTGCGTGGCGAACTTCCGCTCGAGGTACAGGATTTGGAAGACGAAATAGCCGGTTTGAAAACCAGGCTGACCAACCTTGAAGATGAGATTAAAAACCTCGACACGGCCATTAACAATAAAAAAATTGCCATAAAAGATTCGCAGGCGCTTATTGAAAAATATACTGAGCAGCAAAACAACGTAAGGAACAACCGCGAATTTGATTCGCTCTCGAAAGAGATAGAGTTCCAAAACCTTGAAATTGAACTCTCGGAAAAAAGAATCAAGGAATTCAGTACAGAAATGGCCGAGAAAACAGAGGCTGTTGAAACCTCAAAAACGCTTTTAAAAGAACGGGAAGAAGACCTCGAAAGGAAGAAAAACGAACTGGACGAGATTACCGAAGAGACCAAAATTGAAGAGGAAAAACTGAAAGCCAAAGCTGAAAAAATTGAATCGTTCATTGAGCCACGACTGCTCACTGCATTTAAACGCATTCGCAAAAATGCACGCAATGGACTATCGGTTGTTACCATTCAGCGCGATGCCTGCGGTGGTTGTTTTAACAAAATCCCGCCACAGCGGCAAATGGACATCGCCAACCATAAAAAAATTATTGTGTGCGAATATTGCGGCCGCATTTTGGTTGACAAAGATATTAACAAAGTAGCAGCGGAATAAATCCAACGCTTAAACTATTCTGAAAGGCGCTGCAAATTTTGCAGCGCTTTTTTGCTTAAATTCAAACAAACTTACATAATATGAAACGAGCATGTAAAACATTTGCACCCAAGATGATGATTAAAATACATGCGAGTTCCCTGTCTGCCGCCAGGCAGGCATACTATACCTTTAAAAACAAACAATTTTAATAGCATGAAAACAACATCAATATTTATTGTCCTAACTATCCTGGCGACGGAGATTTTTGCCCGGGAATCACAAGACACAACCTACTGGGATGTTTCCGGGCAAACGTCGTTAAATTTCACTCAAATATCATTTAGCAACTGGGTATCCGGCGGTCAGAATTCCGTTTCGGGGGTAGGGCTTTTCAATATAAATGCCAACTACATAAAAGATAAAATTCACTGGGAAAATATGATGAAAGCCGGTTACGGTTTATTGAAAGAAGAAATCAACCCGGTAACCAAAACCGATGATAAACTGGAGCTGAACTCGAAACTTGGTATAGAAACAAAGAATGAGCATCTGCTCTATTCCTCTTACCTGAATTTCAATACACAATTTGCCAATGGGTATAAATCTCCGAACAGAGAGGATAAAATTTCAACTTTTTTTGCACCAGCCTACCTGACTGCCGCAGCTGGTTTTGATTATCAGCCATCAGAAAAATTTTCACTTTTTGTAACTCCTCTGTCCGGGAAATTTACTTTTGTTACCGACGAGGAGCTTTCCAATATTGGCGCGTTTGGCGTTGAGCCCGGTGAAAAAGCAAGAGCTGAACTGGGCGCAATCATAAAAAGCGAGTTGAAAACCCCGGTAGTAGAAAATGTTGATCTATCCACTTCACTTACGCTTTTTTCAAATTACCTGAACCGACCCGAAAATATTGATGTGAACTGGGACCTGGCTTTAAACATGAAAATCAATGATTTCCTATCGGCGAATTTTCAATCAACATTAATTTACGATCACGACATTCTGGTACCGGTTGACAACGAAGGAACCAAAGGTCGCAGGATTCAGCTGAAACAGCTGCTGGGGATAGGATTTAGCTATAATTTTTAAAAATTACCAGCTGCCGCCGGCACCTCCTCCGCCAAAGCTGCCGCCTCCAAAACCTCCAAATCCGCCGCCGAAACCTCCCCCACCAGAGGAGAAATTACTGAACGAGCCGCCGTGTGACCTTCCTCCTCCAGATAAAAGACCGAGTGCCAGCCAAAACGGAAGGCTTTTACCTGGTGAATAAGCACCTCTTCTTCGCCTGCTTAAAATAGGAGCGATTACAAAGAAAACGAAGATAATAATAATCACAGGAAGAATACCACCACCCTTGCGGGCATAATTTTCACGGTAATATTCTGCAGTGTACTCCCCCCTGGTAATATCCATAATAACACTTATGCCACTCGCCAGCCCCTGGTAATAATTATCTTCCCTGAATTGGGGAATCATTTCGGTGTCGATAATATCACCGTTAACAATGGCATCGGGCAAAACGCCTTCCAGGCCGTAGCCGGTGGCAATAAAAACCTGTCCGCGTTCATTTCCCTTTTTGGGCTTTACCAAAATAACAAGCCCGTTGTCTTTATCCTGCTGGCCTATTCCCCACTGTTCTCCCAACCGGAAAGCATAATCGCCGGGGTCGTATCCCTGAAGATCGTCAACAGTTACCACCACAATTTGGGTTGAAGTTTCGCGGGCAAACTGTTCGAGGTTGGCTTCCAGGTTGCTGTACTCACCGGGCTGCAAAACACCCGCAAAATCGTTCACCAGCCGCGGTGGCGAAGGACGCTCGGGGATTTGGGCATTACTAATTACGAATCCAAACAATAAAACTGTTAAAACAAAAAACTTCCTCATTTTTACTCCTTTTCTCCATATGAAATTTCATCCGATAATTCATTCACGTCATCTTCCTGGTATGGGAAATGCGACTTCAGCTGTTCGCCGGCCATTTTGATTCCCTGTGAGAGGCCTTCGGCAAACAAGCCTTCTTTGAACTTTTCGGCCATCTTTTTCTTAATTTCTTCCCAAAAATTATCAGGGACATTCCGGTTAATTCCGGCATCGCCCAGAATTGCGAATTTATGATCATCGACTGCCAGATAAAACAAAACGCCGTTGCGCAGTTCCGTTTTATGCATTTCCAGCTTTTTGAAAATATAAGCTGCACGGTCAAGTACATCTTCGCGGCAATGTTTTTCGATGTGTACACGAATTTCGCCCGAGGTGTTCAACTCGGCGGCTCGTATCGCGTTTTTAATTTGCAACTTATCTTTTTCTGAAAAATACTTGCGTACACTCATTCTTTCTTCTTTTTAAAACTCCACTTCAGGCGCCTGGTCAGCGCCCTGTTGCGACTCAAAATAATCTTTTTTCTCAAAACCGAACCACCCGGAATAAATCACCTGCGGAAATTTTCGGATGTAGGCATTGTATGCCTGTGTGGTCTGGTTAAATTTTCTTCGCTCCACGGCAATCCGGTTTTCAGTGCCCTCCAGCTGCGCCTGCAAATCAAGAAAGCTCTGGTTGGCTTTCAAATCAGGATAACGTTCAACAACCACCATCAACCGGCTAAGTGCCGAGGTCAATCCCTGCTGTGCCTGGTTAAATTGTTCGATGGATTGTTCTGACAGGTTTTCAGGATTTACATTTACCGAAGTTGCTTTCGAACGGGCTTCAATTACGCCTTCGAGAGTTTCCTGTTCGTGTGCCGCATAACCTTTCACGGTGTTAACAAGATTGGGAATGAGGTCGGCTCGGCGCTGGTACACATTTTCCACCTGCGACCACTGCGAAGTGACCTGTTCTTCCAGGTCAACCATTTTATTGTAGCCACAACCGGTAAATAAAAAACCGGCAGCCACAGCCAGTGTTATAACAATTAATCTTCTCATAATACATTCTTTTATTTCTAATCTGACAAATATCCTCAAAATGTGTGAAAAATCATCTCAAAATT
>JBNJGR010000197.1:0-5108 GCA_051747885.1 Bacteroidota bacterium | reverse complement strand
CAGCATGAGGTTTTGGTATTTATATAACGATGCCTGCAACATTGAGTTGGAAGAGTGACATTCAACACAATTTTTTGTTGCTTTTTCTTTGGGAAGAATATTGTGGGAAACCATCAGCGAATCCTGAACAACGGTGTGGCATTCTATGCAGCGCACCCTGTTGAAATGCAGTTCCTGGTTGGGCAGCCAGTCGTGAATTTGTACCAACTGTGGTTTTTCTTTATCGGACACCAACTGATATTCAATCATATTATCGTGGCACGATAAACACATGTTGTTACTGTATTCAACAATTTCCTTTACGTTACTGCTGGTACGTGCAGTTGGCGTATAGTAATGCTGGTCGTGACATTTTGAACAGGTAAACTGATCGCCAAGCAGTTCACGATGAATACTTTTTTCAAACTCCTCCTCCACCTTGTCGAACTGATAAGAAGCGTAGGTATCATCACCACCGTGGCAATCGATACATGTCATTAACGGTTCGAGTTTGAGGTCCCCGTTGTGCGGGTAAGTTTCATATTCGTATGAGTGGCAGTCGATACACTGAAAAGCGCCGTGAACCCCGGTAACAAACCTTACGGTATCCAAAATATAAAACGGGTTCATCAACCGTGTTTCGTCCATTCCTGTCCAGTCGTTATGAATTGAAAAACTCTGTGAGGTATGACAATCTATACAAAGTGAGTTTTCCTCGGCCATCATTTGGCTCTTAACCGGCACGAACAAAAACGAGAAAACAAATAGTAACAGAATTGCCCGGATTGAAGAAAGCATGTTGGTATTTCAATTAAAAACCGGAGGTAAAAAATACCTCCGGTAATATTATCAATTTTATTTCTTCAGTGATCTGATGAAGTTGATAACAGCCCAGCGATCTTCCTCAACAGGAATCTTTTTTTCGTAGTTGGGCATTTCGTCGCGACCAATTATCGACTGATAATACAGTACTCCATCACTTTGTTCCTGTACTTCATCTGAGGCAAGGTCACGAATTCCTACTTCCATGCTGGCCGCTTTGGGTCCATCACCTTCTCCTTTTGAGCCGTGGCAAGATTTGCAGTGCTTGGTATAAAGCATTTTACCTACCCGGTTAAGCGATGCATCGTCGGCATAAGGATTTTCCATGTTTTCATATTCTTCAGGAATATCCCACTCACCACCGTATTCTTTATCTTGCGGAAGTGTAAAAGCCACCAAAAATAATCCTGTTGCAAGAATTATTAAAGGATATGTCAAAAAACGAATTTCTCTTTTCATAATACAAATATTTAAAATTCAACATTAAAAGTTCCAAAGCCTGGTAATAGTAAAGCCAATTGCCAAACCATTGTCTGTCCAGTCATTTTGGTTCCACATCATAATATCTTGAGGTATAATTCCATCTGCTGTTCCCATATAAATCTGGAAAGCATGAGTACTTGTTGAGATTTCTACGCCAAAAGCAAGATTTGGTTTCGGGTGATCAATCCATTCGCGCTGTTCCGAAATTGATTTTACCTTTAAAGGAACATCGTAATTAAATATAAATGAGGATTGCATAGAAAAACGGATGCGTCCGTTAAAGTGCAAACCAATTTTATCATGGTCGTATACGCTTCCAACCATATTGTAATGGGTAAAACTTGCTCCTGCCTGCAATGATAACCAATGGGTAAATTTCCGTCCAACAATCAGTTGAGAGAAATAAGAAAAGCGATCGGCAAAAACAATATCGAATTCTTTTGAGCCTTCTCCCGAGTGCCATACTTTTCCGGTTCCAAAGGTATTTTCATTACGTCCGTCAATTGCCATCGACCCGTAAAGGGCAACAGCAAGCGGTATTGTGTTCTCGCGGGTTTGTTCCAGAATGGTCCACTTCGCATTCAGGTCGGTGTACATATTCTTTTTGGTTAACCCTAACCCAATCTGAAAATTATTAACCGGGACATAGTTTAAACCGAGCCTTACATTGGCACCAGGCGAATAAATTCCCCACACATCGGAAAGACCATTTTCCATGGTGCCGAACTTGTGCTGGATAACGTATTCCAGGGTACCTTCAATCGGAATCATCGTCGTTTGGTTATCAATTAAATAACCACTTTCAAAAGGAGCCCTTACCGGAATATCTTCTTGTTCGTCATCCTGTGCAAATGCACTCGTTAATGTTAATACTGGAAGAATTAATAATAGTAATATATATTTTTTCATTATTCCCATCTTAAAAGTGTAATTAGTTGTTTTCAGCTCCTTGTTTAAGCCAGACAAGAATTAAAGCTGCTTCTGCTTCAGAATACTTTGGGTGAGAACCCGAACCTTCAGGGTGCGGCCTGGTATAAATCAGGCTTTCCTCCGGTGTGGAAGAATTGATATAGCGTGAAGTATTCAAAGCCGAAAAAGCGTTTTCAGGAGTCAGGTCCGGAATCTGACCGCCGGTATCATGACAGGAAGTACAGTTACTACCGGTAAAAATTGGAATAATATCTTCTGAAAAAGACACCTGTTCCACATTGGGATCTTCGGGATCAATAACTTCTTCAGGCACTATAAAGTCATATTTACAGCTGGTAAAAACCAGGGCCAAAAATACAACGGTAACAATTAACAATAACTTCTTCATACATTTAAAATTTTTGAATAAAGACTTCTGAAAAGACAGAAGCCTTTATTCTTATCCCGTTCAACCTGTTATTCGTATGCTTCCAACGCTTCAAGAGTATTGGTAAGGAGAGCTGTCACATATTTTGGATTGTGTGCGCCATAACTGCTATCTTCCTTCAACCCTTTCCAGTTAAAATAGGCACGTGCCACAACCATTGGATATTCTCCGGTTAACTGGCTGTATCCATCTTCTTCATTACCTTCTATTACACCGGCTTCCAGCAGCTTCTCCGCCAACTCAGCAAGTTTATTCTTTACTTCTGTTTGAACACCTCCGTAGTTGAAATCATCCAAATCGGTATCGTGGCATGAGTTACAGGCATCCAGGTTCGGTTTCCAGCTATGGCCTCCGCCATTTCCGTATTCACCCATGTGACAACCGGTACACGAAGCCTGTTCGAGGTGATAAGAACTACCTTCTTCCGGGTAAGCAACAGATCCTTCAATTTCAGCCAATCCCACGCCGGCTACTACATTACTTTGTGTGCTGTAGTGCGGACCATAATGTGTACTCGTCATTGTGAATGTTTCTTCTCCGGGCGAGGTTACCATTGGTTCAGCTGCACGCGACTGGTGACAATTTGCACAAAGATTACTGCTACCACCCAGGTCCATGGTTGATTCCGCATCATAAATAGGATTAATCGGGTCATTTAACCGAAGTGCATAATCCTCCCCTTCGAATGTTTCATGAATACCATGACAGGTATTACATTCCCATGCTGATGGATTGGTAATGTCGCCTAAAACTTCACCAAATTCGGCATATTGCACAAATCCTTCGTGAGAGTGACACTTGGCGCACATTCCCCGGGCACCGGCATAAGCCACTGCCTTTTCACCCGAAAAGTGGCCGGACATGGCAAACTCTGCGTTTATTGACTCGATATTATCGGATGCATGACAAACTAAACAAGTAACGTTCCCATCTACTCCGTCACGTCCGTCGGAGCCATCAGCACCATCATCTCCCGAAGGACCCATAGGGCCTTCTTTTACACACGATGCAGCTAAAAAAGCGCATAAGCAAACACTCAAAATAAGTTTAAAATTAAATGTGTATTTCATAACAAAATCAGATTAGTAAATTGATACATTTATTCCTTTTATTCTTTGGGCATAAAAATACTTCTGTTAGAGTGTTGAAATACACAACACCCGGTGATATATCAAACATGAATTGTTGATATATTCAACGATGTAAATTGACCTGTATTAATTATTAAGTTGATATATGTCAATCAGCCGTTTCGGCTAATCGACTGGAGGCCGTTCTCATCAGTAATTTCGAAGGTATTTCCGGAAACTTTAATGAGGCCGGAAGTTTTGAATTGCTGAAGAATTCGCACCAGACTCTCCTTTGTCATGTTCGACATTTCTGACAGATCCTGCCGCGTAAGTGGTACCGAAAAAGTGTTGTTTTTGTAAATATCATTTTTCAGATAAAGCAACGTATCGGCCACCCTGCCGGGCATATATTTTTGGGTGAGGTTTACAAGTTTTGTTACCAGGCTGTTGTTTTGTTTGGTATGGTGCCTGAGCAGCTCCACTGAAAAGTGGTTATTGTCGGAAAATAATTTGGCAAGTTTCGATGAATCGAGCAGGCAAACAGTTACGGGCGTTATCGCCGAAATGGTGAACTTTTGGATATTACCGTTGAACAATCCGCCGCCGGTAACAAAATCCTGATCACTGATAAGCCTGATAATAATACTTTTCCCGCGCACACCTTCCACATAAACTTTTGCAAGCCCTTCCCGCACACAAACCACGTAAGTTGAGCTGGTATTTTGCTTGATGATAGTTTCGCCGGGTTTATAATTAATTTGGTGTTTCCCTTCTACCAGGTAGTCAAGCTCGCCTCTGCTAAGAGCCTGCAAAATACTGGTGTTATCGTTTTTAAAACAGTTCTTACAACAACAGTCGAAAGTTTTGCTGCAGTCATCCGATTGCTTGTGGCAATTGGAGCATTCAATATTTTGTGCAATTTTAGCCGATTCCATTGTTGCAAATATATCAATATTTATCTATGTAGCTATTTAAAAATAAATTGATCGCAAACTTAGAAAATATATTCATTAAATAATTAATATCCTTTTTTCTTTTAATTCCCGGTAAGAAAACAAGAAATTCACTCCCGTTGTTCATCCATTTTCAGTTTCTTTTATGATGGTTTCCATCGCATCAATCCAATGCGGCTCTGCATTTAGGCTCTCTACCAACTGCAGTTTTTCGCCTCCCTTTTTCAGGAAAATCTCTTTGTACTCGTCGCCAATTTCAATAATGGTTTCGAGGCAGTCGGTGACGAACGCAGGGGCTAAAACCAGAATTTTCTTTTTGCCTTGTTTTAATTTCTCAAGCAGCAACTCATCGGTAAAAGGTTCCATCCAGTTTTTGTCGAGCCTCGACTGGAACGACACCGAGTAATCTGACTTTTGAAGGCCCAGTTCCTTTGCCAGCATACG
>JBNJGR010000196.1:0-5109 GCA_051747885.1 Bacteroidota bacterium | reverse complement strand
GGCGGCACATTGGCTGAGAACTGTGCAATTTTGATGGACAAATCTTTTAAAGATCCAACAATTGCATTGAATTCCGAATCGTTTTTCGATGTTATATCGTTAAGTGGCTGAACAGATGCCTTGTAGTAAGGATCGTCGGCAATAAACTCCATGGCAGAAAAGCGTCTTCTCCCCTGAATTATTACCGATGTTGAACCATCGGGCATCTCCAGTATTTTAAGAATTTCAGCAACAGTACCAATTGAAAATAAATCTTCCTTTTTGGGGTCGTCAACGGTATAATCGCGCTGTGCCAATGTCCCCAAAAGTCGACTGCCCTTGTAAACATCCTGTATTAACTGTAGCGATTTTTTTCGCCCTACAGTGATAGGAAGCACTACTCCGGGGAACAATACTGTGTTTCGCAGGGGCAGGATAGGTAACACATCGGGTATATCTGTATTTTTAAGTTCGTTATGGTCTCCATCGGCAATAATCGGTATAAAATCCGATTCATTTTCCATAGACCCATTCAATAATATATCTTGTAATCCTGAATTTTTTATTTTACCCATATTAAATTAATTAATGTCAAACTGACGGAATTAAATCCGCAAAAATGCAACAGTGTTACTTGGCAATAGCCATGCCACTCCCCGAAACGAATATTAAATGCCGTATGTTCATAGAAATAATGCTTCTTTACCGACATTTTTTCAGGCCAGTGGCACTTTTGTTTTACAGGGAGCTTTTATTGACTTACCTGATTTTGAGGAGTAATAAACTATTTCCCATAAAAAAAGCCCCGCAGTACGGAGCTTTCAATTATCAGTAAAGTTGATTACTTTTTCTTTTTTTCCATATGTTTTCCATAGCGGCTCATAAACTTATCAACTCGTCCTGCAGAGTCAACCAGTTTAACTTTACCTGTATAAAAAGGATGCGAAGTATTTGAAATCTCTAATTTGTATAACGGGTACTCTGTTCCTTCAACTTCAACTGTTTCTTTTGTTTCAACTGTTGAGCGGGTGATAAAGGTATGTCCGTTCGACATATCTTTGAAGGCAACCAGCCTGTAATCTTTTGGATGTATTTCCTTTTTCATTGCTTGTTTATTTAATTTGTTTCCGAATGGTTGCATTTTTCACTGCAATCCATTCTTTATTCATTTTTAACTTTTTAAAGGCCTGCAAAGATAAATATTGTATTCAAGAAACCAAAACGATTTTTAATTTCATTTTTCACGAACGGCTTTTTTCTTTACCCGGTTCAGGGGTGATAATAGGTGCCCTGGTGAAAGGCTTGGTCCGATCGAACAAATAGCGCATGGTATAATGCGTTTTTGCACGTTTGCCGCCAACCGATTCGTAAAGGGCTACAATTTTGGGATTGAAATCGCCGGCCCAGGAAAGTTCCATTTCGGTGTACCAGGGTTTGCGGTACATTGCAGGACGAAGATGCCAGAAAATGGCGGCATCAATTCCGGAACGCTGGAATTTTGGAACAATTCCAATAATAAGGCTGCGTGTGCGTGTCATGGTTTTCCGCCATTTAAGCCACAATAATTTCGGAAAATTCCAAATTGTTATCCGTCCATTCAGTTTGGCCAGTATCTGGTTAAAGTCGGGTACAGCAACAAAAAGAGCAATGGGTTCGCCCTCGTGATAGGCAAACCATATTAAATCTTCTTCAATTAAAAATTTTGCACTGTTTATAAACTCATTCAAATCGTCCTTGTCGATGGGTTTGAAATGCTCGTGAAACCGCCAGGCATTATCGTAAATTTGCGCAAAGTCGTCAATAAATTTTTCTTTTTCTTTCCACGAAAAATGCCTGAAACTGTACTGTGGCTTTTTGGCTACCCACTCGGCCACTTTCCAAAAACGATCGGGGAGCTCGGGCAATGTGGTATCGAGGTGGTAACTGTATTGCTCAAAATAAATTTTAAATCCGTAATTCTCGAACAACTTCACGTAATACGGAGGATTGTAAGGCATGCCAAACCCCTGTGGCATAAATCCGTCGGCCAGTACGCCCCAGTTCATGTAATTTTCACCAAAGTTAACCGGCCCATCCATGGCTTCCATTCCTTTTGTTTTCAGCCAGTCGCGTGCAGTGTCGAAAAGCAGGTTGGCAGCTTCCTGGTTATCTATACATTCAAAAAAACCGCACCCCCCGGTAGGCTGCTCAAAAATTTTGGCTTTGTCAAGGTTATAAAACGCAGCAATTCTGCCCACAAACTCTCCGTTGTTGTTTTTTAAAACCCATCTTTTGGCTTCGCCGTTTTTAAACGACGGATTTTTTTGGGGATCAAAAGTATTTTCGACCATCCCTTCGAGCGGACATGCCCAGTTCGGATCGTTACGATAAATGTGATGTGGAATTTTATGAAAAAGTTTTTTTGAATTTTTATCGGTTACTTCAATTAGTTGCATTTTTTTTATTTAAACTACCCCTGGTTAGTGTTATTGCTGCAAAGGTAAATGATGATTAGTTAATAACAGGTGCCCTTTCGAATTCTTTTTCACGGTTAAATAAATAACGCATGGTGGCATGGGTTAGTGTTTGTTGGGCGCCAAACGATTTGAAAAGCGCATTCATCTTTGGATTAAAGTCACCAACCCAACTCATTTCCATGTCGTTATACCAACTTTTACGGAGCATTACTTTTTTTAAGTGATAAAAAATACCTGATTCAATTCCCAGGCGCTGGAACTTTGGCACAACTCCCAAAACAATTACCCTGCAACGTGTAATTGTTTTGGTCTTTCGGTAATAAAGCAATTTCAACAGGTTTAAAATATTGATTTTACCAGTTTTCAGCTTTCGAATAATCTGGTTTAAATCCGGGATCATCATAAAAAAGGCAATGGGTTTGTTGTTGTGGTAAACAAACCAGATAAACTCTTCATCCAGAATCAGGCGGGCATCCTTAATCATATTCTGTAGCTGGGAAAATATTACCGGTTTGTAATTTCCGTGGTCCGACCAGGCCTGCCGGTGAATTTCAATAAAATCGTTTATAAATTTCTCCTGATTTCGGAAGGTGAAATGTTTGAACGAATAATCCTTTTTTTTGGCAACCCACTCGGCAATTTTCCAAAACCTGTCAGGCAAATCAGGATTAGTAATATCCATTGAATAGCTCAACTGTCTGTAAAAAATCTTAAATCCGTAATCTTCAAACAATTCGCGGTAGTAAGGTGGATGATACTGCATTCCAAAAGTTTGCGGCTGAAAACCTTCGAGAAGCAGCCCCCAGTAAAAAAAATTTTCTCCAAAATTCACCGGGCCATCCATGGCTTCCATGCCATTTTCATGCAGCCATTTTTTAGCTGTATTGAAAAGTAGAAAAGCAGATTCTTTATCGTTAATACACTCAAAAAATCCAATGCAGCCGGTTGGTTGATTATAACCTTCGAAATAATCAGAATCGAAAAAAGCAGCAATTCTACCCACAAATTTTCCCTCTTTTTTTACCAACCACCTACAGGCATCACCTTTATCGAACTTATTATTTTTTTGAGGATTAAAAGCATTTTCCAGCATTGGCCTCAGGAGCGGGGTATAATTGGGGTCGTCTTTAAAAATGGTTTGCGGAACCTCATGAAACTGGGTTATCAATTTTTTACTGGTAACCTGAACTACCTCCATAATTCAATCCTGTTTAATCATGTGTCGAAAATAATATTTTGAACAAAAATTCCCAAAACTGTTTCATCTGTAAAAATTACATTAACGTTAAACAAACTACAATAATTCCATAAAGCAGATTAAAGCCTGGAATTAAAACAAAAAAAACACAACTAAATATAAGCAGATTAGCAACCACTTACAAAACTTTATAGATTCTAGCAAAATGAAAATACAGCTTTTACTGAAGGAAACAGCAAATTTTGTTGAACGATAAAAGGATTATTTTGTTGACTCGTATTGAATATAATCATAAATTGTATTAATTTTTAAACACTAAAACAACTATCATGAAAAAACGAATTCTACCTGTTTTGTTAGCTTTATTTTTAACCGCTTCGTTAAGTGCCCAAAACACATTCAATGAGGGCGACAATGTTTTAAACCTGGGGCTCGGACTCGGTAACACCTTATACACAGGAGCCTACTACTCCAGCAGTATTCCACCTTTATCTGCCTCTTACGAGGTGGGAGTAAAAGATGAATTATTTGATGAAAACAGCTCGCTGGGTGTTGGCGGCTACCTTGGATACAGTAGCTCCAAATACCGCTTTTCAGGAAGTGGTTCCAGTTTTAGCAATTTCATCCTTGGTGCCCGCGGGGCGCTTCACTATCAGTTTATCGAACAACTGGACACCTATGCCGGACTAATGCTGGGATACCGCATTGTTAGCTGGAACAACGAAGGTTTCAGCTCGGCAGCAAGCAGTGGTTTTACATCTGCATTTTATGTAGGTGGCCGTTACTATTTTAACGAAACCTTTGCGGGCATGATGGAATTGGGTTATGGTATTGCTTACCTGAATATTGGCATTGCCATAAAGCTTTAAATATGAAACAAATTCATAATAAACAAAGGCTGACCCGATGGGATCAGCCTTTGTTATGAATAAAACTAAGTAAAAAAAGTATTTCCTAATATTATAAAACCACTGTTTATTCGAGTTTCTTGTCAGGGCATTCTTCCGTATCTTCATTTCCATTGCCCGTAATTTCCCATGTGTTACCCGAATTCAATAAATCATCTACACAGGTTATTTTGCGCGTCTGTTGAACCTGTTCAATTTGATTTTCCATTTCAATATCGTAAGCCGGAGCGTCAACATTACGAATAACGCCAAAGGCAACTGGAAAATCGGGAAGTCCCATGTTAATAAGTGAAAGATGAACAGAAGGATCTTGCTCTGTTTCATCGTGTATAAGAATATCATCCTCAGTAATACCCTTCTCACCAATCTTCACCACTTTCAGCCGCCCATTTTCCATTACAAGGCCTTTTTTCTTTTCGGCACCAAACAACATGGGCTTCCCCTGTTCAAGCACCAGTTGTCTGTCGGCCCTGTGTTCCGGATCAGTAATCGCCTTGTGAACCCCGTTGTTATAAATAACACAATTTTGCAAAACCTCAACAACAGAGGCACCTTTGTGTGCTGCAGC
>JBNJGR010000195.1:0-5136 GCA_051747885.1 Bacteroidota bacterium | reverse complement strand
TGAGTTTGAACAGAATAATATTTCATCAGAAAACCAAACACTGGCTTCGGAAATGAAAACCGAACTCGACAAAATGATTCATGAAATTTCCGCTTCTCCCCACCTGCAAAACCCGCCGCAGATTGTCATTGGGAGTGAACACGAAAATCCGGTTTACCTGAACCGAAATGATGCCGGTGGCGACCGCGGAATATGGACCCAGGAAGAGGTATTTGGATTATGGAGGGTGAAAATTCAGGAAGGAACATACAATATCCGGTTTAAATTTGTTCAGCCGCTGGAATCTGCAGGCACAATGATGCTGGAAACAAATTCATTGATTTACAGGCAGGAAAACAAAACTACCCCGACAGATATGATTGAAATGAAAGACGTTCACTTTTCAGAAACAGAATGCGACCTGATTCCCCACTATGCAGCAGG
This sequence comes from Bacteroidota bacterium, assembly GCA_051747885.1. Lineage (GTDB taxonomy): Bacteria > Bacteroidota > Bacteroidia > Bacteroidales > Prolixibacteraceae > Tangfeifania. The sequence continues at coordinate 4,713 of JBNJGR010000195.1, read as the reverse complement.
CGGAAAAAAAATTTTTCCACTGTGGGTTAAAATAAAAAGTCTAAATTAATTGGCTCCCGAAATATCTGAAATGAAATACATCCACGTACTAACAGTATGCAACGGATTACAAACCAACTGAATCTTGCGGAATCTGGAATGGCAGTATTTCTTTAAAAAACACGACTGGTTGGCAGGTATTTCACTAGACAGCCCGGAACATATCCATAACCGCTACCAACCAGGTAAAGTCCCTGCAAGAATATGGAAGAAAATGCAAAAATACTGTTCGCTAATGGTGTGGCTGGATATGTTTTGCCCCTCTGACCGATTATTTAGTACAATTCCAGCAAAACCCATTTCCATTACTCCCTCATTTTTCGTAAAATTGTAGAAATTGAATGTCATTAAAATAAAAAAAAATGGATCGGTGGTTAATCAGTTTCACTTCTTCTCTGGTTCTGCAAATACTTTTGTCCTCACTGACCGTTGTAGCAGGAAACGATAAAGATAAATTTCCGCAAGTTGTTATTCCGCGGGCAGATGAATGGAGCCGGGAGCAGGTTGTTCTTGCAGCAGGTCCCAAAGGGAGCTGGGACGCACGATTATACGGGCAGATTAGTCCATGTACAGTGGTAAAGAAAAATGACACCTATTTCCTTTATTACGTAGGAGCCGATGGCAACCGAACTACCGACGGAGGTCCTGCCAATCGTGCGCTGGGAGTGGCCACCAGTAAAGATGGCATTCATTTTAAAAAATTTGAAAAAAATCCCATTCTCACTCATCAACCGCAGAATAACCAGGAAGAAGGCGTTTTTTCAGCGGGGTCAATCCTGGATGATACCGGCGACATTTTGCTTTATTTCGGAGCCACGCTTGCAAGCAATCCAACTACCGAATCCGTTCAGTGCAATGCGGGATTTGCCTCCTCTAAAGATGGATTTCATTTTGAAAATCACGGGTACATTTTTTCCTGGGATGATCCACGGGTGTGGGGGCATGGCGATGAGATTTCTTCAATTGGCGCATTCAGATTTGGTGAAAAATACAGCGTATATTACCTTGCCGTATCTCCTGGAGCTTCATGGGGGTTAGGAGTTGCACGAGGAGACAGTCCTTCGGATTACACCCGTTTTAAAAAGGTTCAGGATGAACAGAGAGACATTATCGGGGGTTGTGATCCCATTCGAATCAGCAACGACAGCATTGCACTTTTTGTGGTGAAGGATTTTAATTCCAATACAATTGAGATAATGACTGCCCATGTAGATCAGCCCGAAAAACTTTATGGCCCCATCCGGGAATATCCAATGTTCAGCCCCAACTACCGGCACACTACCGTATATCTCGACAGAGAACGAAAGTTGTGGTTTATGTACCAATCCAGCGATCAGCCCGACAACGGTAACAAAATAATTGTGCGCACCGCCCCCATGCAACTGGTGGATTCGAAATAATAATTCGATTATAATTTATTCCTAAAAATTTACTCCTTCCCCTTTTTTTTGTAAAATTGTAAAAGATTCAATATTGATATTATCTAAAACTTTTCAACCATGAACCAGCAATTCGTAAAACTGATTTTACTTTTTGTTACCACAATTTTTCTACTGAACTGCTCCCCGCAAACAGAAAAAGCCCAGCGCCCCAACATCCTCTACATTATGAGCGACGACCATGCTTACCAGGCCATCAGTGCTTATGATGGTTTCCTTGCTGAACTGGCGCCCACTCCCAACATCGACCGGCTGGCCGAGGATGGGGCCATTTTCACCCGGGCCAACGTGACCAACTCCATCTGCGCGCCCAGTCGGGCTGTTTTGCTTACCGGCAAGCACAGTTTTATCAACGGGAAAGTAGATAATGTTCAGCCATTCAACTGGGACCAGCCCAATTTCCCGAAGCTGATGCAGGCCAACGGTTACCAAACAGCCATGATCGGCAAGATTCATCTCGACGGCATCCCGCAGGGATTCGATTACTCGATGGTATTGCCCGGCCAGGGACACTACTACAACCCCGATTTTCTGATTGACGGTGAACGCGTGCGCAAAGAAGGTTATTGCACCGATATCATCACCGAAACCACGCTCGACTGGCTGAAAAACAAACGCGACCCCAATAAACCGTTCTGCGTGCTTTACCACCAAAAAGCGCCGCATCGCAACTGGAAACCGGGGCCCGAATACCTCACGCTTTTTGATGACGTGACTTTCGAACCACCAGCCAATTTTTTCGATGACTACGAAAACAGGGGAACCGCTGCCAAAGAGCAGGAGATGGAAATTGACGGCCATGCCCGATGGGGCCACGATTTCAAAATGATTGTTGACCCGAACGGCGACAGCACCGGCTTTCACAATGAGTTAAACCGTTTCAATGAAAAACAGTTAGAGGATTGGCTGGCAGCCTATTCACCTAAAAATGAAGCATTCAAAGCTGAATATCCCAATCTTTCAGAAAAAGAAATCGGCCTCTGGAAATTCAACCGCTACATAAAAGATTACCTGCGTACCATCAAGTCAGTTGACGATGGCGTGGGTGAAGTGCTCGACTACCTGGAAGAAGCCGGACTGGCCGAAAACACTATCGTAGTGTATTCTTCCGACCAGGGATTTTATCTTGGTGAACACGGCTGGTTCGACAAACGGTTCATGTACGAAGAGTCATTCCGTACCCCGCTGCTCATTCGCTACCCAAAAGAAATTAAACCCGGTACGGAAATCGACAAGCTGGTACAGAACCTCGATTTTGCTCCAACCTTTCTCGATTATGCAAATATTAAAATACCAGAGGAGATGCAGGGAGAATCGTTCCGCAAACTGGTCAGCGGCGAAACCGGCCAGTGGCGAGACGCAGTTTATTACACTTATTACGAATTTCCGTCGGTCCACATGGTGAAACGCCACTACGGCGTGGCCACAGACCGCTACAAACTCATGCATTTCTACTATGACATCGATGAGTGGGAAATGTACGACCTGGAAACCGATCCCATGGAGATGAATAATATCTACGGCGATCCGGAATATGCCGAAATCCAGGCCGAGCTTCATGAAAGACTCGAAGAACTGCGCGAATATTACGGTGACAGCGATGAGCTAAATGACAGATTTCTGCAGGAATACCTGGATCACCGAGCCGGCAGGTAACAAATTTTAATAATAAACCTTGAAGGTTTCGAAAGCCTTCAGGGTATATATAAATTCAATTCTAATGAAGTCAGCCACACCCGCTCCAAACAAATTAAATTTCAGCTCAACACCTCTATTCATACTCCTTATTCTATTATTTTACTCAACTATTTTGCTTTCTCAAAGCCCTCCCCCATTGGGAGAGTCTGAGGGGGCTCCCAACATCATATACATTCTGGCCGATGATTTGGGCTATGCAGAACTGGGTTGTTACGGACAGGAAAAAATTGAGACGCCCCACATCGATGGCCTCGCTGAAAACGGAATGAGGTTTACGCAGCATTATACAGGTTCGCCGGTATGTGCTCCTGCCCGGTCAGTTTTGCTTACCGGGCAACACTCAGGCCATACCCAAATCAGGGGCAACGACGAATGGGCTGATCGTGGTGATATATGGAATTTTGAGGCCATGGCCAAAGACCCGAGCCTGGAAGGTCAGCGCCCGTTAAAAGCAGGAACGCAAACCATTGGGACGCTGTTGCAGCAGGCCGGATACAAAACCGGCATTGTGGGAAAATGGGGACTCGGAGCACCGCTTACCGAAGGCATTCCCAACAAACAGGGTTTCGACTTTTTTTACGGGTACAATTGCCAAAGGCAGGCGCATACCTACTTTCCGGTGCACCTGTGGAAAAACACGGAAAAAGTACCGCTCAACAACAAAATGGTTCCACCCCACACCGGTCTTGCCGAAGGGGCTGATCCTTACGATCCCGAATCTTACAGCGGTTTCTGGCTCACCGATTACGCTTCGAAACTGATGCAAAACGAACTGATTCAATTTATTAAAGACAACAAAGACCAGCCGTTTTTTACGTACTATGCCAATCCGATTCCCCATGTTCCGTTGCAGGCACCCAAAAGGTGGGTGGATTACTACGTGAAAAAATTTGGCGACGAGGAACCATACACCGGAGATAAAGGCTACTTCCCGCATCGTTATCCACGTGCAGCTTATGCGGCCATGGTTTCTTATTTCGATGAACAGGTGGGAGAAATAGTTGCAACTTTAAAAGAACTAGGGCTTTATGAAAACACCCTAATCATTTTCTCCAGTGATAATGGCCCTTCTTTTAATGGCGGTACTGACTCCCCCTGGTTCGACAGCGCCAAACCCTTCAAAAGCGAACAGGGCTGGGGAAAAGCCAATCTCACAGAAGGCGGCATTCGCATTCCTATGATTGCCCAGTGGCCCGGTAAAATTGAGCCAGGCACCGAAACCAACCTGCTTTCAGCGCATTACGATGTGTTACCCACCCTGTGCGAAATAGTTGGAACAGAGCCGGCAGGAAATATTGACGGCATCAGTTTTTTGCCCACGCTTTTAGGTGAAGGAAACCAGAAGCAGCATGAGTTTTTGTACTGGGAATTTCCCGCATCGGGCGGGCAGCAGGCGGTGCGCATGGGAAAATGGAAAGGCATCCGGAGGAATATTTTTGATGATAACCTGGAAATTCAATTGTACAACCTTGAAGAAGATATTCAGGAACAAAACGATGTTTCAGCCCAACATCCGGAAATCGTTCAGGAAATAGAA
>JBNJGR010000194.1:0-5168 GCA_051747885.1 Bacteroidota bacterium | reverse complement strand
TTGGATTTCCCTTTACGGGTATTATTTCCCAAAATGCGGGATTAACTTAAAGAAGGCTTTGAAAAAGTAAGTAAAGAATTGAAAAATAACCTCAAATTTAGCGATCTTCTTCGTTGTCTAAATTTGAGGCTTTTCAAAGCCTTCTTAAATTTTTAGTCAGATACACCTCATTGGGAATTAAATAATTAACTGACTATAAAAAAGTTAAGTTGATAATTTTGATTATTCGTGTGCAGGAGAATTTTTTTCTGCATTTTCTTCAGCATAATTGGAGGCACTCATTCCATATTCGCGTTTAAAACATTTGCGAAAATGAGACAAATCATTAAATCCCACGCGGTAGGCAATTTCTGATACGTTCATTTTATTTTGCGCCAAAAGCTGGGTAGCTCTTTTCAACCTGATGTGGCGGATGAATTCTTTCACAGTCATATCAGTGAGTGCGTGCAATTTACGATAGAGCTGCATCCGGCTGACGCCTACTTTTTCAGCAAAGCTTTCAATATCCAGCTTGCTGTCGGATATGTTTTGCTCCACAGTTTCAACGGCTTTTTGCAGGAATCGCTCGTCGGGTGAAGTGATTTCAATATTTTTGGGTTCGAGCGTCATTGTTCCGCTAAACTTTTGCTTCAGGGAGTTGCGGATTGAAAGCAGATTTTCAATTTTAGCTTCGAGTACCGATAAATCGAAAGGTTTGGTAATGTAATCGTCGGCGCCGGTTGTGATGCCCTTTATCTGATGTTCTTTTGAGTGCAGGGCAGTGAGAAGCAATACAGGTATATGCGAGGTGCGCTCGTCGTTTTTAATCAGTTTGCAAAACTCGTAGCCGTTCATTCCGGGCATAATCACGTCGCTGATAATGACATTAGGAACCGACTCAAGCGCTTTGTCCCATCCTTCTTTGCCGTTTCGCGCTTCCACAATTTTAAAAAGTGAACTAAAATGTCCGGCAATAAAACTTCTCACATCCGCATTATCTTCAACAATCAACATTATTTTTGAATGTAACTTTTCAGTATTTGATTGAGTTTCCGAAGCCAATACCGGTTGTTCTCCGTAATCATTTTCGTGGGTAGATTTTTCATCCTGAACTGCTACCGAAGCCTGAATGTAAGGAATCCGAACTGTGAACCGTGTTCCTTTCCCGGGTTTGCTCGAAACAAATATTTTGCCTTTATGCAGCGAAACCAGTTCTTTTACCAACGCCAGCCCAATGCCGGTTCCGGAATCTTTTGCTTCGCCCTCAGACTGAAAAAAACGTTGAAATATTTTATTCACATTTTTTTCGGGGATCCCCTGTCCCGTGTCTTTGACAACAATTTCAATAAACTGTTTTTCTTTTTCTTCCGGAGAAAAATCGTCATCATCAGTATCGAAAATCAGGGAAAGATTAACTGAGATATTCCCTCCTGAACTGGTAAATTTGAAGGCATTCGATAAAAGGTTGTTGAGTATTTTTTCAATTTTATCGGGATCGAATGAAGTGAAAATCCTTTTTTTCAGCGTATTGAAAGATAAATGAATCTGTTTTTCAACCGCTAAATCACTAAATGAAAAAACTGTGGCCCTTACAAATTCAACAATATCACCTTCGCGCAGTTCCAGTTTTAAATTGCCGGCTTCCAGTTTCCTGAAATCGAGCAACTGGCTGATTAACCGGTCGAGATTTCTGGTATTCCGGCTGACCAGTTTCAGGTTTTCGCGTATTTCTTCTTTTGATAAATCGTTGGACAAAATTTTTTCCAGCGGCCCAATTATCAGTGTTAACGGCGTGCGTATTTCGTGCGAAATATTGGTAAAAAACCGCAACTTCATCATATCCAGTTCATGCAGTTTACGGGCATTTTCGCGCTCCATAACCAACTGGTTTTTAATTTTTTCCCTGTTCACAAAAAATTTCAGGAGCGAATAAATAAGGAAAATAATTAAAACGAACAGCAGCGAGAGAAACAAGGTTGTTTTCCAAAATGGGGGCAACACGGTAATTTTTAGCTGCAGTTCGTTCTCAGTGCTTGAAATACCTGGTACCACTCTTTTTATCCGAAGCAGGTAATCGCCCGGATTCAGGTTGGTGTAAGTTGCCGTGCGGTTTGTTCCGGGTTCGTTCCACTCTTTATTAAACCCCTCCAGCATGTAGGAATAAAGGTTTTTATCGCTGTTTACAAAGTTGAGTGCGGCAAATTCAACTGTAAACATATTCTGATCGTAATTCAGTTTCAAATGTTCTGTTTCGGAAATACTTTTCTGCAGAACTGATTTTTTATCGTCGCCAATGGAAACCGATTTGTTGAATATTTTCAAATCGGTAAGTACAATCGGCACATCCGTATTTTCCGGAATTACATCCGAAGGATTGAAAAGGTTAAAGCCGGAAACAGACCCAAAAAGCATTTGTCCGCCATCAGTTTGCAATGCAGCACCGTAACAAAACTGATTGTTGCTCAAACCATCTTTGCTGGTAAAATTCCTGAAATACTCGTTTTCAATATTGAATTTTGATAATCCGTTTGTAGTACTAATCCACAGGTTTCCGCTCCTGTCCTCCAAAATACCCAAAGCCTGGTTGTTGGCCAGTCCGTCGTTTTCGTTGTAATATTTCAGGGCTCCTTCATCAGCGGCATAAAGTGCAATTCCTTTGTCGAGCGTCGCAATCCAAATTCTGTTCCTCGTGTCTTCGAACATTGCGCGAGTGTGCCCAGAAAACCTGCGAATGACATTCGTCTCAGGATTAAAAACAATCACTTCGTCCAGGCTGCCCAGCCATAAATTGCCTTTTGAGTCGGGCTCAATCCACGAGACCTGTTCATTGTCGTTTAACTGTGGAAAATGCTCAAATGAATTGGTTTGACGGTTGTATTTGTCCACTCCGCTTGAGGAAGCAACCCAAATATCGTTGTTACGGTCGAGACAGAAATCCCAAACCCGGTTATCAGAAATAGTAGAACTGTTATCCGGATCGTGTTTAAAATGCGTTATTTCTCGTGTTTTAAGATTAATGACATCAATTCCGCCCAGAAAAGTGCCCACCCACAAATTTCCTTGTTTGTCGTCTAAAAACGCTTTTATGCAATTTTGCGAAATTGAACGGGAATCATTTCCATTGGCAGTCAGGTAGTCGTATTTTCCTGTTTGCGGATTGAAAATATTAATGCCGCCATCTTCGGTGCCAATCCATATTTTCCCTTCATCATCAATCCAGAAAGCATAAATAATGCTGCTGTTCAAATAATTATCGTCGCCCGGCAGCGCTCCGAAATGATGAAAAACCTGTTTGCTTTTTGCCAGCAGGTTAAGTCCGCCACGCGTCCCAATCCATGTTTCGCCGCGGGCATCATTAAAAATTGAAAGCACAGAGTTATTGGAGATGCTGCGCGGATCGCGTTCATCGTGCCTGTAAAAACCGGTTACACCTTCTGTTTTTGAATAGGCATACAATCCTCCGCGGGTGCCAATCCAGTATTCTCCAAAAACTCCTTTTGAAACCGCGCGTACCGTTTCAGTCCGGTTCATTTCAGGTTCGAGGCTAACTTGCTGAACTTCATAATCTTCAGGTGAAATCAGGAAAAGCCCTGAAGAATAAGTTCCTAACCATAAAAATCCATCGTCATCGAGGTAAATCTCCCAGATTTCCCTGTTTTGATTTTCTTCAAAAGGTAACTGAAAATAATTCAATTCACTGGTTTCCGAATTATATACATACAATCCTTTGTCGGTTCCTGCCCACAACATTCCCTTGTTGTCAAACTGAAGGTTACGCACAAACGTTCCTTCAAATGAGTTTTCACCTTCCGGCAAAACAGGTGTTATCCTTTTCAGGTTGTTCAGCGAATCCAAAATCATAATGCCAAAGTCGGTACCCAGATATAATTCATCCGTTTCCGATAAAGCAATAGCGTTTACTGAAATTTCCTTGTAATTAAAATCATCTTGGTTTCTAAGCGGATGTGAGAAACGTTCTTTTTCGCGATCGAAAATATTAAGACCCCCATTCTCTGTTCCCACAAGCAAATTGCCTTTCCGGTCTTCTTTAATTACGCGCACAAGATTACCGTTTAAGCTGGTACTGTCGAGCGGATCGGGCAAAAAATGCACGAATGAATACCCATCAAAACGGCCCAGCCCCTGGCTGGTACCAACCCACAACCAGCCTTTACTGTCCTGAAAAATGCACTGAACCTGGTTGTTTGGAAGCCCGTCTTCCTGTGTGTAAATATCAAAACTCAATTCAGAAAATGAAGCCCTTGCAGAAAAAGAAATCAAACTCAGGAAGAAAATGGAAATAATAATCTTCCTGAGTGTAAGTGTGTTTAACAACCAGGCAGGCTGTTTCATACAACTCTAAATTTAATTTCTCATTTGGTTAAAATCCAAATTTTGCCGGTAACCACAAACTAATTTCGGGGAAATAAGTTACCAGCAACAGCACAATTACCATTGCTATAAACATAGGCAACAGCGGCTTAACCACTTTATCGATACCCAAACCGGCCACACTGCAGCCAATAAACAGTACTGAACCAACAGGCGGGGTACAAAGTCCCACGCTCAGGTTCAACACCATAATAATTCCGAAATGAATAGGATCAACTCCAATAGCTGTTACAATGGGTAAAAATATTGGCGTGAAAATCAGAACAGCAGGCGTCATATCCATAAAAATCCCCACAAACAGAAGGAGCATATTAATAATTAGCAAAATCATAAAAGGATTACTCGTGAGCGCCAGTAATCCTTCGCTTACATTCTGCGGGATATTTTCGTAGGCCATTATCCATGACAATCCCATTGATGAAGCAACAAGCAGCATAACAACCCCGGTAGTTTTTACCGACCGTAAAATAATGTCGGGTAAATTTTTAAATGAAACCTGTTTGTAAATTACTGCAAGAATGAGCGAGTAAAGCACAGCAATGGCCGAAGCTTCGGTTGCAGTAAAATATCCGGCTACAATACCTCCGATAACAATAACCAGCATCATCAGGCTGGGAATGGCATCAAGGAACTTTTTGGTACCGTCAAGGGCTTTTTCTTTGTGTTTTATGGTTCGCACAACCACCCAGGCAGCTAATGCAGCTAAAATGATAAAAAGAAATATGCGATTTGTTGTTGGAGAAAAATTAGCTCTTGAAAATGAAACTCCCTGGTAAGCAAGTACCAGGAAAATACCA
>JBNJGR010000193.1:0-5168 GCA_051747885.1 Bacteroidota bacterium | reverse complement strand
AAACAAATATAACTATAATTTTTAGTTTTACAACTATATTTTTTAGTTAATCCCCAACCGACTATTCACGCCCAGAAAATACTCTTCGGGGGTAATCAAAATGGGTTCCCATAAAAAAGCCCGGCAAAACCGGGCTTTTTTTCACATCTCATATCTTATGTCTCAATACTTATTTGTTCCAAACGGGTAATCTTCCTGGTGTCCACGGTGCATTGAGCTTATTCAGTTCGGCTTCCATGGCCGGAATATCCTGCTCAACAATTCGTTGCAATGCATCGAGCACCGGAGGGAATTCTTCTTCCAGTATTTCATAAACCTGTTTCTGGGTAGTGGTTAATCCGCTGGTTGAGTTGGCGGTTGCATAGGTAACCTGCCCGAGCCTGTCGTAAAGCGGAACCTGTGCGGGCGGTACTTCTTCGCCGCTGGCTTTGGCCGGCACGCCGTTCATTTCAAAATTCAGCTCTTCCAGTTCTTTGCCCAGTTCACGCGCCCGATCCATGAGTTGCTGACTGGCGCCGGGTGTATTGTAAATGGCCTTTTTAAAATGTTCTACCTTCGATATCAGTTCACTGATGAGGCGGTTACTTCCCACCATAGCTATGGCCAGTTTGCCTGCTTTTTCGTTGAATTCCACATTTTCGTTGTAATTTTCTGCAGGGAGTGTGGCCATATTAAGTTTCTCAACATTGAAACCTACCGGACCGGCCAGTTCGGTGAGTTCACCTTCGTGCCACAGTTTTATGTCAACCGAATAGGTTCCCGGAAAAACAAGGATACCATTGCCACGATTGCCGCCCGAGGTGGGGTTGAAACTGTTGTTTACCTGTACGGACGCTGGTTTGGCATAACGGAGGTCCCAGTTAATGCGGTTGAACCCTTTCGACGGGGCATTGGTGAGCTGGCGCACCACGTTTCCGCCTTCATCATAAATGGTGAAAATCAGATGTGTAGCTTCCTCTTTTTCTTCCAGTTGCAACTCGCGCCAGGTAGGTTGCGGAATGGGTTCCCCTTTTTCAAACAACTTTTTCTCTTTTTCTTTTCGGAGTTGTTTTTGGGTTTTCGGAACCTCTTTTAAATAATAGGTGAATGTAGCTCCAAAATCCGGATTGGGTGCTTCGAAATAGGTATCGCCCTGGTTGCCTTTATTGCTTTTTTGAATGTACATTTCGGCATCTTTTATGTCGAACAGGCGTGCCTGTTTTTCTGCCATTTCTTGGCTGAGTTCACGCAGCGGACTGTAGTCGTCGAGCACATAAAAACCGCGGCCGAAAGTTCCGAGTACGAGATCGTTTTCCCGTTCCTGAATGGCGATGTCATACACGGCAATGGTGGGTACACCCGATTTCAACTGCACCCAGTTTTCACCGTTGTCGATGGTGAAAAAGGCGCCGAATTCAGTGCCGGCAAAAAAGAGTTCAGGACGAACATGATCCTGTATTATGGTATGAACTGTGCCGTTTTCGGGCAAGTTGCCACTGATGCTTTCCCAGGTTTGACCTTTGTCGGTGCTTTTGAAAATATATGGCTTAAAGTCGTCGCGTTTCAGGTTGCTGAAGGTAGCGTAAACCAGGTTTTCATCGAAACGATCGGGGCAGATGTCGCTCACATACGTATATTCCGGCACATCCGGAAATGATTTTACCTGCGTCCACGTTTCGCCGCCGTTTTCGGTTACTGAAATTACACCATCATCGGTTCCGGCATAAAGAAGGCCTTCTTTTACAGGCGATTCAGCCAGCGAAACGATGGTTCCCCATTGCGAAGTGGAAACATCTTTCACAACCGACTCAGCCGGCCAGTATTTTCCCATCACCGGAAAACTGTTGCGGTCAACCTGCGCAGTAAGGTCGTCACTGATAACTTCCCAGGTGTCTCCGCGATCGTTGCTACGGAAAACTTTGTTGGCAGCATGGTACAGGCGGGTCCCCCTGTGAGGGCTGATAAACATCGGGGCATTCCAGTTCCATTTATAGGTCAGCTCGCCTTTGCGTTCCCGCGGTTTGATGTTGACGGTCTGGCCGCTTTTTTTGTCGTAGCGGAAAAGGTTTCCGTACTGGTATTCGGTGTAAACAATGTCGGGATTATTGGGGTCGGTGGCAATAAAGAACCCGTCGCCACCCATGGTAACAAACCATTCATCGTTAATTACGCCATCTCTGGTAAGGTTGCGCGAAGGGCCGCCCATGGTGTTGTTGTCCTGGGTTCCACCGTAAATATTGTAAAAGGGTTCTTCGTTATCCACATGCACGCGGTAAAACTGGGTTACTGGCAGGTTTTCTTTGAAGTCGAATGTAGAACCTGCATCCCAGGTTTCATAAATGCCGCCATCGCCGCCAATAATCAGGTGATCAGTGTCTGCCGGATCAATCCAAAGTGCATGGTCGTCAACGTGGCGGTTTCTTAGGTTCAATCGAGTCCATGTTTTGCCTCCGTCGGTGGTAAAATGGGTGTATGTTTCTACAGAATATACTTTGTCATCATCCACCGGATCGCAAAAAATTTCGTTGTAGTACTGACCGCTTGAATGATGGTTGCTCATTTTTTCCCAGCTTTCGCCTTTGTCGGTCGAGCGGAAGAATCCGCCTTTGTCTTCTGCAGCTTCCACAATTAAATATACATAATTAGGATTCACCGGTGAAACATCAATGCCCATACCGCCAATATGAACGCCCGGCAGTCCTTTCATGATTTTTCGCCAGGTTTCGCCATTATCGGTTGATTTATAAACGGCTGATTCGGGTCCGCCGCCAATTTTGGTGAAGTGCGTGCGGCGCCGCTGTTCTGAAGTGGCGTAAAGAATTTCCGGATTAGACGGGTCTATTACCACATTATTTACGCCGGTGTGTTCACTGATTTCCAGAACTTTGTTCCAGGTGTCGCCACCGTCGGTCGATTTGTACAGGCCGCGGTCGCCACCTGGCCCCCAGGCCGAACCTTCGGCAGCTACAAAAACCACATCGGAGTTGCGCGGGTCCATCACAATTCCGCCAATCTGGCGGCTTTCCTTCAACCCCATATTTTTAAACGATTTGCCGCCGTCCATCGATTTGTAAACTCCATCGCCGTAACCAAGCGCCCGCTGGTGGTTGTTTTCACCGGTTCCCACCCAGATTACATTGTGGTTGTTGGGATCCATAGTAACAACGCCAATGGAATAAGCGCCATAATTGTCAAAAATGGGATTCCACGTGGTGCCGTTGTTGTTGGTTTTCCATACGTTTCCGCTGGCAACAGCAACATAATATTCTTTCGGATTTTCAGGGTTAACAGCAAAATCGCCGATTCGTCCGCTGGCCCATGCCGGCCCAATACTTCGGAATTTAAGTCCGCTAACAAGGCTGCTGGTAATCAGTGTGTCGCCTTTTTCATTTTTTGACTTTTCGTTTTTCTTTGCCAGTGTAACTGAAGTGGCAAATAACAGAAAGGAAAGAAATAATGTAATTTTTCTCATAAACAGGATATTAAAACAGATTTTATTTTATTTGAAAACAACAGTTTTTTACAGCAGTGAAAATACAAGGTTCATGAATTGTTCAACAGGATAAATATCACAATTAATTATTATTTCACTAAATTTCTTATTGAAGATTTTTAGTCTAAAAAGAATTAGTTAGTAAAACACGATTTGCAGCAAGTAAAAGTTTTTCAATGCAAACAATTCAGATGTTGTTGTCTTTTGTTCTTTTGGTTTTTGGTAAAATAATACTTTTTGTATGAGTTTTTCTTCTTTAGAATCAATATATATTGTGGTTAAATGTCGTAAAACATATTGAGTTATTAAATTGAAAATCATAAATTTATGAAGTTTATCTCATAGCCTTGTCCTGCTGTTTTAATTTTCGTATTTGTATATGTAGATATTTGGATAATTTTGTGGCTGAAAATGATATTTTCGAAATAGTTTTTTAATAAACAGTTTAAAATATTGAGATGAAGAGAACTATTGCTGTTGTTATTCTAATTTTTATAGGTATTGTGGTTTTAATAAATATTTTCAATACCGAAAATGAATATTACAACCTGAAACTTGAAGAGTTAAAGCAGGAGTATGCGATAAAACCGATTTCATCAATCGACCACAGCAAGCTACCGGAGCTGCAGCGTGAATTCGCCACGCCACAGGATGTTACAGAAGCCTGCATTAGCTGCCATACCGAAAGGCACAAGGAGGTAATGAGTTCTGCCCACTGGAACTGGGAACGTGTTTCGTATGTTGAAGGGCGCGGAATTACCTCAGCGGGAAAGAAGAATGTACTGAATAATTTCTGTTTGGGAGCCCAGTCAAATGAGCTTGCATGTGCAAAATGCCACATTGGTTTTGGTATGACCAACGATCAGTTTGATTTTGAAAATGCCCGAAATGTGGACTGTATGGTTTGTCACGATAATAGCGATGATTACAAGAAGGGTTCATCTACAGCAGGATATCCCGACCGTACGGTTAACCTCACTAAAGTCGCCCAGGGAGTTGGGACTCCAAGCAAAATAAACTGCGGGAGTTGCCATTTTTTTAGCGGTGGTGGCAACAACGTTAAACATGGCGATTTGGAAATGGCACAGTTGTCAACCAGCAGGGATGTTGATGTACACATGGCAGCCAATGGAATGAACATGTCGTGCGTGGCATGTCATACTGCAGAAAACCATCAGATTAAAGGCCGGTTGTATTCGGTTTCATCTACCAACACCAACCGTGCTACCTGCGAGCAATGCCATACATCAACTCCGCATTTCGACGATATTTTGAACCGGCACAATGCAAAGGTTTCCTGCCAGGCGTGCCACATTCCCGTCTATGCAAAAGAAAATCCAACAAAAATGTCGTGGTACTGGTCCGATGCAGGGAAATTGCGTGACGGTGAGCCTTATCAGGAATTTAATGCCGACAGTACGCAGGAATATCAATCCATTAAAGGCTCATTTACCTGGGCCAAAAATGTGAAACCCGATTATTTGTGGTTTAACGGAACGGCTGACCATTATATTCTGGGCGACACCATTGAATCGGTTCCGGTGCAAATGAATACCCTTTTCGGGTCGCACGATGATCCTGAATCAAAAATTTATCCGGTGAAAATTCATACCGGCGATCAGATATATGACACCAAGTATAACACACTCATTCAGCCTAAAGTGTTTGCTGAAAATAAAGGCGACAGTGCTTACTG
>JBNJGR010000192.1:0-5239 GCA_051747885.1 Bacteroidota bacterium | reverse complement strand
TTATTTGGCTTAAGTGATTAAAAATCAACACATAATAAATATTTAAACTAATCATCTCTTTTTCAGATATTCAACCAGCGGTTCAACTTCTTCTTCAGCTTCGCTGCGTTTTACGTGTTTTGAACCGCCTTTTAGGATAAACCGGAAATGAATAGGACGGTATTCCCGTACGCCCGCACCCTGAATTCATTAGTATTTTCTGTTGGTTTGTGCGGTATTGGACGGGGTGTTGGGGAAAATATTACGCAATTTATGGGTATTTATATGCACATTTTCTAAAAGGGACAAGTGGTGCAGCGGCTTTCGAAACCCGTTTTAAAAGGCTGCTTTTTGCTAATGTTCAGTTTCACGGAGCTTCCGGGCACCCTGTATTTTTTCCTGTTAACCTTCCGGCCGGTCTGGCATGAAATTTTCTATTGCTACATAAAAATTAAAAACAACTATTATGAATGGATTACTATGGGGCATAATTTACCTTGTTTCGATTACTTTTTTAATTACCCTTTTTTTTAACTCTCTGCTACGGGTTAGAGGCCCGTGGGGAAGTTTCTGGGCCTTTTTTGTGATTATACTTTTGGCAGTTTTTGCTGCCGATATTTGGGTAGCGCCGGTAGGACCTTATTTTGGTGATACCTATTGGGTGCCCCCGTTAGCTGTCGGACTGCTGATCGCCCTTTTGCTGGCTGCCACCACACCGAGCCCGGGAACGCGAAACAAACTGGAAACCCAAAAAGAGCTGGAAAGGGAAGACCCTGCTGTTATTGCATTTGGGACCTTTTTCTGGTTCCTGCTGGTTTTTCTACTTATTTTAGTCATCGCAGGCTTAATCTTAACTGTTTAATTCAATTAGAAGCAGCAGAGGTAAAGTGCTGATCGCCTGTCAAGTTCCCGGCTTTGGCCGTTATCGTCCGGGCCCCCGGTTCTGTTTAATAATAAGGCATGAAAGCAAACAAAAGAAATATATTCCGGGGAATGGAGTTTGTCCTGCTCTTTTTCGGGATTCCGCTCTTCCTGTACATTGATTCCCTAATCACCCATCCGGTATTATTGTTATTGCCTGTTACTGCGGGAGTCCTGCTTTTTTTGTGGTTTAAAAAGGACTTCCATTTCAATTCGCTCGTCAGCATGGATGTTTCCCGGGATGTGATTCTGAAAAACTGTGTAGCCATGCTTTTTACGGCCCTTTTTCTGATTGCTTTTGTGTTTTTTACCGACCGGGAAAATCTGTTCCGCCTACCCCGGGAAAACACGCGGATATGGTTGCTGCTATGCTTATTTTACCCGCTGTTTTCAGCATATCTGCAGGAGATCATTTTCAGAACTTTTCTGTTTGAGCGGTATGCTTCCCTGTTCAAAAAGAGATGGTTGCTGATTTTTGCCAGTGGTTTTGCATTCAGTTTTGTGCACATTGTGTATTACAGTCCGGTTTCGGTTATTTCCACTTTTGTGGCCGGCATTTACCTGGCATGGGTTTACGCCAAAACAGGGAGTGTGCTTTTTACAACCATTTTGCACAGTATTTTAGGTATCCTCGTGTTTACAACAGGACTCGGCCAGCATTTCTGGCTCCATATGGATAAATATTTATAACCGCTGAAATGGCTGAATCCATTCCGGCTTTTTAAAGTTAGTCACTTATGCTTTAACATCCCCAAGGAATGTTCTATTCCTTTTAACCTTCTGTGAACAGGTGGTAAATATTTTACATTTGATTAACGAATAAAAAGCCAAAGCACTCTTATCAATTCAATCTTGCCGATTGGTATTTTACTTGTTTTATTTCGCTTTTATTTTGCTCGGATTCCTGGTTTATTTCTTTATTAACCTTCAGTTTATCTTTTGAAATCCCTGTTTTAAAAGGTGCCCTGCTTTGTATTTTATCCGAAAAATTATTCAGGGTTTCCATGTAATTTTCATATGCATCAACCGGCCCCGGAAACGGATTAAAAGTGGTATGTTTTTTTCTTACAAAATTGTCGTTCATAAAATAAAGATAATCCATATCCTGTAAAAAATCCCACTCCCTGAGCAATGCATCCGGGTTCTTCGTATTTAAACCGGCATCAATAGTTAATTGTTTTTTAAATGCTTCGGCCTGGTAACCGTTTTGTATCCATACATCATACAGTTTTGCCCGCAATAAAATTTCGGAAAAATCACTCTCCTTAAGCCCTGCTGTGTTTTTTGCATGAAGCATTTCGGTGGGAGAAATAAACGCTGTATTATTGTCATTTACCATTTCCCTGATAAATTTTTCCCATGTCAGCGACCGGCTCAGGTGGAAAAAACACTTTGTGCGGGTAAGATTACAATTAACGATTGCAGGATAATTTTCATACACCTGTTTTTTAAACCGGCGAAAAATTCCGCGTGAAAAAAAGGGAGCCTTTTGCTGAAGAAGATTAAAATCGAGATCCTGTAATAGCTGACTCATTTTATAATCGATAGGAAAAACTAAAAACGTGCCTTCAGATTTTTCCCCGGTTGCCTGGAATTTTCTGAAAATCGATTCATCCAGCATATTTGAATTGATAAATACCGCCTTTTTACCCAGCCCTGAAATGGTATCGATAAAATTATCGGGATATACCGGAGAATTCACATATAACAATTGTGGTACCTCGCCAAAATAAAATTCCATCAACCGATCGTGCATGTGTACTTGCCGGCGGAATGAATGCGGGTTAAAACAGGCTACTGCAGAATGGCTCCAGGTTTCGGAGAACAATTCGATATAATTGCTCTTTTTCAGTGCAGACAAACACCCTATTACTTCGGGCGTATATTTTTGCAACAGGGTCAGTGCAATTCCTGAAACAGATATTCCGAATGTAATCTTTTCATCGAAAAAAGAATTTATCCTACGGATAAACTGAAAAAAAGGAAGGATGTTTTCAGATGCGACTTTTTTCACGGTTATTTCTTCGCGGATGATATGATTGTTATTAGTATCTCCCTCTCTTGTATAAGCTTTACGCTCTGGAAGAATGTGCGGAATATGTATGTTTACACAAAGGCAAATTCTTTTCATGGAAACAGATTATAGTTTTTAAAAATAAAATTAAATCAAATTACCCGGAAAACAGAAATGAATTCTGGCCCGGATAAAATTGCACGGCCTTTTTACCCACCGAAGAAACGGTTTCCAGAAAATGCGGCAAATAAACGGGCGAATGCACGATAAAAACCTCAGGGGTAACTCCAAATACCGATTGAAATGAAATACCGTGAATTTTGATTTTTCGCGGCAAAGTATGTTTATCAGAAAAAGGGACTACCGAATGCGACCTGGGCTCCGACAAAATTTCGAGGCATTCCTTCTCATGCATTTTTATAAGCTGTTCAACCACCTCCGGTGCATGTTTAAGCAAATATGTAAGGGTTATTCCATTAATGGACAAACCTGCTTTAAACTTTCCTTTCGATTGAAGGTGCACACTTTCCAGCCTTCTTAAATAAGGAAGTAAGTTAGTGGCATATTTTTCAACAATTCTTTTTTCTGTTTCGCTGTTACTATCATTTTGTAAATAGGAACCGGTTTTTAAAAAAGCATTCAGCGCCCAGACAGCAGGAATATGAATTTTAAAATTTAAACAGACTTTAATCATATCGAAAAATTTGATGGCCAGGAAACCGGCCCATTTTATTCATCTTATTTATCATGCAACTGCCAGGCAACTACAAAAGAAAGCGGGTTTCTTTTTTTGCTGAATACGCTTGGTTGGTTCTTCTTTTCCTTAAATTTTTCGCCAGAGGTTAATTTCCGATCCGTACCAACATCGGGATGAAAATTTTTTTTCTGCTTTTTTGAAGATATTTTCATAACATTTGTTTTAAAAATTTGTAAACTATAAAGTTATAAATTTTCAATTTTTACTTTGCAGCGCTTTTATTCATTTTGTTGTTCATTTTGTTCATTCATTTAAACCGGTTAAATCAGCCTGCAACTTTTTAAATTTTTTTTTCGGGAATTCACAAAATCCGGTTTTTTATAAACAGCAATATCCATAGTTGGCTTTGTATTTTTAGTTTTTTCGAATTTTGGTGATTTTCTCTTTCTGTTTTGAAAAACTTCATCCAATACATCTTCGTGTAAATGATTGTAATTCCGAAAACACCATTGAT
The DNA here is from genome assembly GCA_051747885.1 of Bacteroidota bacterium. Lineage (GTDB taxonomy): Bacteria > Bacteroidota > Bacteroidia > Bacteroidales > Prolixibacteraceae > Tangfeifania. Next base: position 1,114 of record JBNJGR010000192.1, on the reverse strand, counting down.
ATATTTCATCGCGGCTTGCCGGCTCAGCCCATTCAATACTTTTAATCAGTTCTTTACGAAACAACGCTTTCCAGGCACATACTTTTGGCAAAATTTGTTTGGCATATTCAATCATAACGGAGATATTTTTATTATTAACAACTTAACAACAAATATAGGATGCAACATCTGTGTAACCAGCATTCATTTCGTGTCATTTTTTTATTCATTTTGTTCATTCTCAACCTCAAAGCATAATTTTTCATAACCACTTTTAAAACTTTCCCGAACAAGCAGAAACAACCGGATTTGAGGGGCTGTGTCATAATGAAACGTTTAGTGATGGAACCCCAACAATAGTTTTTATAATTGCCACAGGCGATTTTTTTTCAATCTTACAATTTCTGAATCCCCCTGAAATCCCTTTTAATCAGTGGAAAGAAAATTTCCCTGTTTTTTCAAAATTTTGTCTTTTTACGCACTTTTATCATTGTGTTCATGCTGTTCTTTTTATAAATGAACAGAATAAATAGAACTAATATTCTATTTTCGTGCCTGTTAACAGCACTTGCAGACGAAACTTCGGAATAACATACTTTATGCAATTGCAGCACAATTAATAAGTACCTTTATAAATAATGAATAAAGATATATACACACTACTGAAAAAAGATATTCAAACGAAAGTTGGAAGAAAAATCAGGTACGGAAAAGACTGCAAGAAATTAGCGGAGCAAATAGAAAAAGAAACCGGAAGACAAATCAGCGATTCAACAATAAAACGCTTTTTTAGGATTGTTAATTCTCCTTTCCATCCGTCAAAATACACAATCGAAACTTTTGTAAGCTTCCTGGGATTCGACGACTGGTATGATTATGTAAACACGTACGAAGAATCGAAACATACAAGCGTCAATTTAAGCTCATGGAATCACCTGAAAAAACGCTTAATGCTTGTTACAAATCATAGTTTGCATTCACTCAAACTTAAAACTTCTTACGACACTGAAAAAATAATTGACAGGCCACTTGTTGGCAAAAAACTGGAGGAATTTATGGAATCGCCAAAATCGGCCACAATGTTTGTTGCCCCCGACGGTTACGGTAAATCAACCAGCGTCATTCAAATAGTTGA
>JBNJGR010000191.1:0-5266 GCA_051747885.1 Bacteroidota bacterium | reverse complement strand
GCAAAAATAATTCCGTACAAAACAAAAACGCTTCTTACTCCGTCGAGACCAAAAAGCTCAAGATTGTTCAGGAGTCCGCCTCCCCAGGACCCGGCCCATTTAACCCAAATAGTTGCTCCAAAACCAAAACCGGCAACGGCCAGTCCTGTTAGCATACCTTTCCGATCGGGAAACCATTTTACGCCTACGGCAATTGGAACCACATACGCCAGACCAATTCCCGATCCGCCGATAACCCCGATAAAAATTAGCTGATTTAAAAAGTTGCTTCCGAAAAAACCGGCCAGGATGTACCCGAGGCCAAGTGTGAAACCACCTGCAATTGCAAGTTTTTGCGGCCCCAATGTGGCTAACTTCCTTCCGGCCCATATCATTACAAGTGCAAAGAAAAAGAGACCTGCTGAAAAAATCCATGCTGCCTCACCTGCTGAAAATTGGTAAATTCCTTCGGGTGATGTAAGTTGGGGAGTAAATACCGACCAGGCATAAATGGCTCCCAGGGCCAACTGGATTAAAATAGCCCCGGCAACTACCAGCCACCTGTTCATTACTTTTTGATAGTTCATAATTTGGTTTTTTTTTGTTTAAAAGAAAAAAGGCACCTTCTTGCTGAAAGTGCCTTTGTAAAAGTTGAATTTTATTGTTTTTTTATTTCCACTTTGGCTCCGTTTATTATGTCTTCAACAACTCCCGGGTCGAGGAGGGTAGAAGTATCGCCAAGGTTAGTGGCGTCGCCCTCTCCAATTTTACGGAGGATGCGTCGCATGATTTTTCCTGAACGGGTTTTGGGAAGGCCACTCACAATTTGAATTTTATCGGGCTTTGCAATAGGGCCGATAAATTTGGTTACAGTAGCTCTTATTTCATTTTCAATATTCTCCATTTCCTCGTCAGTAAGGTCCTCGCAAATTACATAAGCGTAAATTCCGGAGCCTTTAATTTCGTGCGGATAACCAACAACAGCTGATTCCACCACTTTGGGATGCTGGTTAATGGCATCTTCTACTTCGGCGGTTCCAATGCGGTGCCCGGAAACATTAATTACATCGTCAATTCTGCCTATTATGCGGTAGTAGCCTTCTTCGTCACGCTTGGCCCCGTCGCCGGTTAAATATAATCCGGGGAATGCCGAGAAATAGGTTTGGTAACACCTTTTGTGGTCGCCGTATGTTGTGCGAAGCATGCCGGGCCATGGAAATTTGATGCAGAGAATTCCCTCAACTCCGTTGCCTTTCAGTTCATTTCCTTCGGGATCAACAAGTATAGGCTGCACACCGGGCAGGGGGAGTGTTGCAAACGATGGTTTGGTTGGTGTTAGCCCGGCTATCGGCGAAATCATAATCCCGCCGGTTTCTGTTTGCCACCAGGTATCTACAATTGGGCATTTTCCTTTACCCACAAGGTCGTGGTACCAGCGCCAGGCTTCTTCGTTGATGGGTTCACCAACTGTTCCCAGAACTTTCAGGGAGCTCAGATCGTGGCTGTTCACCCATTCGTCGCCCTGCGCTACCAGTGCACGGATTGCTGTTGGGGCAGTGTAAAACTGGTTCACTTTGTATTTGTCAACCACATCCCAGAAACGCCCGGCATCGGGCCAGGTGGGAACACCTTCGAACATAATTGAAGTTGCTCCGGCAAGCAGCGGCCCGTAAACAATGTAGGAGTGTCCGGTTACCCAGCCAATGTCGGCAGTGCACCAGTAAACATCTCCATCGGAGTACTGGAAAACATTTTTAAACGTATATTCAGTATAAACCATGTAGCCTGCGGTAGTATGAACAACACCTTTGGGTTTTCCGGTAGAGCCTGAAGTGTATAAAATGAAAAGCAGGTCTTCGGAATCCATCACTTCGGCAGAGTTGTCCGTGCCTGCATCTTTAATCACATCGTCCCACCATACATCGCGGTCTTTTACTATATTGATGTCTTCTTTGGTATGTTTTAAGATAATGGCATGTTTAACGGAAGGGCTTTTTTCCAGCGCTTCGTCAACAATACCTTTCATCGGAATTGATTTTGTACCGCGAAAACCGCCATCAGAAGTGATGAGCATTTTGGCTTCGGCGTCGTTAATCCTGTCAGCTAACGCTGTGGCCGAGAATCCTGCAAAAACGATGGAGTGAATAGCTCCGATACGTGCGCAGGCGAGCATTGCAATGGCAAGCTCAGGAACCATAGGAAGGTAAATGGCCACCCTGTCGCCTTTCTTAATCCCCATTTTTTTCAGTCCGTTGGCAAACTGTTTTACTTTGTCGAACAGTTCGCCGTACGTCAGTTTAATTTCTTTTTCTTTCGGATCATTGGGCTCCCAGATTATAGCAACCTGGTCTTTGCGGGTATCCATGTTTCGTTCGAAAATATTTTCGGTAATGTTTAGTTTACCATTAACAAACCAATTTACATCAGGTGCACCCTCGCCCTTAAATTTCCAATCGAGGACTTTGTCCCACTTCTTACGCCAGCGATAATTTTCGGCAATGTCACCCCAAAACTTCTCAGGGTTGGCAACGCTTTCCTTATACTGTTTAAAATATTCAGCAAGACTAGTTATTTTATTTACCATAGCTCAGAATTTAAATGATTAATAAATTATAATTGTTAATATTCTTATTTTTCAACTGCCTGCAAATGGTGTTTTCAACCCAACACTCCGGGTGTTTGTTTTATTTTTGTCGAAAACCGGTTAATATTATTCGTGGCTATTGTGGCTTCGCATGAAACTTCGAAGTTTAAGCAATTGAGGTTGTATGGTAAACAAATGTTATTCATGTTACAGATTTTTGATATTGAATAACCCTCTTAAAAAGGGCTTTAAATTAATAGAAAAAATGGGTTTTCGAAATGAATTTAATATTTTGTATAACACCTTGTTGAAATAGAGAAAACCTCTGGTTTTATGCATGTATTTCAATCACTTTTTATTATATTAACAGGCTTCCTTTCCATGTTTAAATTTTAAGGTGTATTTTATGAATGTGCTAACAATCAATTGTGGTAGTTCTTCCATCAAGTTTCAATTGTTTGGAATGCCCGAAGAAGACCCTGTTTTACAGGGGATTGCTGAGAAAAACAGTGGTGGTGGTACTACTTTTTATTTCAGGACAAATAAGAGAAAAACAGAAAGAAAATGGAGTGGATTTTCATATAAAGAAATACTGGATGTTATTTTAAAAGAATTGGTAAAACCAGCGAATGAATGTCTTTCGTCGCTCGGTGATATTGATGTTGTTGGTCACAGGATGATTCATGGAGGAGAACATGGAACCGGGTGCATAGAAATAACGGACTCACTTATTGGTGAAATAAAAAAATCAGTATCCTTGGCTCCCCTGCACTATCCGGCTAATCTTGAAGGAATAAGTGCCGCACGCCAGCTTATGCCAGATGTTTTACAGGCTGGCGTTTTCGATACTGCATTTCATCATACACTTCCTGAAAAAGCTTTTTTGTATGGTATCCCGCTCTCGTGGTACCAAAAACATAAAATCCGAAGGTACGGTTTTCATGGCACTTCGCATAAATATGCATCGCAGCGTGCCAGCGAAATTACCGGGTTGGATTACCAGTCGTGCAAAATTGTATCATGCCATTTAGGCAATGGGGCATCGGCGGCTGCTATTAAAAACGGAAAATCAATTGACACTTCCATGGGATTTACCCCGGTGGAAGGTTTGCTGATGGGGACCCGTTGCGGCGATATCGATGCGGGAGTGCTGATATATCTTCAGCAGAACTTTAATTTGTCGTACAGTGAAATTCAGCAAATTATAAACAAGGAGAGTGGATTACTGGGGATTTCTGGTGTTTCGGGCGATTACCGCGCCGTGGAAAAAGTAGCAAATGAAGGTAATAAAGCTGCGCAAACTGCACTCGCAGTGTATCATTACCGGATAAAAAAATACATTGGCGCTTATGCTGCTGCATTGGGCGGGCTCGATCTTTTGGTTTTCACAGGCGGTGTAGGCCAAAACAGTGTAAATGCCCGGAAAGAAATTTGCAGTGATTTGGAGTTTCTGGGTATTCAACTTTCCGAAAAACAAAACACTGAGATGAATGGTACAGAAGCAATCATTCAGCGGGAAAAAGCCAACGTGAAAATCGTGATTATTCCAGCCAACGAAGAATTGATGATTGCCCGCGAAGTGGCAGAACTGGCAAAACGAAAGCAGAAAGCTAATCCGAATTAAAATTTTTTGTCGATTTGGCAGTGTAATTTTCGTTTTGACATCCGAAAGTTTTTCAACCATGGTTAAAAACATAAATAAAACTGAGAAAAGTTACCAATTGGGAAAAAGTATTGTTCTAAATTCGGGCAAAAATCCAAATTATGGAAATTCTGAACTTTGACGATTTACTGGAGCAGGTAAAAAAGCAACCTGGAAAAAGGTTGGTTGCCGTAAACGGAGTGGACGTAAACACACTGGAAGCATTGAATAAAGCGGTTGAAATGGGTTTGGTGAAAGCAATCCTGACCGGAGACAAAGGCAGAATTGAAGAAACCTGCAGCAACCTGAATATTGATATTAACAACTATGAGATAATTCACACCCTCACGGAACGCGAAGCCACCGAGAAAGCAGTTGGTTTGATTCACGACGGGGAAGCCGATTTGATAATGAAGGGTATGGTTTCAACCGATAAGTTTATGAAGGTGCTGCTGAAAAAAGAATATGGGCTGGTACCACCCAAAGGAATTTTAAGCCATGTGGCCCTGATGGAAAATCCGAACTACCACAAACTGCTGGTGTTTTCCGACGCCGGTGTGATTCCTTACCCCGATTTGCAACAGAAAATTTCCATGACCCGCTACCTGATCCAAACTGCACAATCGCTGGGAATTGAAAAACCCAAAGTGGCGGTAATTGCCCCTACCGAACAAATCATCATTTCCATACAGTCGTGCATGGACGGAGCTACCATCGCAAAAATGTCGGAACACGGACAAATTGAAGGCGGCGAAGTGGACGGGCCAATGGCACTGGATGTGGCCATTAACCGGAATTCAGCATCGATAAAAGGATTTACCTCCCCCGTTGCCGGCGATGCCGATTGCCTGCTATTCCCGAATATTGATGCAGCCAATGTTTTTTACAAAACCAACTCGAAGCTGTGCAATGCCCAGATGGCAGGAATTATTGCAGGGGCAAAAGTACCGGCTGTTGTTGTATCGAGGGGAGATAGCGAAAGGATAAAATTTAATTCAATTGCCATGGCCTCGTTAATCAGTTAACCAGATTTTACAAATGCACAGAATATTAGCCATAAA
>JBNJGR010000190.1:0-5284 GCA_051747885.1 Bacteroidota bacterium | reverse complement strand
TATTTATCAGATATGAAATCAGGATCCTATGATCAATCTCCGGTTGAAATTCGGCAAGATGTTCTTGTGTATTCAACTCCTGTTTTAACCGAAAATCTGCAGATCACAGGTCCGGTTGAAGTCATTCTGTATTTATCCTCCGATGTGAAAGACACCGACCTTACCGCTAAATTAGTGGATGTATATCCGGACGGTAAAGCTTATAATGTTGCGGAAAGCATTCAACGGGTGCGATGGCGCGAAGGTTATAAAAAACCGGTATTCATGGAGAAAGGAAATGTTTATAAGGTTGAAATTGGACCGCTGTTAACAAGCAACCAGTTTAAACAAGGTCATCGGATTCGAATTGAAATATCGAGCAGTAATTTTCCGCGGTTTGAAAGAAATTTAAATACCGGCGGTAACAATTACGATGAAATTGCATGGGAAACAGCCACCAACAGGATTCATCACGGCCCGGAGCATCCTTCAGGAGTTTCATTCTACGTGGTTGAATCGAATTAAACTGAAGAAATTCCAGTTACTTCCCCGGGTTTCTTCCGCACCAACTACGTACCTGTTGAAAATATTAATTACTTATTGCTACAATTCCCTTTCCAGTTCTTCCAGTGATGCACCTTTGGTTTCGGGCATAAAAAAGTGCACCCAAATCAGCTGTAGCACCATCATTCCTAAAAACAGGGCAAAAATGAGGTGAGGCTTCCAGGCTTCGGCCATCAGCGGGAAAACTAGCGTGAGTGCCGCGGCAAAAAACCAGTGGGTGAAACTCCCGAGCGATTGCCCGAAGGCCCGCTGCCGGTTGGGAAATATTTCGCTGATAAAAACCCAGATGACGGCTCCCTGACTGACGGCATGGGCAGCAATAAATGCAAAAATGCAGATCGGAACAATACCGGGATTTCCGGAGGCAAAAGCCCACGTGGTGAGACCCAGTGAAACAATATATCCAAAAGACCCAATATATAGCAGCGTCCGGCGGCCCAGCCGGTCAATTAACCATAAACCCACAAAAGTAAAAATCAGGTTGGTGATGCCAATTCCTACCGATTGCAACAGCGCGGCCTGCGATTCCAAGCCGGTCATTTCAAAAATACGTGGCGCAAAATAGAGAATGGCATTAATGCCCGAAAGTTGATTGAAAAAAGCAATGAAAAAAGCCAGAAAAGCCGGTTTCAGCAGTTTCCGGGTAAAGAATTTTTGGTGCTTGCTTTTTTGATTTCCCGAGTTTTCAATCTCCTGCACAAGGGAATCCAGCTCTTTTTCTGAAAAATCCGGATTTACCCTTTTCAAAACTGCCAGTCCGGCCTCGCGGTTTTTATTCTGTACAATCAGCCACCGCGGACTTTCGGGCAACCCAATACAAAAGGTGGTAAACAATAATGCAGGAATTGCTTCCACGCCCAGCATCCAGCGCCAGGCATTTTCGCCGATGCCGCCCAGCAACGAATTGGACAGATAAGCCACCAGAATTCCAAAAACAATGTTAAACTGAAACATTCCGGTTAAGCGGCCACGCATGGCCGGGGGTGCAATTTCGGAAATAAACATGGGCGCTGCCACCGTTGAAATGCCAACACCCAGTCCGCCAATAAACCGGAAAACCATAAAGGAATAAACCCCGGGCGCCAGGGCAGAGCCAAACGCCGAAGCCAGGTAAAGAACGCCAATCCACAGCAGTGTTTTTTTGCGGCCAAAAAATTGGGCCGGCCAGCCACCTGTTAACGCACCCAACACCGTGCCCCACAATGCCATGCTGATGGCCAGTCCGTGCAACGAACTGTTTAGTTCCCAAAGTGTTTGAATTTTTTGTTCCGCACCGGAAATAACCACCGTGTCGAATCCAAATAACAGACCCGCCAGTGAAGCCACTATTGCACTTTTGTATAGATAATTCCTTCCGTTCATTAGTTTTTTTTTAACGTTTGATCCTGCAAATCCGAATACAGTATAAAAGTAAGTGCCAGTTTGAAATTTTCAAACACTCATCATTCTTTTCCCAATTTCAACCACATTTTTTTAATTTTGAAGAAAATGAAAAGCTATGTTTATTGTTCATGTTTTTGTCCAGGTAAAAAAAGAGCAGGTTGAAGCATTTAAGGAGGCAACCGTTGAAAATGCCAAAAGCAGTTTAAAAGAACCCGGAATTGCCCGTTTCGATGTGGTGCAGCAACAGTATGATCCCACACGTTTTGTGCTGGTTGAAGTGTATCGCACACCCGACGATCCGGCAAAGCACAAAGAAACGGCACATTACAAAAAATGGCGCGACACCGTGGCCGGCATGATGGCTGAACCCAGGAGCAGTATTAAATATTCAAACGTTTTTCCAAACGAAGAAGGATGGGGTTAAATTTTAATTTTTCTACAGCAACACAAATACTATTTGGTAACGGAACCATTGCAAAAGTCCCGGAGCTTCTGAATAACTATGGGAGTAAGATTCTACTTGTGACCGGAAAAAATTCTGAACGGGCAAAACTGATGATCGATCATTTGTCTTCAACTTATGGTATTTATCATTTTCGGGTAGAAAAGGAACCTTCTGTAGAAGTTATTGATGAGGGAGTGAAACTGGCTCGTGAAAACCATTGCGAAGCAGTTGTTGGGTTTGGCGGTGGCAGTGTAATCGACAGTGCTAAAGCCATTGCAGCATTAACACCCAATGCCGGAGAACTTTTAGATTATCTGGAGGTGATTGGTAAAGGAAAAAAGCTGGAAGAAAAGCCCTTGCCGTTTATTGCCATTCCAACTACGGCAGGGACAGGCGCCGAGGCCAGTAAAAATTCGGTTATCTATTCTACGGAGCATAAAGTGAAAGTAAGCCTGCGCAGTTCGCTGATGTTTGCCGATGTGGCAGTGGTTGATCCGGAACTGACACTTTCCATGCCGCCTGAGGTTACGGCAACCACCGGAATGGATGCCCTGACCCACCTGCTCGAAACTTTTGTTTCTAACCAGGCCAACCCGTTTATCGACAATTTTGGTCGCGAGGGAATGCAGCGTGTTTCCCGTTCGCTTTTAAAAGTTTACGAAAACGGTTCCAATTTGGAAGCTCGTGAAGATATGGCCTACGCTGCCCTGCTGGGTGGCATGGCGCTGGCCAACGTGAAGCTGGGCGCCGTACACGGATTTGCAGGTCCCATGGGCGGCATGTTTCCGGTACCGCACGGTGCGGTTTGCGCCCGATTGCTGCCGGCAGTTATGGAAGCTAACCTTAAAAGCGCGAAGGAACAAAACCTGAAACGTACCCTATTGAAATATGATGAGGTGGCACAACTACTGACCGGTGAATCAAAAGTCTGGGGAGAAGATGGAATTCAGTGGGCGCAACAAATGGTTGAAAAACTGAAGATTCCTTCATTATCAGCTTTTGGGTTAACCCCGGATGATTTTCCGGCCCTTGTGGAGAAAGCCAAAAAAGCCAGCAGCATGAAAGGAAATCCGGTGGTGTTAGGCGATGAGAGCCTGATGCTGATTCTGAAGAAATCAACCTGAAGTCACTCTCTTGTCAGCTGAAATAAATTTTGCAGAATAAACGTTATCTTTGTAGCAGATAAAAATTTATATATATGATTGGTAGGTTTTTTCATACACCTGCAACAAAAAGATTTAATATTACTCCGCGGTTTTACGATCCTGACAAAGAGGAAAGGGAGGAGAGAGAGAGGCGAATAAAAGAGGAACTGGGAATTTTTGATGAAAAGAAAGATGATGGAAAACCATACAAACCCAATGTGAAAGGACAATTTCGCAAAACGCAGGGCGGGTATTCCAAAACAACCGAGAAAGCCCGCAGGGCCTCAAATACCCGGTTAATCATATTGGTTATGATTTTAGTGTTAATTTTCTATTTGTTTTTCTATTCAGATTTCCTGGGCTAGTGAGTGATATTATCCAGTTATTACCCGATGCTGTTGCCAACCAGATTGCTGCCGGCGAAGTCATTCAAAGGCCGGCCTCTGTTGTGAAAGAATTGGTCGAGAATGCGCTCGATTCCGGTGCTGATGACATTGTTATTCACATTAAAGACGCCGGAAAAACCCTGATAAAAATTACCGACAACGGTTGCGGCATGTCGCCCACCGATGCACGGATGGCTTTTGAACGGCATGCCACGTCAAAAATACTATCGGCCAACGATCTGTTTTGTATCCGCACCATGGGGTTCAGGGGCGAGGCACTGGCCTCGGTGGCTGCAATTGCCGATGTGGAGCTGCGCACCAAAAGGATGGAAGACGAAGTGGGTACACTCATTCACATTGTGGGCTCGGAGGTAAAAACGCAGGAACCCGTTGCCTGCAACAACGGAACCACCATCACTGTTAAAAATCTTTTTTACAATGTGCCGGCACGGCGCAAATTTTTAAAAAGCAATACTACCGAGCTTAAGCATATTATCAATGAAATTCAGCGGGTTGCACTGCCAAATCCGGAGATAAAGTTTTCATTTTACCATAATTACTCACCACTTTACGAGTTGGTTAAAACCAATTTCAGAAAACGCATTGTCGATGTTTTCGGAAAAACTATCAACCAGAGCCTGGTACCGGTAAAAGAAGAAACCAGCCTGGTAAATATTACCGGATTTATTGGTCAACCAAAATTTGCGCGCAAAACAACAGGCGAGCAGTTTTTCTTTGTCAACAAGCGTTACATGCGTCATCCCTATTTCCACCGGGCTGTAATGCAGGCATACGAAAAAGTGTTGCCCCCCGAAACTTTTCCATCCTACTTTTTATTTCTTGATCTCGATCCATCCGGGATCGATATTAATGTTCACCCTACCAAAACCGAGATTAAGTTTGAGAATGAAAGTACAATCTGGCAGATTATTCATGCCGCCATACGTGAATCACTGGGCAAACACAACGTGGTTCCTTCCATCGATTTTGACCAGAGTGGCAGCATCGATATTCCGGTTCCCGAAAAGGAAAAAGGAGACCGTTCTTACCCTGAAATAAAAATTGATCCTGGGTACAATCCTTTTGAACAGGAAAAAGAAATATCGCCGGGAATCCGGGGCCAAAGCAACCGCGACAACCGGAACCTGGAGCATTGGGAAGATTTGTACTCCGGAGCAGAAACAAATAACAGGGAAGAGCAGTCGCAACTGAGTTTTAAAGGCGATGAACAGGAACCCAGGCAGACAGAAGAGAAATATTCCGGTAAAAAAGTGCTTCAGCTCAAACAAAAATATATACTTACACCGGTAAAATCGGGAGTGATGATAATTGACCAGAAAAGGGCGCACGAGCGCATTCTTTTTGAAAAGTTTATGGAAGTG
>JBNJGR010000189.1:0-5364 GCA_051747885.1 Bacteroidota bacterium | reverse complement strand
GCAGTTTATTCAAAAGTGGCAGCCTTACGGAATTTATCCGGTTGGTTTCAACTTCATTTGAAATAAGTGGAAAAACAGGATGATAATTATTGTTTTGGATTCGCTTTTGGGTTGCACGTTTCGAAAGAAAAACCCTGGAACCAATTAATGCTTCATTTTTTCTTGCGTTTTTTTTGAAATCATAAATAAACTGAGGATGAAAAAACAGATCTCCATCTGAAAAAATCAGGTAATCTCCCGTGCTTTTTCGCACTGCACGATTTCTGATAGCTGCTGCCCTGAAACCTTTGTCTTTTTGCCAAACATGTAGCAACGGAACCGGAAAACTCTGCTTGGTATTGGTGATAAGTTGCTCTGTTTTATGCGTAGAACCATCATCGGCAATGATAACATCATCCGGCAAAACAGTTTGTTGCTCAATGCTTTTCAGAATAAGCGAAAGGGCATCGGGCCGGTTGTATGTGACAATGATGAGTGATATTTTCATAATTACCGGATTTAGGGCGTAAAAATAATCAGATTATAAACTTAATGAGCCATTTAACTGGCAGGAATAAATGTTTTTTCATTATTGAATAAATGTGAAAAAACAGACTCAATTTGGCGAAAAGCCTGAAAATAAATTGGAACATTAGCAGTGGCTCACTATTTTTGATGCTTTAAATTTCATAGAATGAGTCACCGTTTTGTATTTCTGGGGGCAGGGAACCTGGCCACGCGCTTATCTGAGGAACTTCATCAAAAAGGATTTTCCATTGAGCAGGTTTACAGCCGGACTGAAAAATCAGCAAAAGCCCTGGCTGATAAATTGGAGACGAATTTCACAACCTCTGTTCAGGAAATTTCGACGGATGCCGATGTGTATTTGGTTGCCCTCAAAGATTCTGCATTTGAAGAAGTTCTTCCACACGTCAATTTTCAAAATAAGTTGGTGGTTCATTGTTCCGGCAGCATGCCGCTTTCTTCCCTTGAAAATTATTCGGCCAACATTGGTGTACTGTATCCGCTTCAGACTTTTTCGAAGGACCGGCGGGTAGAGTTTTTCGAAATCCCTGTTTTTATTGAAGCCAATTCACCGGAAAATGAAAAAATGCTGAGGCAGATTGCTGAAAAAATTTCGAGTCAGGTAGCGGTATTAAATTCAGAACAGCGACTTCATCTTCATGTAGCGGCTGTTTTTGCCTGTAATTTTGTAAACCATTTTTATACCATTGCAGGCGAAGTGTTAAAATCGCAAAAGGTTCCGTTCGATGTTTTAAAGCCTTTAATCATGGAAACAGCGCGTAAGGTTCATGAGATGAATCCGGTTCAGGCTCAGACAGGTCCAGCTGTTCGTTTCGATAATAATGTGATTGAAAAACATTTGGAAACTCTGGAAGATATTCCCGAATTCAAAAAAATATACGAGATAATATCAGAAAGTATTTATAAATACCATCAAAACACTTAATTCATGTCCTTTTTTAAAGAAGAACTTAAAAATGTAAAAGCTTTTGTTTTCGATGTTGATGGGGTTTTGTCGAAAGACACTTCGCCGTTAAATGCAAACGGAGATCCTGTGCGAACAGCTAATGTGAAAGATGGGTTTGCCATTCGGAATGCCATTGATTTGGGATACCCGGTGGCTGTAATAACAGGTGGTTTTGTGGAACGCGTCCGGCTCAGGTACCAAAAAATTGGAGTGAAATATTATTACGAAAATTCGCGTAATAAAGCAGAATGCCTGAATGATTTCCTGGAAAAAACAGGAGTGAAAGCGGCGAATGTTCTTTTTATGGGTGACGACCTGGTTGATTATTCCGTTATGCAAAAGGTTGGAATACCGGTTTGCCCAAATGATGCTGTAACCGATATTAAAGAAATTTCGAAATATGTTTCGCATAAAAGCGGAGGCGAAGGATGTGTGCGTGATGTTATTGAACAAACTTTGCGTGCCCAGGACAAATGGTTTACCAACGATATGTTGCACAAAAATGCTTTCTAAATGAACTGGTTTCCCAAGTATAATTTCATTCTTGCTTCGAAATCGCCCAGACGACAACATTTATTAAAGTCATTGGGGGTTGATTTTCAGGTTGTTGTTAAAGAAGTAAAAGAAGATTTTCCGGCTGAATTGCCCAAAGAAGAAATTCCCGTTTACCTTGCCCGGCTGAAAGCACAACCATTTAGAGCCCAACTAAAATCTGACGATTTGCTCATAACTGCCGATACGATTGTATGGCACAAAGGCAAAGTTTTGGGAAAACCATCCGGGATAACTGAGGCGAAGAAAATGCTTTCGGAACTCAGTGGAAGTGAGCATGAAGTAATATCCGGGGTTTGTTTGACCTCCGTTGACAAACAAAAAGCTTTTTATTCAGTGTCAAATGTTCAGTTTAAGAAGTTGAGCAACGATGAAATTGATTACTACATTTCAACATTCAAACCTTTTGATAAAGCCGGCGCTTATGGAATTCAGGAGTGGATTGGTTGTATAGGAATCAAACATATCGAGGGTTCATTCTATAATATTATGGGATTACCAGTCCAGAAACTCTATAATGAAATACTGCATTTTTAGTTCCTTCAAAAAAGGTTTCATTTTTTCATGTGTTGTATAACAATACTTTAATATTTCTTTTGTTTAACCCTTTTGACCGATAACTCGTAAATGGTATAAATTGAAACTTAAAAACCATTGTTATGAATAATCCGGTTCGGCTTTTAATCCTTATGGTAATTACCATTTTTATACTCAGCGGATGCACAAAAAATGATGACACTGTAAAAGTAGGATTTCTAATTCATGCACTTGATAAAGAACGGTGGGAAAATGACCGTGACTACTTTATTGAAAATGTACAGGAACAGGGAGGAACTGTTGAAGTTCGTATTGCCGATAATAATGCAGTAAAACAGCTTGAGCAGGCAAACGAGCTTCTTTCCAACGGAATAGATGTTTTGGTTGTTGTGCCTGTTGACCAGTTTGCAGCGGCTGAAATTGTACAAAATGCACATGAAAAAAATGTGAATGTAATTTCGTATGACCGGCTGATAAAAAATTGCCGGCTCGATTATTACGTGTCAACCGACAATGTAGAAATTGGCAGACTGCAGGCAGAGTATTTAACAACAATCAGACCCACCGGGAAATATGCACTTATTGGCGGTGCAATTAGCGATAATAACAGCCAGTTTTTGTACCTGGGACAGATGAATGTTTTGCAACCCCTGATTGAAAAAGGAGATATTGAGATAATTTATAATGAATTTACCGAGGCCTGGGAAGAAGAAGAAGGCTACAACCATGCAAAAAAATTATTGCAAACCACAGAAGAAGTTGACGCTATTATTGCCGGAAACGACGCTATAGCATTTGGAGTTACAAGAGCATTGCGAGAAGCGGGAAAAGAAGATGAGGTTTTGGTTGCAGGAATGGATGCTGACTTGAGAAATTTACAGGAAATTGTTGCAGGACATCAAACATGTACAGTTTATAAACCTTATGAAAAGATGGCTGCTACTGCTGCCGAATTGGCTATGACTCTCGGCAACAATGAAGAATGCGAACATACTTTCCAAACTGTAAGTAATGGTCAGCGCCTGGTTCCGGCAGTGTTGCACGAAGCAGTAATAGTAAACAAGGATAATCTGAAACTGACAGTTATTTCTGAAGGTTACCAGACGGAAGAAGAAATTTACAGGTAATTTTCCCGAAATTACTTCGTCTTTTTTCTTTTTACACTATTTTTTTGTTTTGCATGATTAGCAGATATCAACAGTTATAACAAAAAAAAGTGGATTGGGTATTCCAGATGTAATGGAATACTAATTAATCAGTTCTTGGAATGATATTTCTTTTGAAGCAAAAAACCAAAAGCAATTAAAAAATAAAACAAACCATTGAGCCCGGTAAAGAAATAGGTTGTAACTTTTGAAAATTCCCTTGAATTCTCGAGAATCAGGTTGAATAGTATATTAAAGAAAAAGTTTCCGGAAAAATAAATCAACACAGCAGTATTAATCCATATAATTGGCTCTTTTTGAATTTCCGGGTGCTTGCTTTCAACCATAAATTTCGAGAACAACAAAATTGAAAAAAGCACCAGCAGTAGCCCTTCAACAGAACGTACAAGATTTGGCATGGTAAATAAATCCTGGATAAAAAGCAGATTGATAATTGCGTATGACTCAAAAAGGATAATGATAGCAATGATTATCTTTTTATGAAAAAAGGGATGGAGTACACTTTTGTAAAAGAGTGCCCAGAGGAAAAATTCTAAAATGATATAAAAATGCAATCCGGGAATGGTATTTTTTATGCCGGCTGCAATTAATGCACTTCCCGAAATTTCAGTTACAAAAGCTAGTCCGGTAAAAATGAACAGGATTTTTAAACTTTTATTAAGACCGCGAAAACTATAGAGCCCTGCCAAAAATGCAATACCCACTTCCGCAATATGTATATATAATTGAGCTGGCATCTAAGGCGTGAGTTAAGCTAGCCTAGGAATTATAAATACTATTATTATCGCAGATTGGTGGGCATAAAGCCCCATAGTTAAATACTTCAGAATCATCTTCAGAATCTCTGATTTCTTTCGCTTCTGAATAAATCATTACATCCATGGTTTTTGAAACACCAAAATCGATTTGAGCTTCCGACCGATTTTGAGTATTGAAAATTTCGTGTAATTCAAACTTGGTAAATAAGTACGCATTTGGGTAAATGTATTGCCTGAAGGCGGCCCATTCATTTTCGGAGTTGAGCTCACCGGCACGCCACTTACGGTATCTACGGATACTTTCAAGTACTTCCTCAGTACGTTGAGAAAGATTTTCGTTTTCCTTCCCCAACTTAAAAACAGGAGTTTCATAATCAGCATATACATCTCCGCTGCCCATCAGAAAAGCAGAAACTGCAAAAGCACACAATACGTGTTTCCCATCTATCATCTCTTTTTCAAGTCCAAGATAAATTCTTACCCTGTTTTCATCTTCACTATTTAAAGTTTTATATGTTTCTTTTTGAAGAATGATTGGCGGAACTGAAAGATTAAAACTTAATTTCTTTTCTTCCTCAAAGTTTTTTTTCCAGTTTTTCGCTTTGGGCGCTGGAATTTGATCTCGTTTAAGTTTATTAGACATACGTTTGGATTTTTTATTTCAATTCGAAACCAAATATAATAAAAAAAAAGAACTGTAAATATTTACAGTTCTTTTTCAATTAAATTATTTGATTTACTCCAGGTTAATAGAAATTTCTCTATTTTAGGTAAAGTTTTTAATTCGTTTGTATTTAAAACAAGATTTGCATAAGGGCTAAATACATCGCAATAAGATGGACATAGATCACTGAAATCAAAAGCAATTGTATTGTCTTGT
>JBNJGR010000188.1:0-5379 GCA_051747885.1 Bacteroidota bacterium | reverse complement strand
ATCTACCTGTTGAATATTGACTGGTCAACTCCCGACAATCAATCAAGTGCCCAATTTTATCTTGGAGATTCTGTTTATGAAATTTCACCCCGGAGCTATTTCCTGGAAACGATACACATTGATGGGAGCCTTGGATTAATGCCCGGGGCTAACACAACGGATATTCTATCAATTGAAACCGGTTCAAATGGGTGGGTGATTAAGGTTCAAACGACCGGCCCGGATAATCTTCAGGTTTTCCGTGGCGATAAACAAAAGGCAGATACCATTCGTATAGCGGAACCTGGCGTTCATAATATTGAAATCGGGCATTAAATTTCTGTTCATTGAAACACGGGAAAAAGACTCTATAAACCACTAAAAGATTAACATAAAATTAAATCAAACTTCCAATGGAATATAAAAAAACCACCAGAAGAAAATTTCTGAAAAGCGCACTGGTAGCCGGAACCGGATTGACCATTGTTCCGCGCCATGTATTGGGAGGAAACGGATTTACACCTCCATCAGATCAGTTAACCAAAGGAATTATCGGCCTGGGAGGCATGGGGCGAAGCCATATCCCATACGAGGGCACACGTGTGGTTGCCATTTGCGATGTGGACAAAAAACACCTGGAAAAGGGACGCAAGCAAATTGGTTACAGCGTTAAAGAATTTCACGATTTCAGGGAGCTGGTGAATTTGCCTGAGTTGGATATCGTGCATATTGCCACGCCACCACACTGGCACGGAATCATGTCGGTAGAGGCAGCCAAAGCCGGCAAGGATATCTGGTGCGAAAAACCAATGACCCGCACCATTGGCGAAGGCAAAAAAGTAATGGAAGCGGTGAACGCCCATGGGCGAATGTTCAGGCTAAACACCTGGTTCCGTTTTAAAGACACTTTTTACGGATTGGGCACCGACGTAAAACCACTGAAAAAAGTTGTTGACAGCGGGATACTGGGCTGGCCCCTGAAATTTACTGTGAGTGGGGTAACCGGCTATAATTGGAAGTTCTTCTGGCAGGGAGAACACAACTTGCAACCTATGGAAGTGCCGAAAAACCTCGACTATGATATGTGGTTGGGCCCAGCTCCCTACAAACCCTATAACCCGGAACGTGTTCACGCCAAGTTTCGCGGCTACTGGGACTACGATGGCGGTGGACTTGGCGACATGGGGCAGCACTTCCTCGATCCGGTGCAATATCTTTTGGGCAAGGACGATACTGCACCTGTAAAAATTGAAGTGAATGCACCTCAGCAACACTACGATGCAGTGGGGACGTGGCGCCGAATAACCTACACCTACGCCGACGGGTGCCAGATTATTCTCGATGGCGAAAACAAGGACAAAGACGCGGCCTACATCGAAGGGCCCGACGGGAAAATATTCCGCGGTTTTCGTTCCGACATTCCCAATCTGCAGTCATTTCTGAAAACCCTGCCCGACCCGGAGCCGCAGATTTCTGTTTTCTCCGAATCGGTAAAAACCAGGAAGAAGTTTGCCTTGAATGAAACCAACGGATTCTGGTCATCTACACTGGTAAACCTTGGAATAATTGCGGTCAGGTTAG
Organism: Bacteroidota bacterium; assembly: GCA_051747885.1. Taxonomy (GTDB): domain Bacteria; phylum Bacteroidota; class Bacteroidia; order Bacteroidales; family Prolixibacteraceae; genus Tangfeifania. The sequence continues at coordinate 3,819 of JBNJGR010000188.1, read as the reverse complement.
GACGGACATTGAACTTCGATCCGGAGAAACTGGCCTTTATCGACGATGAAGGCGCTAACCGGATGATTAACCAGCCCATGCGCGCACCGTGGTTAATTTAGAAACAAGCCCGTTAATCCTGAAAGGGGACTTAAAAAATAAATATCATTAACAAGAAGCTAAAAATACAAATGGGAAAAAGAATATTTCAAACGATAGTAATCCTGATTTTTGCCCTTTATTCGACAGTGAGTTTTGCCCAGGATAACAGGACAATCGAGACCAAAGTAGCCGATATTCTGGCACAAATGCCCGCCAATGATTTGGCGCACCGCGACCGGATGATGGTCGAAATTATTGAACTCGGGCCGGAAGGATTTCAAAAAATGGCCCAAATGCTAACGCCGGCAGGGGATGGCGACGACACTGCTGTACGTTTTGCTATGAACAGCGTAGCTCGCTATGCCAGTGTTTTTGGACGCGAAAATGAGCGCAGTTTTGTGGAAGCAGCCCTGCTGGATGCAATTCAGGAAAACCCGGACACCGAAGTAAATACATTTCTGATGAATCAGCTCAACCTGGTAGGTGGTCAAAAAACAGTGGAAGCCCTGCAGGGTTACTTGTCGGATGAAGAATTGGCAGAACCAGCTACTCAGGCGCTCCTCTCCATCGGAACAAAGCAAGCTGCACTTGAGTTACTCTCAGGTCTGTCCAAAGCAAATGAACAAACACAGGTAACATTGGTACGGGCGCTGGGCCAGTTAAAATACAAACCAGCGTTGCCGGAAATTACCCGCTTGGCCGGTACTAAAAACCCGGAATTGAAAAAAGTTTCGCTGGAAGCACTGGCGAACATTGGCCATCCGGATTCTTACGATCTGATGCTTAACGCTGCCAAAGATGTTGACTTTAACTATGAGCCCACTCATGCAACAGAAGCTTTTTTGAATTATGCCGGAAGCCTGGCCGAAAACAACGAACTGAAGCCCGCTCAAAAAGCACTTAAAGCTGTTTTCAAGGCAAATACTGCTGCCGACAATCTTCACAACTATTCAAAAGCACTTGCAATTTACAAAAATCATTTTGGCTACGAAACACTGCCTTTATTGCTCGATGCGGTCGACAACAGCAACAAAGCTTTCCGTTATTCTGCTTTAAACCTGGCAGAAGATTTGGGCGGTATTGCAGCCACCCGAAAGTGGGTTGAAAAGGCTAAATCGGTAGATAACGACGTGGTGAAAGGGGAGATTGTTAGTATGTTGGGACGAAGAGGCGACCATTTTGCAGTGGGATTTGTAAAAAGTAACCTGAAGTCATCTTCGTCTTTTGTTCGCCAGGAATCGATAACCGCTCTTAATCAATTGCTGGGAAAAGAGTCTGCGCCAATACTTATTGAACACCTGGCCAACGGAAAAGATTTGGAGGCCACACAAACGGCCTTACTGCAGTTACTCGACCAAAAACACCTGGGGCCCCTGGCAGTCCAGCTGGATAAAGCATCAGGGGCAACAAAAGCTGCCTTCATTGACTTAATAGCAGCGAAGTCGGGAAACACCTATTTCAATGAGGTTCTTGCGCTGACCAATTCTCAAAACCAGCAAGTAAAAGAAGCTGCGATTAATGCGCTGAAAAATATTTCAACAGCAGAAAACCTCGATGAATTGATTCATCTTCTGCTTTCGGTTGAAGGGAATAATGAAGTAGAGCAGGTACAATTGGCTGTTGTGGCTGCTGCCAGCGGAGTTGAAAAGGAAAAATCCGAAAATGGCCAACTGTTTCAGGCACTGAAATCAACCAATAAAAAAGAGCGCATCATTGCCATTTTACCTGAAATTGGCGGCGATGTAGCCCTACAAACTGTTACCGATTATTTCAAAAATTCTACAGGCACCTTGAAAGATACCGCCTTTGATGCACTAACAAGCTGGAAAGAGTATTCGGCAGCGGATGCACTTTATGAAGTGGCTCAAAATTCAACCGAAGAATACCGTTCAAAAGCCTCTTCAAATTTTGTGAGAATGGTAAGCTCCGCCAATCTTCCCGACGACCAGAAGCTGCTGCAGTACCGAAAAATAATGCCTTTTGTAACCTCTGCCAGCGATAAGCGCCAGGTTATTAACGCCATCGGCAACCTTGAAACATTTTTGTCTATGGTTTTTCTGGAAGATTTTCTGGAAGACAGCGAATTGCAGCAAACAGCCGCACGGGCCATCATGCGCATTGCCCTTCCCGATGGTAACGGTCAGAATGGTTTTACAGGGGGGAAAGTACGAGAATTGCTGAAACGTATTACCACTATTCTAAAAGGTGAAGAAAGTGAATACGACATCATCAATATTAAAAATTACCTGGATGAACTGCCCGGAAATAAAGGATTTGTTTCCATGTTTAATGGCAAAAACCTCGACGGCTGGCAGGGAATGTTACTGGACGGCAATCCCATAAAAATTGCCAATTTGAGTGCTACTGAACGTGCCAAAGCCCAGGAGGAGGCCAATAAAAAGATGCATGAATTCTGGAGCGTGAAAGACAATGCCATCGTTTTTAACGGCAACGGCGGCAATCTGGTTTCAGAAAAAGAATACGGCGATTTTGAAATGATTGTTGATTGGCGCATTACCAAAAACGGCGACAGTGGCATTTACCTGCGTGGCACCCCTCAGGTGCAAATTTGGGATACCTCCCGCGTTGATGTGGGTGCCCAGGTGGGGTCAGGCGGTTTGTACAATAATCAGAAATACGAAAGCAACCCCCTGAAAGTGGCTGACAACCCGGTTGGCGAATGGAATACTTTCCACATTAAAATGATTGGTGAAAACGTAACGGTTCACCTCAATGGCGAACTGGTCGTTGACAATGTACCGCTTGAAAATTACTGGGACCGCAACCAGCCGGTTTTTCCTGAGGGAACAATTGAATTGCAGGCCCACGGCACAAACCTGGCCTTCCGGGATATTTACGTGAAGGAGATTGAAACCAATGAAATTGGGCTGACTGAAGAAGAAAAGGCCGAAGGTTTTGTGTCGTTGTTTAACGGCATGAACCTGGACGGCTGGCAGGGCAATAAAACCGATTATTATGCCGAAAACAGTGACCTGGTAGTGGACCCCGAAAGGGGTGGAAACGGAAATTTATTTACGGAAAAACAGTACAGGGATTTTGTTTTCCGTTTTGAGTTTCAACTCACCCCGGGTGCCAACAACGGACTCGGAATAAGGGCCCCACTTGAAGGAGACGCTGCCTACGAGGGCATGGAATTGCAAATTCTGGATAACACGGCCCCCGTTTATGCCAACCTTGCCGAATACCAATATCATGGCTCGGTTTATGGTGTGATTCCTGCCAAACGCGGGTTTCTGAAACCCGTGGGTGATTGGAATTACCAGGAAGTGGTACTGAAAGGCAATGATATTAAAATTACGCTCAACGGTGAAGTGATACTGGAAGGCAACATTGCTGAGGCCAGCAAAAACGGCACCTTGGATGGAAGAGATCACCCAGGACTGAAGCGAGAAAAAGGACATATCGGTTTTCTCGGGCATGGTTCGCCCTTGAAATTCCGAAATATTCGTATTAAGGATTTAAGTAAATAACTGTTGGCTTACAATATATTAACGGGGTTTCCAAATGGATACCCCGTTTTTTTATCACCACGAGAATCTACCTTTGAGATGTAAGAGCCAGGAATTACAATGTTTTGATTGTGAATTTTGGACGGCGGGGAGTTTGAGAAACCAGTAGCTGGAGGGAATACCATTGCTTTCATTAGAGCGATGCAGACCTGGTAATCGGGATGATCTCCAAATATTGAAGGAATTTGTTGTCTGCAAATATTCCACT
>JBNJGR010000187.1:0-5426 GCA_051747885.1 Bacteroidota bacterium | reverse complement strand
CACAAATGCCACTTTTTCTTTTCCGTATTTTTGAAAAACTTCTTTTAGCTTATCGATGTCGATGTTTCCTTTGAATGGCTTATCGCTTTTTATTTGCAGTGCGTCGTCGGCATAAATTTCGAGCACTTTTCCACCGTTCAGTTCCATGTGTTCTTTGGTGGTGGTAAAGTGGTAGTTCATCGGTATTACATCACCTTTTTTTATAAAAGCCTGTGAAACGATGTTCTCGGCAGCTCTTCCCTGGTGGGCAGGTAAAACGTAATGTTTCCCGAAAACATCACGCAACGCCTCTTCCATTCGGTAAAAACTCTGCGAACCGGCATACGCGTCATCCGCCTGCAACATCGACGAAACCTGGTTGTCGCTCATGGCGTTTGTGCCCGAGTCGGTAAGCATATCTAAAAAAATATCTTTTGTGCTTAACAGGAATGTATTGAAACCTGCTTTTTCCATCGCTGCTTTTCGTTCTTCCACTGGTTTCAGGAAAAGTTTTTGAACGATTCTAACTTTGTGAAGTTCAACAGGAATTTGCTCGCCACTATAGAATTTTATGGCGTTGTTCTGATTTGTCATTTTTCTATGATTTATTATTTCAAATTAAAAAAATTCTAAAAATAAAATCTTCAATTTGAAATCCAATGTTTTTTGTGATGATGTTTTACCACAATATGGTATTTATATTCAGTCAAAATAATAAAGTGGAAATGACTTTTAAAAAGTTTCATTAAACAGGATTATCCCTGCGAACAGAAAAATGATTTTTTTTGGAAGGTATAGCAAGAAAACTTTGTTAAATCCCCAATATCCGGGAGATTTCGCTTAACAGTTCAATCGCCAGCGAATCGGCAAAACATGCATTACAATTTGCGTACATCCAGACACAGTCGATTAAATCGGTGAGCATGTGGAAAAGCAGCCCGATTCCAATTATATTGTAGGGTTTTCTGAAAAAAATCAGCACAGTATACACAATCATTGCATAGTAAGTGTGCAGCGGATGGAAATTAATGCTGCATCTGTTGGCTTCAAAAATGGGTGTGGCCAGCAGGTGGTCTAAATCAACCAGCATGGTTGCCAGCAAAATTAAGTAGGCTTTTTTCCACTCTTTCCTGAAGAATACAAATGCAATAAAAAAAGGAAAAACAAGGTGCAAAAAGTAATGAACAAATACCTGCATTCTCTCAGTTCATTTCTGTTATATATGACTACAACAAATTAAATGTAAATGAGTTCCAGTATTTTTTCCAGCCAGCGGGCATCTACTTCATCAAAGGCGGCTTTCTGGCTGCTGTCAACATCCAGCACTCCGATAATTTCGCCGTTTTCGTTTTTAAGCGGAACAACAATTTCGGATTTTGAACGCGAGTCGCAGGCAATGTGCCCCGGAAACAGGTGCACATCCTCCACCACCACAGCTTCTTTCTTGTTGAAAGCTGCCCAGCAAACGCCTTTATCTTTTTCCAGAACCTGGCATGCCACCGGTCCCTGGTACATAAAAACTGTCATCAGCCCGTTTTCAATCCGGTAGAAACCTGTCCAGAAAAAAGTGTCCATTTTGTGGTGCAAAACCGCAATGATAGTGGCCATGCGCGCAGTGGGGCTGTTACTTTTCTGAGCAAGTTCGCTTAGTTGTTTGTATAATCGGGAATATCTGCCTTCTTTTTTGTTTTTATCCATTTCAATTTACCTGCTGATTTCTATCTGCGAAAGAACAAAAAATGTGTAATTTAGTTGAATAAAATTTGAAAAATATGCAACGCCTTGTTACTGATCCGGATGAAAAACTGTGGGGAATGCTCACTCATCTGCTTGCACTTTCTGTATTTGTTGGAATTCCGCTGGGAAATGTGGTTGGTCCTTTAATAATTTACCTGATCAAAAAAGATGAGTATCCCTTTGTTGAAGAACAAGGCAGAGAAGTCTTAAATTTCCAGATTACCTGGTCCATTATTTTTATCATTTCAACCGTAATGATAATTGTTGGTATTGGAATTTTAATGCTGATTGGATTTGGAATTGCCTGGCTGGTTTTGGTGATTTTGGGCAGTGTAGCCGCCAATCGGGGCGAGAGTTACAAATATCCGCTGACCATTGAATTTATTAGTAGGCGGATTGAATAAAGTATGGTAATTCAGCTTTTTCTTGATCAGTTAATTCTACCAGACACAGCCGAACTACGTCCTGAAGATTTTTATGAAGTTCGTCAATAGTATTGGCCTGAGTATGCGCTCCTGGCAACCCGGGAACAATCCCTACATATTGTCGAATTCCCTCGTCCCAAATAATTTCTGCTGAAAAGTTGTAAATCATAAATTGTACTTCTATTTATTAATATAGCCTTTTTAAGTAAGCGTGGTGTTGCTTAATTCCATGGTAAAAGGTTTATCTCCCTCATTTTTATTCTTTATTTTTGTGCACCTTAAATAAAAACAGAATAAAAATGGCACAAAAACCTTCTGTCCCGAAAGGAACCCGTGATTTTTTACCTTCCGAAATGGTGCATCGCAATTATATTTTAGATACCATTAAAGATGTTTTCCGGTTGTATGGATTCCAGCCGATTGAAACTCCGGCCATGGAAAATCTTTCTACTTTGATGGGTAAATACGGTGAAGAAGGTGATAAGCTGCTGTTTAAGATTTTGAATTCAGGAGATTTTGTGTCCAAGGTTTCCGATGATATTTACAACGAAAAAGATTCGGTTAAGCTCACTTCACAGATTTCAGAGAAAGGGTTGCGCTACGATTTAACAGTTCCATTTGCCCGTTTTGTAGTGCAACATCAGAATGAAATTACTTTTCCGTTCAAGCGGTACCAGATTCAGCCGGTGTGGCGTGCCGACCGCCCGCAAAAAGGCCGCTACCGCGAGTTTTACCAGTGTGATGTGGATGTGATTGGAAGCACCAGCCTGCTCAACGAAGCCGAGCTGGTTCAAATCATCGACGAGGTTTTTCAACGCCTGAAAATTGAAACCGTTGTGAAAATCAACAACCGGAAAATTTTGGCCGGAATTGCCGAAACTATCGGAGAGAAGGAGCGAATTACAGATATTACAATTGCCATCGATAAGCTGGAGAAAATCGGGCTGGAAAAAGTGAACGAAGAACTTTCTGCTAAAGGAGTTTCGGATGAGGCCATTCAGAAGTTGCAACCTATTTTGGGGCTTGAAGGCGACACTGCTTCAAAACTCGGCCAGCTCGAAGAAATTATTTCTACTTCTGAAATTGGAGTTCAGGGGATTGAGGAGATGAAAACGTTGTTTTCCTACCTGGAAAAAATGAACCTCGTCACTAATTTTGAACTCGATTTAACACTGGCCCGCGGCCTGAATTACTACACCGGATCCATTATCGAAGTGAAAGCCAAAGATGTGGAGATGGGCAGTATTTGCGGCGGCGGACGTTACGACGATTTAACCGGAATTTTTGGGTTGAAAAATGTTTCAGGAGTGGGTATATCATTTGGCGCCGAGCGTATTTACGATGTATTGACTCAACTGGATCTCTTTCCGCCGGAATCTGCCGAAACCACCAAAGTTCTGTTTGTAAACTTTGGAGAAAAAGAGGAAGCCTATTGTTTGCTCATGCTTTCCAAATTGCGCGGGAACGGAATAAATGCTGAAATTTATCCCGACAGTGCCAAAATGAAAAAACAGATGAATTACGCCAATAAAAAGGATATTCCTTTTGTGGTGCTGGCCGGCGAATCGGAAATGGCAGCTCAAAAGTTTACGCTGAAAAACATGGAGAGCGGCGAGCAAACTTTGGTTACGTCTGAAGACCTGATAAAAATCCTTTCATAGGGGGGGTACAAATCCGAAATTGCTTCGAAAATCGAAGCGATGAATCATAAAATATTTCAAATAACACCCGGGAATCTCTCGTACAGTTCCATTCAAAATATTCTTGAAAACGATCTGAAATTAGAGCTTTCGGCAAAATCGGTTCAGTTGATTGAGAAAAGCAAGCGGTATCTCGATCAAAAACTGGCGGAATCAGATAAGCCGCTTTATGGTATTAATACCGGGTTTGGGGCACTTTGCGATATTGAAATTTCAAAAGCTGAACTGAGCAAACTGCAGGAAAACCTGATTCTTTCCCACGCCTGCAACGTGGGCCCCGAAGTTCCCGGTGATGTGGTAAAACTGATGCTTTTACTGAAAGCACATGCCCTTGCAAAAGGAAATTCGGCTGTGCAACTCATTGCTGTTCAGCGTATAATCGATTTGTTTAATCATGACGTTTTGCCTGTGGTTTGCGAGCAGGGTTCACTGGGAGCCAGTGGCGATTTGGCTCCGCTGGCCATGCTTTTTCTCCCGTTGCTCGGTATGGGGGAAGTTTATTATAAAGGGAAAAAGACCGAAGCCAAAAAAGTACTCGGACAACTGGGTTGGAAACCTGTTAAACTGGAGGCCAAAGAAGGACTGGCTTTGCTGAATGGGACACAGTTTATGGCAGCCCATGGGGTTTATACTTTGTTGAAAACCTTCCGGATTGTCGATCAGGCAGATATTATAGGTGCACTTTCGCTCGATGCGTTTGACGGGTTGATTGAACCTTTTTCAGAAAATATTCAAAAAATACGGCCCCACAACGGACAGGCGACAACGGCTGCCAATTTCCGGTATATTTTACAGGACAGTGAAATACAGGCCCGAAAGAAAAAACACATCCAGGATCCCTATTCTTTCCGGTGCATTCCGCAGGTTCATGGTGCTGTGCGCGATGCCGTAAATTATGTGGCGGGTGTTTTTGAAATCGAAATCAATTCGGTAACTGACAATCCGACGGTTTTCCCGGATGACGATGAGATTATTTCCGGCGGTAATTTCCATGGCGAACCACTGGCACTGGCACTCGATTTTCTGGCAATGGCAATGAGTGAACTGGGGAGTATTTCAGAACGAAGGACTTACCGGCTTATTTCCGGGGAACGTGGCTTGCCCGAATTTTTGGTGGCCAACCCCGGACTGAACAGCGGGTTTATGATTCCGCAATACGCGGCAGCATCCATTGTGAGCCAGAATAAGCAACTTTCTACCCCGGCGTCGGTCGATTCCATTCCCTCATCCAACGAGCAGGAAGACCATGTGAGCATGGGCGCCAATGCTGCCACAAAAGGATTGAAAGTGGTGCTGAATACAGAAAAAATTCTGGCAGTTGAATTGTACAATGCCGCCCAGGCCATGGATTTCAGACGACCCACCAAAACATCCCCCTTTCTCGAAAAATTCCTAAAAGATTACCGGGAAATTGTGGAGTTTGTCAACCACGATGTGCTGATGTACAAGAGAATGAATAAATCAGTGGAGTTTATGAACCGGACAAAATTCAACAACTTAAACAATTCAAATTAATCAGTCTTTGTCCAGTTTTCAATGTTATGGCTTGCATTAAAAAAGCCGGAAGTAAACTCCCGGCTTTTTA
>JBNJGR010000186.1:0-5462 GCA_051747885.1 Bacteroidota bacterium | reverse complement strand
CAACGATTTTAAAGGGCTCTCCATCGAAGGCGAAATCCCGGTTTCGGAAGAGATGCTGAACGAAGTGCTTCAACTCTTTTTGCACCAAAAGAAAAAACCGAAGAAAACAGACGAATCTTCCTCATCTTCCGCTTCAAGTGAAGATTCCGTCGACTTCAGCCAAATCTTCGACAGCTTAGATGAAAACGACGTCAAAATCGAACTGAAAGAAAAACAGGCGGTGCTGAAGGTTGCGGTGAGGAAATATTAACGATTACCCGTCGAGCGATTTGGAACCACTTGACGAATCAAAAAAACCGACCATTTTGCATTAAACGGTTTCTGTATCTTTTTTGCCGGATTCTCAAAATCCGGTGGTAGAGGGGGATTACATGATCGACACGGTCCAGGTACATTTGCCCGATACCACCACGGTAGAAAATTGGACCGCACATGGTCGCTGTTCTTTCCGGAAAGGAAGCTTCCATATTTTCTCCCCCTCCACTGCTTTGAACTACAAATTTCCCGTTATTTATACTGAGCTACATAATCGACTATTTTATAAAATTCGTTCCATCGCTCATCTTTTTTGCTTTCGTACAGGCTAAGCGGATATACATTCACCGACAGTGCACCCCATTTGAAAAAATTTGTGAATAACCGGATCGTTTCATTATAATCGATATCCCGGGTATGCAGTTCGTTGGCATCACATCCCTTGCCAAAACTCAAGGTGTGGTTGATGCCCGCCAGGTTCCAGCCCCTGTGATGCGATTCCATATCATGCAGGTTGCAGCGCTTATGAAATTCATCCGACATCTTCTTTCCGCCGCCACCGCTCCAGGCGCCGGCCGTAATGTAACCCCCTTTATCTTTGACATATTTGATAATTTCAATTACTTTGTCAATGGTCCAGCTTTTTTTCTGCGGGTCTCCATGAAATTCGTTATTCGCTTCAAAAACAACTGGATATTCAATAAACCGGTCAACCACTTTTTTCCAGTCCGATTCCTGGTCCGGATTATCCGTGTATCCGGCATCGAATAATTCGATCATTACCACAAACCCGGCATCAAGGAATTCCCGGATCTCTTTTTCTGTCCAGTCGAGTTTTCCTTTTGGAACCATGTGTCTCACATAGGGTATAAACCCATTTTCCGTTGTCCAGTCAGCATTGAATAAAGTTTTTTTATATTTTGAATATTTATAGTTCGGAACATACCGGCCTCTAACCGGGATGCCCGAACCAGCGATCCATGCATCCCGGTTAGAGGCTCCTTTCAGCCGGACCTCTTTCCCATTGACGATCCACGCTCCGTTTTTAATTTTTACTGATTTAATGGGTTCAGGTTTGGAATCCCCGGCATTAGCAGCCGGTGAAAAGAAGGCCAAAAGCGATAAAATTGTGATTACAGATAACTTTCTCAAAATTCTACAACCATTAGATTTTTTTAAATGCATAAAGATTCGTTTTTAGTTAAAAAATAACCAGGATGGATAACCGCCCTGGTTTAATTAGGTGTGGAACCATTTTATGCTTAAGCCGATCTTTAAAAAAATATCGGACTTGGAAAATCCGGCTCCCGTCCTCTCCCCTTAGGGGAGATTAGAGAGGGGCTTTATAATTTTTCTTTCACCAAACCCGGAATTTCATTCGGTTCTTTGGCCACCGGAACACTGGCTTCGTTGAATGCTTTTACTTTTTCTTCGGCTGTTCCCGAGCCGCTGGAGATAATTGCTCCGGCGTGTCCCATCCGTTTTCCGGGAGGGGCCGATTGTCCGGCAATAAATGCCACTACCGGCTTGGTCATTTTTTCTTTGATGTAGCGGGCTGCCTGCTCTTCGGCATCGCCGCCGATTTCGCCAATCAGCACCACGGCATCGGTTTCCGGGTCATTTTCGTACATCTCGAGCAGGTCGATGAAGTACAATCCCGAAACAGCATCGCCGCCAATTCCCACGCAGGTGGATTGTCCCAAACCTTCCAGGGTGAGCATGTTCACTACTTCGTAGGTGAGCGTTCCCGAGCGTGAAATCAGCCCGACATTTCCTTTTTTGAAAATCATGGACGGCAGAATACCGATAAGGCATTCGTCGGGAGTAATCAAACCGGGGCAGTTGGCACCCACCAGTTTGGTTCCGTTGCGTTTCAGCACGGGCGTTACTTTCATCATGTCCTGAACAGGAACATGCTCGGTGATACAAACCACCAGTTCAAGGCCGGCATAGCTGGCTTCCAGAATTGCATCTCCGGCAAAAGGTGCCGGAACAAAAATCACGGAGGCATTGGCGCCTGTCTCTTTCACCGCTTCTTCCACGGTATCGAACACCGGCACGCCATCCACATCGGTTCCGCCTTTACCGGGCGAGATACCGCCTACAATGTTGGTTCCGTAGGCTTTCATTTTGCTGGTGTGAAACCCACCGTCACGACCGGTGATTCCCTGTACAATTAACTTTGTATCGCTATTTATCAGTATACTCATCTTTATTTATTTTTGCTTATCAAAATACAGCAGCGGACAGGAGGGTGGTAGGGTATTGTCTCCGTCCACCGGGTTAAAACCCGGTGCTATTTTTTACTTAACTCGATGGCTTTTTTCGCCGCTTCACTCATGGTTTTCACAGTCGGCAAACCGTAATCGGCAATGATTGCCTGTCCCTCTTTGGCGTTGGTACCCGACAACCGGATAACAATCGGGATGTCGGTTTTTATCTCATCGAGTGCGGTTGTCAACCCTTTGGCCACGTCGTCGCAACGGGTGATGCCGCCAAAAATGTTGATCATCACTGATTTTACGTTTTTATCGCTCAACAGAATATTCATGGCATCCACCACTTTTTCGGGACTCGATGAACCGCCGATATCCAGGAAGTTGGCCGGGTCGCCACCATACAGCTTAATCATGTCCATGGTAGCCATTGCCAGTCCGGCGCCGTTTACCATGCAACCGATGCTGCCGTCGAGTTTGATGTAGGACAGTCCTTTTTCATTGGCGTCGATTTCCTTTTTCTCGTCCTCACTTACTTCGCGCATTTCAAGGATTTCGGGCTGACGGTACAGGGCATTGTCGTCGAAATTCATTTTCCCGTCTATGGCCAGCACTTTTTTGTCCGGTGTCAGCACCAGCGGATTGATTTCAGCCAGCGATGAATCGGTATCCACATACAATTCGTAAAGTTTTACGAGGATGGCCGCTGCCTGGCGCATCTGTTTCGGATCGTCGAAAAGCTGCAGGGCCACTTTCCGTGCCTGCCAGTCCATCAGCCCCATAGTAGGATCGATGCTCAGCTTGATGATTTTCTCGGGCGATGTTTTCGCCACCTCTTCAATTTCCACGCCGCCTTCGGCACTTGCCATCAGCGTAACCGACCTGGTGTTGCGGTCGTTGATCAAACCCACATAAAATTCCTTTTCAATATCGACAGCATCAGCCACCATCACTTTTTCAACGGTGAGGCCTTTAATGTCCATCCCAAGAATTTCTTTGGCTTTTTCAACAGCTTCGGCTCTGGTTTTTGCCAGCTTTACACCACCGGCTTTTCCACGGCCGCCAACATGAACCTGGGCTTTTACCACCCTCAGTTTGTCATCGTTGGGTACATTTTTCTCAACTTCTTCTACCGAATGGCAAACAACTCCATTTGGTACAGGAATCCCGTACTTCCTGAATAAATTTCGGGCTTGATATTCGTGAATCTTCATTTTAAATAATTAGTTGTACAGAAGTGAATTTTCGGCCAAAAGTACCAAATATTTAATAATCCAGAACTATCTATATGTCCCTTTTTTTTATGACATTTAACAGGTGGACCATTCGTTTTCACTTCAATGTTTGATTTTTTATTACACTCACATAAGATAACCTCTCAATTTTAAAATTGTTGACCGCTCCGTTTTTTCATGTAAATTTGCAATAAAATTGAACGAAATGGAAGATATCATCCGGAAAGTAATTGCGCACGAAGCACGCGCCATCGAAAATATACCGGTAAATGAATCTTATGAAAAAGCAGCCGGACTTATTTACCGCCAGGTTCATGAAAACAACGGAAAGCTGGTAGCCAGCGGAATGGGAAAGGCGGGCCAGATTGCCCAGAACATTGCCACAACATTCAGTTCAACGGGTACGCCTGCGGTTTTTTTGCATCCGAGCGATTCGCAGCACGGCGATTTGGGCGTGGTGCAGGCCAACGATGTGTTGCTGCTGATTTCCAATTCGGGGAAAACCCGCGAAATTCTGGAGTTGGTTGAGCTGGCTGAAATCCTGCATCCCGGTCTGCCACTGATTGTTATTTCGGGAAACCCGGAAAGCGTGCTGGCCAAAAACGCCGATGCGTTTATCTTTACGGGAAATCCAGATGAAGTCTGCCCGCTGGGACTGACGCCCACCACGTCAACCACAGCCATGACTGTTATTGGCGATGCACTGGTAGTGGCGCTGATGACAAAAATAAAATTCACCAGCCACGATTACGCCAAACGCCACCATGGCGGATATTTGGGCGATAAATCGCGGTTGCAGGCACGGATGAAGAAGTGAACAGTGATCAGTTGCAGTTGGCAGTAGGCAGTCTGGAATTGAAACATAAATTCGTTCACCCCGATCCGCCAGATGGCGGAAGAAAATTCATTGTGGATAGCAGAAAAAGGATTTTTTCTTCACCCTTTAGGGACGGGGTAAAAAGAAAAATCCGAATATTAAAAACATAAAACACTTTTACAATGCGTATCACAAAAGAAAATACTACAGGACTGATTATCGATATCCAGGAGAAACTGTTCCCGGTGATGCGGGAAAAAGAACAGTTGCTGAAAAACACCATAATGCTTGTAAGCGGACTGAACGAGCTGGGACTTCCGCTGGTGACGACCCAACAGTACACCAAAGGTTTGGGAGAAACACTGGAGGAAATAAAATCAGCAGTGCCGGAATTTGAATACATCGAAAAACGGAACTTCAGTTGTTGCGACGAACCTTCGGTGTTTGAAAAGCTGAATCTATTGGGCACAAAAAATGTCATTATCTGCGGCATCGAGTCGCACGTTTGTGTGCTGCAAACCGCCATCGACCTGAAAGAGGCAGGAATGAACCCGGTGGTGGTAATGGATTGTGTTTCGTCGCGTGCGCCCGAAAGCATCGAACTGTCAAAAGAACGGTTCCGTTTCGAGGGAATTATGATGACTTCTGCGGAGTCTGTTCTTTTCGAACTGACCCGTTCGTCGGCAGCATCCGAATTCCGTGCCATCTCGAAACTGGTGAAATAAATTATCAGGTTAATTGTTTGTAGTTTGTTAAAAAACAATCTGCCCGTTGTTTCATATACGGATTAAAAAGCCATAATTTGCGGCCCTGAAATCAATCTGAAAAATCAACATCAACATGAGCGGATTCTTTGGCAACATTGCAAAAACCGACGTCGTATTTCCGGTATTTTACGGAACCGATTACCACTCTCACCTGGGCACAAAACGGGCCGGA
>JBNJGR010000185.1:0-5472 GCA_051747885.1 Bacteroidota bacterium | reverse complement strand
TGATGTGGCGTGCAGCCATTTATCAACTGCAACCTGCGAGAACAGGATGTCCCAGAAACTTTGCATTTCGTTACGGGCGGTTTCAGGGTTGAAAACCATACCTACGGGGTTTTGCATCCAGCCGTTGGCAACCAATATCCACAAGGCCGACATGTTGGCTCCGATGGCGGTTAACCAGGTAGCTGCAAGATGCATTTTCTTACTCACCTTGTTCCACCCAAAAAACATGATGGCAATGAAAGTGGATTCCATAAAAAAGGCAAAAATGCCTTCGATGGCCAGCGGCGCACCGAATATGTCGCCCACAAACCACGAGTAATTCGACCAGTTGGTGCCAAATTCAAATTCTAGAATTATACCCGTGGCCACCCCAATAGCAAAGTTGATGCCGAACAGTGTCATCCAGAATTTGGTTATCCGTTTCCACTCCTCGTTGCCCGTTTTTACATACAGCGTTTCCATAAACGCGATAATAAAAGTTATCCCCAGGGTGAGCGGTACAAATAACCAGTGATACATGGCCGTGAGTGCAAATTGTGCCCTCGACCAGTTTACTAATGATAAATCTGCAATTTCAACCATTTTAATTATTTTGGTTCTGTTAATATTTCAAGTACATAGTCACTTCTTTCCTGGTCTGTTTCAAAATTTGTTTTCAGAAAATCGGGGAAAAAGAAAATTTTCAGAATAGCAAACATGATAAACAGTTTGATAAGTATGATTATCCAAACCTGCCTGCCCCAGTTACTCATGTTTTTAAACCCGCTTAAATAGAATCTCCAGACACGCAGTAAAATATTCTCTTTTTTATTGTCCATTAGTAATAAATAGCTTTTTGAATTTTCATTTTTAGCAGTTGATGGTATTGCGATTTTTCAAGGTTTGAAATTAAATAAAAAACTGAAAACTGAAAACTGAAAACAATGCTTTCAATAATCCATAAATTAGTTGTCAGTGTTCAAACCGAAATATGTTTTACAGCAATATTGACAAATTTCGATATTCTGTTACCGGATGTAACTCTCTCGTAACGCTTCATTCCAAAATATTAAAAATTGTATTTTCTTTTTCGTCTGGCTTGAAAAATATGTTGATTCAAGTTTCGTAATTAATCATTTGTTCGTTAAATTTGTTGATTAAATGAGATTAAGTTTATTTAAATTTTAAATATAGTTGAAATGAACAACGAAAAATCACAAACCGATGTTTTGGTAATTGGTAGCAGTGCAGCAGGTTTGGTAGCGGCACTAACCGGGAAAAGGGTTTATCCTGATAAAAAATTTACAGTAACAACTCAAAATCCCAAAACGCTTATTCCTTGTGGAATCCCTTATATTTTTGGTTCAGTAGGAAGTTCTGATAACGATATTCTTCCGGCTGATAAGATGTTTGAGGCCAATGGTATTGAAATGATTGTGGATAAAGCTGAGGTAATTAATTTAAAAGAAAAAAATGTGAGGTTTAAATCGGGAAGCGTGATTGCTTACGAAAAATTGGTTATTGGCACAGGCTCTACTCCAATACAGCCCGGCTGGCTAAACGGGGCGAACCTGGAAAATGTTTTCACAGTACCCAAAGATAAAACCTACCTCGATGAAATGCACACGAAGCTGAAAGATGCCAAAAATATTGTAACGATTGGGGCCGGATTTATTGGTATCGAAATTTCAGATGAACTTCGAAAAGCAGGTAAAAATGTTACTATGGTAGAGAAACTTCCAAACATTTTGGGGCTGGCTTTCGATAAAGACATTTCGGAAAGAGCTGAAAGTTTACTTGCCAAAAGGGGGGTGAATATTTTAACCGGAAAGCTTGTTTCGGAAATTACCGGGAATGGAAAAGCCGACGGCGTGCTGCTGGATGATGGACAAAGAATTGAAGCTGATGCTGTGATTCTGGCAATGGGCTACCGGCCCAACTCAAAACTGGCCGGAGAGGCCGGGCTTCCTTTAAGTGACAAAGGTTTTATAAAAGTTGATGATTATATGCGCACGGAAGATTCCAGCGTTTTTGCCGTGGGCGATTGTGCTGAAAAACGTGACTTTTTTACCCGCAAACCGTCGCCGGTTATGCTGGCATCAACAGCATGTGCCGAGGCCCGAATTGCCGGAATGAACCTGTTTAAATTGTCGGCCATTAAAACTTTTATAGGTACTATTTCAATTTTCTCAACTGCCATTGGCGAAACAGGATTTGGAGTTGCAGGAATTACCGAAACCCAGGCAGCAGCAGAGAATTTCGATTTTATAACAGGCACTTTCGAAGGCATCGACCGGCATCCCGGTTCGTTGGAAGATACTCATAAACAGTTTGTAAAACTGGTGGTTGGGAAGGAAGCCGGAGTAATTTTAGGCGGCGAAGTGTATGGCGGCCTTTCGGCAGGAGAATTAACCAATACGCTGGGAATCATCGTTCAGAATAAAATGACGCTGAATTCATTGCTAACAGCACAATTTGGTACACATCCGTTGCTTACAGCCTCTCCTGCAGGGTATCCGCTGGTGAAAGCAGCTGAAAATGCTGCGTCTAAAATTATGTTTACAGCAAGAAAATAATAAATTTTTCATCTACCTGAGTATGTTAAAAATGAAACCGGTAACACGCCAAAAAGTTAATATTGTGATAGACATCTTAATGTTTGTGGTGATGGCAGCATTGGCGGTTATCGGTTTTTTCATTCGTTTCACCTTGATTTCAGGTGAAGCGCGGTGGGAAAAATTCGGAAGTAATATTGAAATAACCCTGCTTGGCTTAGACCGCCATCAGTGGGGTTTTATCCACCTTGTATTGGGGGTAATGTTAGCAGTGCTTCTTGTATTGCATATTTTTTTTCACTGGAAGCAAATAATTTGCCTTTTCAGACGGATTACACCCTTGCGAACTCAAAGGTATGCATTGGTTTTTACTTTAACAGTTGTGAGCTTGCTGATTTTCATTTCTCCATTCCTCCTTCAGGTTGAATTGGGCGAACCTATCCGCGGGCAGGGTGAGGGGGGCGGGCGGAATGTTTCCCGAACTTCTTTTACATATTTACCTGACGAATCCGAAAATAGAACACCGGTATCATCAGAAGAATTAAATGAACTGACACAATCACACGCAATAGACGAAGACGAAAATCGAAGGCACAGAGAGGCCCGAATGCTCGAAGTTAAAGGCTACCACACAATTGGCATACTTGCCAAAAACTATAATATTTCAGCAGCCGAATTAAAGAGCACTTTAAATATTCCTTCAGATGTTTCATCTAATGAGCGTTTGGGCCGTATCCGCAAGATTTATGGATTTTCGATGCGTAAGGTTGAAGATTGTATTCTGGCTTTGCAACAATCAACAGGTGAGCAGGCTCAAAATAACAGCAGTCAGTAAAGCCGGAACAATCTTTTTTTATTTGCTGAGAATTTAAATACAACCTCCTGTTTATTTTGGCTATGGAAAGGAAAGCTGATTTCCCTGCAACCGGAAGTAGTGTTTCCCGGAGTTGAAATCAAAAAAAACCTGGTGGACTTTTAAGTAATACAATACCATTTTGTTGACAATTATTAACTTAATCGAGGGATTAGTCATTATTTATTAATTTTTTCAGGCCCGCGCACTTATTCTGATTTCATCGAAATTTTTGGACGCTCCTAACTTGCAGTCCTGCGGCCTATTTTCATCAAAACCGGAATTAAAATAAAACCTTACGAAGACCGGGAAGCTCCGAAGACCTAAGGAGATCACCCGGCCAAAGTTAGGTTTTATGAAAATGGAGGTTGAAGATGAAAATCAGCCTTGAATTTTCTGCTTCGTCTTTGTTTTAAGACAAAGATGAAGGCCCCCGGCAGGGGGAAATTAATCTTAGGTCAAGATCTTAAATATTTACTCCACCTATTTTTCTGCTGATCCTAAAAAACCGATGCATTCCATAAAAATTACATCTCCCTTAAACTTTCATTCCATAAAATGGTTTATTGTGAAACACAACTTGTTTGCCTGAACTTTTCATGAATTATTCGGGTTAAATATTTTGAGAGAAAAGTTTGAATGGGTTTGGTTATTTTTTGAAAGGGGTATGTTTTTTATGAGAGACTTTTTGTTTAAAAGGATTAATCGCACAGGGGCGCTAATTATATTCATATTGATTCCTTTTTTTGTTATTGGACAGGCGGCTGTAAATCCGGCTGTAAATCCCGAAGACGTGGAGATAGGGATTGTTGAGCACCTAAATGAATACATGCCTGACAGCATTTCTTTAATTAATGAAAACGGCGAACAGGTTTGGTTGTCAGATGTAATTGACAAACCAACTGTAATCAACTTCGTCTATTATCGTTGTCCCGGTATTTGCAGTCCGCTAATGGAAGCAGTAGCCGGGGTAATGAACAAATCGGAACTGGTGGCCGGTGAAGATTACCAGGTGTTAACCATCAGTTTCGATCCTACAGAGACAATTGATTTGGGAATCCGAAAGAAAACGAATTACCTCGGGCTGATGTCGGATGAAAAAGCTGCCGAAGCTGAAAACGGCTGGCTTTTTTATGTGAGCGACAGCGCCAGTATCAACCGAGCTACCGAAGCCACAGGTTTCAGGTATAGAACAACCGGGAACGATTATTTACACGCGGCATCACTTACGGTGGTCAGCCCCAAAGGAAAAATTACCCGCTACCTAAACGGGTTGCAATTTTTGCCCTTTGAATGGAAAATGGCTATTGTGGAAGCATCAAAAGGGCAGTCGGGGCCAACAATGAGTAAAGTTTTAAGATTTTGTTTTACTTACGATCCTGCCGGGCAAACGTATGTGCTGAATTTTACCAAAGTTGGCGGGGCGATAATAATGTTTTTCGCAGTATTATTATTATTATATTTGGTACTGAAACCGAGAAAAAAGCTAAATATTTAAACTAAACTGAATATGCAATCTACAAGTGCTGCAAATCAGGCAAACTATTTGGAATACCGCGGACGGTTTAAAGGTTTGCTGGGATGGATTTTTTCAACCGATCATAAACGTATCGGTTTACTTTACCTCTATTCAATGGCTGTAATGTTTTCTGTTGGGGCACTGCTGGGGCTGGCGATGAAACTTGAACTACTTGCGCCCGGCAAAACGATTATGGATGCCCAGGATTACAATGCCACATTTACGGTGCATGGTGTAATTATGATTTTCATGGTGGTGATTCCGGGGCTTCCGGCTGTTTTTGGGAATTTTCTGTTGCCCATAATGATTGGAGCCAAAGATGTAGCCTTTCCAAAACTTAATCTGCTCTCATGGTGGTTTTATGTGGCAGGAGTATTTTTGGTTCTGGCTGCATTATTGTTTGGCCCGGGAACACCGGATACTGGCTGGACTTTTTATGCACCATACAGTTTTAAAACCGGAACTAATATGCTGCCGGCTATTTTCGGAGCTTTCATTCTCGGTTTTTCATCTATATTAACGGGCCTGAATTTTTTGGTTACCATTCACCGGATGCGTTGCCCGGG
>JBNJGR010000184.1:0-5500 GCA_051747885.1 Bacteroidota bacterium | reverse complement strand
TTTTAAAATCACGCTCAAAAGCCTTTTTAAACTTAAATTCCATTATTCGGCCAGTTTTTCCAGTTCTTTAAGAAAAGCTTCTTTTTCTTGTTCTGAAAGTAAATCAGACTGGTAATTAGTTTTCATTTTTTCCAATAAATCCTGGTCATCTTCAAGAATGTCAATTCCCCGGTATTTTTGGGCCATTATCCGGGCTGTTTCTATCAGTGCTTTTCCAGCTTTAGTCCGTTCATTTATTTTAATGGTAATCATATCGTTTGTTTTTAGCAAAATTAATAAAAATTGTGACAGCCGGTGTTATCCGCCCAGTGGTTTCCCGAAGGGATAAAGATCCGCTTGGCGGATGGGGGTGAGCAAAGGAACCGTACTCGGTGTGATTGTCGGTGTCGCTGGGAGCGACGCTGACGGTTTGGGATGTTTCACCACCCCGGCTTCGTCCGCAGCACTTTTAGAAAAAACTTTATTTATGTCCGGACTTCAGCCACCCCCGTCTGATAAATCAAGCCGGGCAGGCCTCCTTTTTACAAAATCCTATTTCAATTAACTTCCGTTAAAGGAGGGGAAATTTTCGTAGTTCATAATCTATTTTGAATTCCGAAATTAATTATTAGCACTTAGTTTCTCCTCCTGCCTTTTTCCTTCCTTAAGGCAGGAGGAGTACTCCGCCTTTGGCGGAGGGAGGTGGTTCTTTGTCAGTTACCGTCGGTGTCGCTTCAAGCGACGCCGACGGTTTGGCATTATGGATGGGAATCGGCGTTGATGATGGCTTGTACGCAGCGCATGGCGGTTTGACCGTCCCAGAGTTCGGGGCGCTGGGAGTGCGTTTAAGTTTTAGGGTGTCCTGGTATTTTTTACGAATTCGCTTCACATTGTTGCCGACCAATACGCTGGCGCCGCCGTGTTTACGGAGGGTGACAGGACGTTCGGTGTTTCAACGGGGATTGCTATGCGATAATCGGGCAGCACCGGACTTACGATTCTTTTCAAGCTGCCAGTGCTTACACCGTCTTTACACGTCTGTAAAATTATTTTGGGAAAAATCGGTAAATATTTTTACGGTGGGCTATGTCAACAAAATATATCGTTGTTTTTTCAACTTTGAGCCCAATACGATAGTCTTTTATGCGAATACGGTAATAGTGTTTGTATCCTTTTAGTTTTTTCAGTTGTTTAATTTGCCTTAAATTTTCAGCCGATTCTACTTCTTTAATTGTATCAGCAATTTCCGTTTTTAGCTGTTGGTCTTTAATTTTTTTTATTGCTTTCAAAAATGAAGCTTTAAATTCTGTTTTCATTTTTGTTCCAGTATTTCCATAATACTTTCTCGGCTAACTGTTTTGGTTTTCATGCCTTTTTCAATTAATTCGGCAAGTTTTGCATCTTCAAATTTATCGGTATCGATTGCCCGGGCTTTGGTTCCTGTTTTTTTTGCAAGATTAAGCCAGAATTTTGCATCTGCTTCATCCTTAATTTCAATAACTATTGCTTCCATAATTTTCTTTTTTAGCAAAATTAATAAAAATTGTGACAGGTAACCTGCCTGAAGTGTGGTGTCCTATTTTTGCTTACGATTTTTCGGGTTTTTTACCCCGGCCTCAGTAACCGGGGGTTATAAATATTACTATAAATATTACACCCCGCCGGGGTGTTTTTTCCCAACCAACGGCGTCGCTCCCAGCGACACCGCTGGTAATCGGTAATACCACAACAACCCAACATTTTTTCGGATTTCACCTCTTGGGGCCGGGGTAAAAAATTCGGAAAATTGATAGCAATAAGTAAATTTGAAATTAAGATATAAATCCCGTTTCAGAATTTCCCCTCCAAAAAACTCATTTATACCATATTCTTTCCCCAAATAAATAAAAAATTTCTCTTACTCTCTCCTCTAGGAGAGATGGTCTGTGTAGGGCATATGGGGGATGACCAGAGAGGTAGGGGAAATGGTCTGCGTAAGGAATGTGGGTCGTATGACCAAAAGGGGTATCAAGGAGGCGTCATCCGGCCAGGGCCACCTGGTAGGCCAGATGGAGGTGGTTAAAAATCAATTTTTCAGTGCATTCTTTCTTTTTGAGATTCAGTACAGTTCATCCCATCTAAGATCAACTCTTTGATCTCTTTATAATTGGTTTCCTTAATCGTGTCTTCCAGGTATCGTAAAAATTTGACTTCACCCCTAATTAGCACTGAGCAATTACAATTTTACTACTATCTGATAAGATTTTACTAAACAACCACCCCAGGCACTTCAATTCCATTTGATTGGGTAAGAAATTTACCGGGATATGATAGAAATGTATTAACATATCGCTTCCCCTCTGCAATAACTTTGTGGGTATCAGAAAATTCATAAAAACTATTGTAAAATTTTTTAAAAACTTTATTATGAAAAATTTAATGTCTGTAAGTAAAAATGTTTCCTGGTTCAGGAAACTGAAAGTAAGTCACCTTTTAAGTGTGATTTTAATTTTATCGCTAATCGCTTGTGAAAAAGACAACTCTTTCCAATTAAACTCAGAGCCAGTTTTAAAATCTGCCGGTAAAGCCCGTTTGCCTCATCAGGGCAATATGGTAGTGGTGGAAACCGAACACATGGATTTTCATTTGCCCGATGAAATCCTGTCGGGATGGACCACCTTCCGTTATAAGAATAATGATCACCACACCCATTTTTTCCTGCTTGAAAAAATGCCGGTAATTGATGGGGAACAGAAAAATCTGGACGATTATTTTAACGAAGTGGTACCGGTATTCGATGCGGCAATGGAATTAATTAATGACGGCAAAACAGGTGAAGGATTGGCTGAGTTTGCTAATCTGCCTGCATGGTCTTTTGCCAGAGAATACATCGGCGGTGTTGGTTTGCTTGGGCCCGGACAAACGGGCCAAACCATGCAATACCTGGAGCCCGGAACGTATATAATGGAATGTTATGTGAAAACAGATGGCATTTTCCATACCTCAGACGGTATGGCGGCACAATTTGTTGTGAAAGAAAAAAAATCGACATCAAAACCTCCGAAGCCCACGCTGCATCTTTATGTTGACAATGACGGTTATGAATTGAAAGGACACACCCGACCGGGTGTACATACCATGAAGGTGCATTATATGGAACAGGCTCCACCAGGAACATATAGCAATTTTGTTGGTCATGATGTAAACCTGGTGAAAATAGAAGATGAGGCAGATATTGACGCTGTAAACAACTGGATGAACTGGGTGGATGTTGACGGACTTAACACACCTGCACCTGCCACTTTTTTAGGTGGAGTGCAAGAAATGCCTGCCGGGGATGAAATTTCAAGAAATACAGCGTACGTAACTTTCAGGCTGGAACCCGGGCATACGTATGGTTTGGTAGGCGAGGTTCCTGATCCACAATCAAAAGGTTTCTTTAAAACATTTACCGTTACGGGTAAATGATACAAATAATTGATTCTACTTTGATATTTTGGAAAAATCTGTCTGTTGTTATCCGCCAGCGGACGGAAACAGTCAGATTTTTCTCCTGAATTCCTTTAGGGGCGGGGTAAATCAGAAGAAAATCGAGTATTAATTTATAATCTAATGTCGTTTAGTTTGGTAAATATTGTAATTCGTATTTGTTTGACGTTGTCAGGAGTTTTACACGCTGACAAGTCTGCGGTACCCAACCTGTCAAGGTCTTTAGACTTGACAGCGTTAACTAAAGATAGCCCTTGCCTGGAAGGGGCTATCTTACCATTTTGTTGAATTGTCATAAACTCATTTTAAATCTTGCCGGTAAAAGATACTTTAATCTTTATTGGTTATTTTCATTCAATAATCTTATTTTATAAAGAGACGTAATCAGTTACTTATGAAGTTTCATCTTTGCATATTTTATTCATTGCTATTTTTTGTTTCTGCAAAATTAGGCGCTCAGGATTTGGATTATCATTTTGAATATCTAACCGACCGCAACGGATTATCCCAGAATTCGGTTTGGAGTATTTACCAGGATGAGGAAGGATTTATGTGGTTTGGTACCCAGGATGGTTTGAATAAATACGACGGATATATCTTCACGGTTTTCAAACCAAATCCCGATGATCCTGAACATTCTTTAAATCACAACCGGATAATGGATATCAAAGAGGATAGCCAGGGGCGGTTGTGGGTAGTTACATGGGGCGGCGGTCTGCATGAAATAAACAAGAAAACCCATGAGGTAACCCGGCACGGTTTCAGCCCCGTAAGCGAGCCGAAGTGGAACATCGTTCATGCGTTATACGAAGATCGGCAGGGCTATTTATGGAGTTCTGCCATGGGAGGATTAATCCGGTTTGAACCGGTGTCCAAAGAATTTAAGTTGTATCCAACTGAAAATATTTTTCAGGTTACGTATGCGGCAGAAGATAAACAGGGCAGGTTTTGGGCGGTCACCAGCAGTGGAGTATATCTTTTTGACCGGGAAAATGAAACATATCAGCCTCACGGTTTTAATTCGCAGGGTGAACGTGAAACTCCCTTTTGCCTGACTGGGCTTCTGGACAGTAACGGAATTTTATGGTTGGGCTCTACCACTGAAGGATTGTACCGTTTCGATACCAACAAAAGCAATCCGGTTCTGACCAAAGCGGATATCGAAGGTTTTGATACCGACTTAATTTTACCCGGCATTTATGAAGACCGGAAGGGTTTTCTTTGGGTATGTACCCAAAAAGGATTGTACCGGATTAACCCCGTAAGAAATTCAGCCGTAAAGCTGAAAGCAGATCCGTTTCAACCGGGTAGCCTGAATCACAAGATCGCTTTATCAGTTTATGAAGATAAGGAGGGCATCCTCTGGTTTGGCACCGAAGGCGGAGTGAATAAAATGCTTCCCAACAACCGGTATTTCCAATCGTACCAAATCAAACCCTCTTTTTCTTCGCAACCTGTTGAAGATAACAATATACAGTCCATCGTTCAGGATCAGCAGGGAGTTATCTGGCTCGCCATCGCAGGCGATTTGAATCACAGTATCTTTAAAAAAGGATTGTACCGTTATAGTGCGGAATCAGATTCCATAGAAAAGTTTTCCGACGGCAGAAAGGGCCGGAATAAGCAGATAAGCGATAATGTTCTATCCATGTTTGAAGACAGTAAAAACAGATTTTGGATTGCAACGGAAGAAGGTCTTTATCTTTACAAAAGGGAAAGCAATTCTTTAAAACATTATCCTGCCCGGCTTCTTTTGGGCCCGATAGAAGAAGACAAAAACGGCAAGTTGTGGATGTACGGCCGGTTTAACCATAAAGACGAAAATACTCAATGTGCGAAGTTGCAATCATTTGATCCGCAAACTGAAACTTTTCAATTTTATGAAACTGAGCAGCGACAACCGGAATTATTCGGGTGCTTCCGGCTTCACGATTTTATCATCAGCAATTCAGGAGAAATATGGACTGCCCATACGAGTAAAGACCTGGCCAGTATTTCGGTTATCAAACCTTTTACCGGAACAATTAAATCTTATTCGCCCGATACCACTGAT
>JBNJGR010000183.1:0-5532 GCA_051747885.1 Bacteroidota bacterium | reverse complement strand
GGCTGTAATGTGGATCAGCCCCGCAACCTGGCCAAGTCGGTTACCGTGGAGTAGGCCTCCCGGGACTTTGACTTTCCTAAGTCAAAGTGTTGTTTTTTTTCAATAAAAAGTAGGTCTTCAGCTTCAATTGCCGGACCTGGGAAAGTCCGACTCCCGAAAGGAAATTCTGAGTGTACAATAACACGCTGACTCAACAAACTTTTTACTGCCAGTAGCAATTGGTTTTACAGTATTTTCAGGAACAATCATCCGGGCAATGCACGTTCGGAAGTTCAAAATATGTATTCATCCTAAAGATTGACCCCCTCGTCAACATTTCTTTTTTTACGGCCTGAACACCCTCTACTTTTGCTTCGTCAATTTATTTTAAAACTAAAAGTTCAGAAAAATGAAAACGAAAGCATTATTAAGTATTGTATTTGTTATTTTATTATCAGCAACAACGCTGGCACAGGAAAAAGAAAAACGTTTTGGATTTGAATTCAGCAGCGGTGTGTCCATGGCCACCAACAAATTAGATGAATCAACCCTCAATCCCGGGTTCGGATTCGAAGGTATTTTTCATTACCGGTTTTTACCACACACCGGAGTTTATGCCGGCTGGGGCTGGAACCGGTTTGGTGCAGACGAATCATTTGCCGGAAACGATGTTTGTTTTGAAGAAACGGGTTATGTTTTTGGGTTGCAGTTTAAACATCCGTTTGGTAATTCTCCGGTTCAATACTATCTGAGGGGAGGCGGATTGTTCAACCACATTGAAACCGAAAACAGCAACGGGGAAATTATTAACGACACCGGCCACGGATTAGGCTGGCAGCTTGCAGCTGGCATTGATGTTCCGTTGGGTAAAAACTGGAGATTCACCCCGGGTGTAAAATTTAACGCGCTCGCAAGGAATGCTGATTTTGAAGGTGTTGACAGAGAGCTGAAACACAATTATGCCTCATTGCGGGTGGGAATTTTGAAACGATTTTAGAAACAGAAACTGATTGAAGCCGGATTGGATAAAAGCATTCCTTCCGGTTTCATTTTTTCTGAAATGGGTTATGCCGCTGCCGGTTCATTTACCGGGTTCTTTATTGAAACTTATGGAATGAGCAATTTTCCGAAAATCTGGAATTTGAATAAAAATTGGGAAACCGTCTTTAACAAAAATCTGAATGAACTGGAATCGGACTGGCATAACTGGCTGATAAGCCATTTTTCCGAACAATAAAACTTTAAACAGTACAAAACAATTTATCTTTGAAAATGAATTCGAAAACCAATATGAATTTTAAATCCATCCACCGGCTTTTATCTTTCGGAAAACTTTTCCGGTTTTTAACCGGATTTATTGTAGCCGTTCAACTGGTTATTATTTTATACAATCATTTTTCGGGTTACCATGTTCTTACCGGTTTCGACTATTTTCTTTTCCGTTTATTCCGCGGAGTTGCGCTAAGCATGGTTGCGGGTTTTTTGCTGGCTTACCCCAACCTTTTTATGATACGTTTCCTGAATAAAGTTGCATCGTGGGGCCAAAGGACCATCAAACGGATTTTTATCCAGCTTGGGTTTTCGGTAGCAATTGCCATACTTGTTTCGCTGGCATTTACATTTTTTGCCAATGCTTTAATGCCCTATACTGAGGAACTGCAAGGCGTGGTTGTGAGCAATGCATTAATCTTCAGTGTGGTGAATATTTTCCTGATGGCCATACTCGAGGCCTGGATTTTTTATACAGAAAGCAAACGCGCAGAGCAAGTGGCAAAAAACCTGCAGGAAGAACTTTCGCAAATAAAATTTGAAGTATTGAAAAGCCAGATAAACCCGCATTTCATGTTCAACAGCCTGAATGTTTTATCCGGCCTGATTAGCAAGGACACAGGGAAAGCCCAGCAGTTTATCGATGAGTTTTCGCACATTTACCGCTATGTGCTTGAAACAATAGAGCAGCCCGTGACCACGCTGGAAAAAGAACTCGATTTTATGCGTTCGTACCTTTTTTTGCAGCAAATTCGTTACGGCAACGATTTATCGTATGCGGTGGATATTCCGGCACACTTGCTGCAACTGATTTTACCTCCGCTTTCGTTGCAGGTGGTGCTCGAAAATGCCATTAAACACAACGTTATAAATGAATCGAAACCACTGAAAATTGAAGTATTCAGCCATAATAAACATCTTGTGGTAAAAAATAACATTCAGCCTAAAATTTCGATGGGCAAATCCACCGGACTGGGACTGAAAAACCTGACAAAGCGCTATGCCATGATTAGCGCTAAAGAACCGGTTTTTTCTGTTGATACGAATTATTACATTGCAAAACTTCCGTTAATAGATATTGAAAAAGATGAACGTACTGATTATTGAAGATGAAAAACTGGCTGCCGAAAAACTGGAATCGATGCTGCTGGAAATTGACCCCGGAATCAGGGTAATGGCCAAACCGGGTTCCATAAAAGAATCAGTAAAATGGCTGCTGCAAAACAGCGCCGACCTTATTTTTCTCGATATCCAGCTTTCTGACGGTATCAGCTTCAGTATTTTCGACCAGGTGGCTGTTTCCACTCCCGTTATATTCACTACAGCATACGACCAATATGCCATTAAAGCATTCCGGCTCAACAGCGTGGATTATCTTTTAAAACCCATTCGCAAAACCGATTTGGCCGAAAGCCTGCAAAAATTCCGTAACCTGAAATCGGCATTCACCATCGATTTCGATGTACTTCTTTCACAAATTCAGGGGAAACAACCCGAATTCAAAAAACGGTTTCTGATACAAAGCGGAAATAAAATCAAAAAAGTTGACGTAGCACAAATCGCCTGTTTTTATACGTTGGAAAAAGGTGTTTACCTGCGCACTTTTCAAGGCAAAAATTTTCCGGTTGACTACTCACTCGATAAGCTGGAAACCCTGCTCGACCCCGCCCGTTTTTTTCGCATAAACCGGAAATACTTCATTAATATGGATGCTATTTCGAACATGGTTGCCTACTCACGCGGACGGGTAAAACTGGAACTTAATCCCAAAGCCGACGATGAATTTGGTACGATTGTCAGCATTGACCGATCGGCTGATTTTAAGAAATGGCTGAACAGTTGATTCTTTTTTTTTTGACAGTTTTTCAAAACCGGGACTTTGACTTTCCCAAGTCAAAGTCCCGGACTTGGGAAAGTCCGGCTCCCGGGAGGTCGGCCTGCGAAAGAAATTCTTACAGGTTTCCATTATTTTCCAACCGCTTATTTTGATAAATCTTTGTATATTACTTTTCAAAATTAATCAGGAGATATGTTTGGTAAATACAAAATTGAAATCAAATGGGCAGTCATTTTTATAGCCTTGAGCCTGCTCTGGATGGTGCTTGAAAAATTATCCGGCCTGCACAGCACTTACATCAACTACCATCTCTACCTCACAAATCTGTTTGCCATACCGGCCATTCTGGTTTACGTTTTGGCGCTTAAAGACAAAAAGAAATCCTATCATTCCGGGGAAATGACCTACCTGCAGGGACTGGTTTCTGGCATCATTATAACTGTAATCATTGCTTTGGTAAGTCCGTTAACGCAGTGGGTAACTTCGTATGTTATCACTCCGGAATATTTTCCCAACGTGATTGAACATGCGGTGGGAATGGGGCATTACCCTAATACCGAAGCAGCCGAAGCGCACTTCAACTACAGAAATTTTGCGGTTCAGAGTGTTATAGGGGCGCTAATTATGGGATTGGTAACAACTGCCATTGTAATGATTTTCATCCGGTCAAAAAGGTCAGAAAAATGATTATGCTTTCGCTATTCTGTTGGTGAAAGACGAATTCAGAGTGCTGAAAAAGTATTCAAAATAAGTTGCTTACCATTTTTGTTTTTGCCCGATAAATTGCATCCTATAAAGGTACTAAGCAAAATTTGACTTAATTACCTAAAATTGGTATTTTTGAAAAAAATTAAAGTAATGAGTAAAAATACGTCGATATCACTTGGGAACTATTTTGACCAATTTGTGAAAAGTCAGGTTTCAGCAGGCAGATATAAAAATGTCAGTGAAGTAATCCGGGCCGGGCTTCGACTTCTGGAAAATGAAGAAAGCAAGGCAATCGCTTTAAAAAATGCAATTCAAGAGGGACTAAACAGTCCGGTAGTAGAGGATTTTGACTTTGATGAACATCTTAAGAGCCTAAAATCCAAAAGGTTGAAAAATGAATAGAGTTGTGTTCAGACAAAAAGCGATTGACGACTTATCTGATATTTGGGAATATACTGTCCGGAAGTGGTCGGAAAATCAAGCTGACAAATACTACCAAACGATTATAAAGGCTTGTCAGGAAATTGGTCGAACTCCTGATGTTGGGAGAAAATATAACGCAATCAGGCAAAATTTATTCGGTTTTAAAACCGGGAAACACATAATATTTTATCAGTTGATTTCAGAACGTAAAATTGAAGTCATTAGAATTTTACACGAACAAATGGACTTAAAGAATAGGTTGATCGATTAAATAAACTTCATCCATAAATTATCTTGAAGTAATGTAATGTATGCATAAGCTCACATTCACGAACCTTCAGCGGGAGAAAGTTATCTTGTTTGTTGACCTGTATAACGAAAAATTCAGGTAACTTGTCGATAAATTTTCATGTACAGGTTTTTGCTGCGTAGTTTTATCATCCTGTCGGGGAAGCTATGGAAAACAGAAAACTATCGATACCGAAAATAATTGGTGTAATCCTTCCGCTGGTTGCAGCAATCGTAATATTTTCGCTCACCATTGGCAGAGAATTGTATGCCGACCGCACACAAAGCATCCAGTCGTTCGCACTCATTCATTTTTCAGGCTACCTCTTCTTTTTGCTCATGCCCGTTGAAATGGCATTTGTCTATTACCTCTCTTTTTTCGATGCGGTCCAGTTGGTTGCAATTGCGATGCTTACTGCAGTTACCGCTCAAATTATCGATTATTTTATCGGACTTTCATTCAGCGAAAAATTCATCCACTATTTTGTGGGAGAAAAACGGATCCAGAAAGCTGAAAAACACATTCAGAAGTACGGTACGTTTACCATTTTTGTTTTTAACCTGTTCCCGCTTTCATCGCCCATTATTGCACTTGTGGCCGGAATGTTAAAATTCAGGTTCAGGGATTTTATGATCTACAGTGTTGCAGGCCTATTAATCAAGTATCTGGTTTTGAGTTTGATATTTTGAAACATTGTTGTCTTATAATGACAACAGGAAGTTTTACTCGTGAAGCCAAAAAAGAAGCGCAAAGAGATGGAGCCATCCCAATTGATTTAATTGACGGAAATGACTTCGCTGAAAAACTAAAAGAATTGAAGCTAGGCGTGACAGTTGAGTTCGTAGAAGAGGTCAAAGAAAAACTTGATTGGTTTAAGAATATTTAAAAAATACGACACAATAAATAGGACTCCAAGCGGCGCGCAGCACCCAGCGATGAATCCATGTTGAACTCGCCTGAATGACAAAGTCGGACAGGCTACTCCCGACGGATTCAGGGTTATGCACATCGGGTAATCTTCTTCCCT
>JBNJGR010000182.1:2834-5559 GCA_051747885.1 Bacteroidota bacterium | reverse complement strand
CTTCCACATAGCAATCCAGAATCCGGAAAACATCTGCTTCCTCTGCTTTTTCAACTTCTACAGGCCAATTACTGTCGAAAAACTCGGAATAAAAAGTGCCATTGGCAAAGTGAGAAAAAGTCAGTTTCCGATTTGCCTGTACCAATATCTGGCCAGCCTCGGAAACAGAAAGTTGCTCTTCATTTGTAATTACCAACTCCAGTTCGAAAACAGCCCCGGCATCCAGTTCATTGATATCGTCATATGCAATAATTGCATACGCTGTATGTTCCCCTTCTTCAAACTGAACATCGGGGTTTGTCAATTCAAAAACGCCTTCGGAAGCGGCATTTTGAGGAATCATTTCCACGTTCACCGCTACTTCCGAATTTGCATTTCCGCCACGGTAAACCGGTACTTTAATCTGGTTCCCGTCTTCCGGTAACATTTCCACCTTTTGTATGGTTGAAGCAAACGCAGCATGAACTCCGTCTCCAACATCCAGCATTGCCCCTTCGATATTGTCCTCGCAAGAGGTAAACATCAGGGAAACAAAAGATGCTATGGTTAATAAGAATACAATATTTCGTTTCATTTTTATTGAATTTTGCATTTAACATTAAAGAGGGTTCTGATCCTCGGATGAAATATTTGGATTACCGTCAAATTCAGATTGTGGCAAGGGCAGAATAAATTCTTTCGAACCCGGGCCGGTATCCTTGGCTGTTAACATTGAAGTGTGATTTGAGCCTGCAAAATCCCTGGTAAAACCAAGGTTCAGCCGCTGAATATCCCAGAGCCTGCCTCCTTCGCCCCAAAGTTCAACCCTTCGCTGGAACAAAATTTCATCCATAAGTGTTGACAAGTTCCCCACCGTATTGGTATTGTATTCTTTGGAATCGGTAAAATCTTCCAAACGCTCGCCATAATTTGAATCACGTTTACTTCCCAATTCCACCAGAACCTCTCTTGCTTCGCCGTACCTGTCGAGGCGTGCGAGCGCTTCGGCCTCAATTAATAACATTTCTTCCGCTCTCATAAGGATATAATCACCGGTACGGGTGGTTACATCGGCAAAGGCAAATTTCAGCTGGCAGTAACTTACGAAAGAACTGCCTTCTTCTTCTTCCTCTTCCGGAATTTCACCCCTGAACCATTGCAACCTGTTATCGGTTTCCGGAATCTGGTTGTATAACCATGAACTGACACACTGGCGGGCACTGGAACCATACATTCCGGCATCGGCATCCATGTGGCTGAAAAAACTTGCCCAACCGCTGGTCTGGTCGGCAATAATTTCCACGCCCCACAAAACGTTGCTGAGGCTTGCATCATTAAATTCACCAAGCTGATTTACTTCCAGCACATTTTCAAGCCCCGGTTTTTTAAGCGCTTCCCTGGCTGCACCGGCAGCTTCTTCGAAACGTTCCTGAACCAAATCATACCGGGCCTTAAAACCGTTAGCCACGTAGTAATCGATGTGCGACGGATGTTTCTGTTCCAACCCCGATTCATCCAGTAAATCAATGGCCTTTTCAGCATCCAGGTTAATCTGGGAATAAACTTCCTGAACAGTGCCCCGCGGTTTTCCTTCCGAATCGCTGGTGGTAGGTTCGGTATAAAGCGGAACGCCCGGGGCATCCTCATTTCCTTTATAGGTTTGCTGGAAAACCTGAATCAGGTTAAAATACGCATAAGCGCGAATAGCGTAAGCCTGTCCTACAATACTATTCACCAGCGCCGGGTCGCCCTCTATCAAATCTTCATTGGCAATAATGTAATTCACATTACTGATAATGGTATAGAAAAAATTCCAAACGGCATAAGAACGGCCTGATTTATGGATATAATCTCCGCGAACATTGTAGCCATAATCAAAATAAAACCAGCCACTTCCCTGTTCAAGCATCAGGTGATCTTCGCCCATCAGGTTTGAAAACAGGGAAATAGCAGTAATCCCCATATTTTCCGTATCCCATGATTCGCTCCAACCTGCAGTGTATAGCATCCGGTAAACCCCATTAATGGCAGCTTCGGCAGCTTCGGCATTTTCAAAAATTACAGGACCGGAAACCCTGTCGGTTGGATTGGTATCCAAAAAATCGTCATTACAGGAGGAAAATACTCCCAATCCGATAAGTAATATGATATAAAAAATTCTTTTCATCTTAATAAAGTTGTTGGTTCACAATTAAAATTTAACATCTACACCAAATGAAATCGTTCTGACCGGTGTATAAACATAAGAGGTTCCGCCCGAGAAGTTATACTGGGGGTCCATACCCTTCAAATGTGTAAACAGCATCAGGTTATCGCCGGTTGCAGTAAACCGGATTGATTCCAGTTTCAGGTTTTGGCTAAACTGTGCAGGCAAGGTATAACCCAGGGTTACGTTCTTAATGGCAAAATAAGAAGCATCAATCAGGTCGTTATCGGTTACAGGATATGTATTCCCGATTTCCACCCTGGGAACATCGGTAATATCGCCCGGATTTTTCCAGGCCCGTCCGCGATTAACATGCGATGCCTGGCCAACATACCAGCCATACATAAGGTTACGGTAAACACCGTCTAGGATTTGTCCACCAAGTGAATAGGTGGTCATCACACTTAAATCAAAACCTTTGTACATAAAATCGTTGCTGAAAGATCCATAAATATCGGGAATACGACTACCCATAATTTCTTTGGAGGCGGTAGCTTTATCCACATCGGTAGATAAATAGTAGTCCCTGTTACCATCTTC
>JBNJGR010000182.1:0-2734 GCA_051747885.1 Bacteroidota bacterium | reverse complement strand
AGATCCATAAATATCGGGAATACGACTACCCATAATTTCTTTGGAGGCGGTAGCTTTATCCACATCGGTAGATAAATAGTAGTCCCTGTTACCATCTTCATCCTCGTCATAAACCCGGTAAGTCATAGCTCCGGTTGCCGGATCAACTCCTGCTGCTTTGGAAACATAAAATGACCGGAGGGGCTCGCCTTCTCTAATAATGTAACTGCCGGAAATAATTTCCGGTTTATCGGCAAGTTCCAGCACTTCATTGTTTACAGTAGCACCCATGAGGCTCATATTCCACCTGAAATCACGCGCGTTAATCACACTTCCGCCCACTGAGATATCAAACCCTTTGTTGCGCATACTTCCAATGTTCTTCAGGTAACTGTCGAACCCAAGAGAAGAGGCAATGGGGTATTCCATTAACATATCTTCGGTAGTTCTCTGGTACCATTCAACTGTAATATTCAATCGTTCAAACAGTGTCGCTTCAAACCCGGTATTAAAGTTTTTATTTTGTTCCCACTTTAAGTCTGTGTTTTCAAGAGAAGAAACAGCAGCTCCGCTCATATTGGCATTGGGCCAGCCCAAATCATAAAATGCCTGCCATGCGTACAAAATAGTGTTTCCGTCTCCATCCCGTAAATCATCATTCCCCTGAACACCATAACTGGCTTTCAGCGAAAAATTATCTAACCAGGAATAGCCAGACATAAAATTCTCCTGGCTAATCCTCCAGTTTCCGCCAACAGACCAGAATTGCCCCCAGCGGAAATCTTCATGAAACCTTGAAGAACCGTCTGTACGATAACTGACTGAGAAATAATATTTATCGTCGTAATCGTAATTGGCCCTTGACAAAAAGGATTCGATTGTATAATTGTCTTCGTACGACCGGGCGCCTGTAATTGAGGTAGCCGCGTCCAATTCGAATAAACCGCCAAACGGAAAACCTGTTTTAGTTCCCGACAGGTAGTTGTATTTGTTGGCATAAAATTCATGACCTGCCAGCAAATCAAAACTATGTTTGCCAAAATTTCTGTTCCAGGTAACCAGCTGATTGAGGGTATAACTAAGTGTCCTTCCGCTGGTTTTTGAGACATATCCCTGAGTATTAGCTGCGTTTCCGAAATTAGGGTTATAGTATGTCAATCCATTTCTGTTAACATAGTCAAAACCAAAATTCAGTGAAAGCTTCAAACCTTTCAGTACGCCTTCTTCCGTATCGCCAAAATTCATAAATGTCCGTCCGCTAACATTGTCACTGTTGGAACCATATTTATCTTCAAATAAAGTGGCAACACTGTTAAAATTTGCAGATGCCCCGGTTGGCCGGCTTTGGCCATAATCGAACACAGGGTTTCCCAGTGCATCATACTGAACATTACCTTCCTCATCTCTTTCATACACCGGAAAAATTGGGCCCATTAACTGTGCAGAATAGAATACGTTTGAACTGGCAGTAGTACCGGTGGCCGAGGTATTACTTGTGCTTAATGCAAAGTTGGTATTTAACCCGGCCTCGAACCAGTCTGCTCCTTCGGTTTCAACATTCACCCTGCCGGTGAACCGTTCAAAACCAGTTGTTCGCAACAAACCTTCTTCATTGAGGTAGCCCATAGAAAAACGGTATTTTGTTTTGTCTTTCGAACCCGATGCGGTAAAAATATATTCCTGACGAAGCGGATCTTTTGCTGTCACCTCGTCCAGCCAATCTTCATCGTACCGGAGGGAGGCGTCGCTACGTACCTGTCCGGTAGCAGGATCAATCAATTCAGAAACCGGATAGTCAAAGGGATTGTACATTTGGTTGCTCCCAAAAATCCTTTTTGCACCTGATCCCATGGCCTCCAGAGCCGCTTGCCCTGCCCTGTCGGGACTTAAGCCGTTATCCAGAATTTGTTCGTTTTTGTACGACTGAAAAATGGTTTCAAGATATCCCCGCTCATCCATTGTTTCGTAACGGGGAATAGCCCTGGATGAAACTCCCCAGTTTGCTTTTATATTGTACTTGGTTTCTCCTGATTCCCCTTTGTTGGTTGTAATCATGATAACCCCGTTTGCACCCCTCGAACCGTATAACGCACCTGCCGATGCATCTTTAAGAACAGTAATTGAGGCAATGTCGTTGGGACTAATGGAAGAAATATTTCCATCGTATGGAATGCCATCAACAACATACAAAGGACTGGTTGACGCATTGATAGAACCAAATCCCCTGATTACAACGGAAGAGCTTGACCCGGGCTGTCCACTACCTGATGTAGTTTGAATGCCGGGAGCCATGCCATCCAGTGCTTTACTGACATTTGCAACGGTTCGTCTTTCCAGCTTATCGGTATTAATTACTTCAGCAGAACCCGTAAATGATTCCTTTTTTGCTGTACCGTAAGCTACGACAACAACCTCGTCAACACCAATAAAATCAGATTCCATAACAGCATTAACCGTGGAACCTTCTATTGGCTTTTCAACGGTCCTCAAACCAATAAAAGAGAACACAATTGCCTCCGCATCAGCGGGAACGTCTAACTGGTAAAAACCATCAATGTTGGTAACAGTACCAACAGTTGTGCCTTTTACCAAAACAGAAACTCCAGGTATCGGACTTTCATCTTCTGAACTTGTTACAGTTCCTGTTATACGCCTTACCTGAGCTTCTACTGTAAGCATGCCAACCATGGCAATGCCAAATAGCATTAGCGCAATTTTCTTCATAAATAAAATTTTAATTATTAAATACTCACTC
>JBNJGR010000181.1:0-5559 GCA_051747885.1 Bacteroidota bacterium | reverse complement strand
TTTTGTGCATAACTGATTGAAAATGAAAATAATACCAATAATGTTGCGAATAATAGTTTTTTCATGACTTAAAATTTTATGTTTGTTTATTGAATGAACGTTTTCTCCCAACAGTTAGTTTAGAGTTTTTTCATAAGCCAGGCCATGTTTTCACCGAGGACTTGCATGGTTTTAATTCCTTCTTCATCCTGAAGTACGTCGCCCGGGTTTTTGCCCACCGCAAAATTCCAGTAGCTCGACCCCGGTACAATCATTTGATTGATAAGAAAAAAGTTATTGATGCTTTCGAAAGCATGTAGGGCCCCGCCACGCCTGACAGCTATTACAGCTGCACCAACTTTTCGTTTCAACAGATGACCGTTGGCACGGGTTACATAACCGGCTACATCTATCAGGGCTTTAACCTCAGGAGTAACATCGGCAAAGTAAACCGGTGAGCCAATAATTATTCCATCGGCTTCAACCATTTTTTCAATACAATAGTTGAGGTGGTCATTTTTTATGTGGCATTTACCATCCTGAATTTCCTTGCATTTCAAACATGCCGTACAACCGTGTATCGGCTTGTTTCCCAATTGAATCGTTTCTGTTTCGATGCCTTCAGCATTCAATATTTTAAAAACTTCATCAATTAAAATTTTTGTATTGCCCTTTTGGCGCGGGCTTCCGTTAAATGCGACTACTTTCTTCATGAATTTTGGAACTGGTTTTTGTTAATTTTTCAATTGAAAATTCACTCAAATTACTGGCTAAATACGAATGATATAATATTGGCTCCCATTTTCAGTGCAGTTTCACGCACCTCGGGCGGGTCGTTGTGCACCGACTCATCTTCCCAGCCATCGCCCAAATCGGTTTCGTATGTGTACAGACAAACCAAACGGTCTTCAATAAAAATTCCAAAGGCCTGGGGCGGTTCATTGTCATGTTCGTGTATTTTGGGAATGCCTTCGTTAAAGGTATATTTTTGGTTGAAAATGGAGTGGGAGGGAGGCAGCTCTTTTAACTCATTGTCGGGAAAAACTTTTTTCATTTCGCGGCGGAAAAATTCATCCAGCCCGTAGTTGTCGTCCACATGCAAAAAACCACCGGCTTCGAGGTAAGTGCGAAGGTTTTGTGCTTCGCTTTCCGATAAAACAATATTCCCGTGGCCGGTGAGGTGAACAAATGGGAAATTGAAAATTTCAGAGCTTCCTATTTCAACGGTAGAGGGATCGGGGTGGATATTTGTGCCCATATGTTGATTGCAATAATCAATGAGATTGGGCAGTGCCGTTGGATCGGCATACCAGTCGCCGCCGCCGCTGTATTTAAGCAGCCCGATTTTTACTCCGGCATTCTGACCGGAAACCCCGGTTGTAAAAAGCATTGCTATAATTAGTAGTATTCTCATAACTAAATTTTTGCGAAATTACAATTCCTGATTGAAAGTGAAAATTTATTCCAACACCAAATTTACCGTGTGACAGGCAACAATTCCTGCCGTTTCTGTACGTAAACGCTCATCGCCAAGCGATATTTCGCTGAAGCCATTTTCTTTGGCAGCCGCAATCTCTTCTACACTGAAATCGCCTTCGGGGCCAATCATAATTAAAATATCATTCTCTTTTTCCAGAAGGTTTTTCAAATGCGGTTTTTCGCCACTGTAGCAATGGGCAATAAATCTCTCATTTTCAGTACAGTTTTCAATGAAATCATTGAATGAAACCAGCTCGTTTAATTTCGGCAAAAAAGCTTTCTTCGACTGTTTCATAGCCGAAACCAGAATTTTTTCGAGGCGATCGGATTTTATTGTTTTTCGCTCCGAATGTTCTGATAAAAGCGGGGTGATTTCATCAATTCCAATCTCGGTGGCTTTTTCAATAAACC
The DNA here is from genome assembly GCA_051747885.1 of Bacteroidota bacterium. GTDB lineage: Bacteria > Bacteroidota > Bacteroidia > Bacteroidales > Prolixibacteraceae > Tangfeifania. The sequence continues at coordinate 3,690 of JBNJGR010000181.1, read as the reverse complement.
ATTCAAATCTCGCACTGTTTTTAGTAGGCGCAATGGCAATGTGCAGCCGGTAATTTTTCCTGCGGGCCAGCTTTTGGGTTTTCAAAATAGATAACACACATTTTTTTGGATGCGAATTGCTGATTTCGGCTTCATAAAATCCACCTTTCCCATCTATTAATTGCAAACGATCGCCTTCACGCATCCGCAAAACTTTCACTGCATGTTTCGATTCGGTTTCGTCGAGTGTTACAGAATCGCCAGAAATATCGGAAATGTAGAACAGTTGCATACATTTTTACATTTTGTGCAATGCTTGCAAAAGTAAAAAAACATGGTTTGAATTCTACGAAAATTTGCACGGGAAATCCGGTGCCAGTTGCACAAAAAAAATAATCAGGAGAATATTGGTTTTATTTCTGTCTCATAATCAAAATGTTCAGTATGTGAAAATTAAACCTAAAATCTTTTTTTGTGTTATAATAAACATATTAACCAGAATTATTACAGATGAAAAAGTTAGTTGTATTTACATTTTTACTGGCGAACACGGTTCTGTTAAATGCACAAAATCTTGCGCTTAAGCAGTTGGAAAATTCCCCCCGTCATCACGAGTGGGTAAAAGTTGAAAATGCCGACAGGGATGTAAAGTGTTTTGTTGCTTATCCCGAAATTTCGGAGAAAGCCACGGTTGTTATCGTGATTCACGAAAACCGCGGGTTAACTGACTGGGTGCGCAGTTTCTCGGATAAGTTGGCAGCAAAAGGATACATTGCTGTGGCTCCCGATTTATTATCAGAATTTAACGATGAATTCGCATCGACAGCAGATTTCCCGAACCCCGATGCGGCACGGAATGCCATTTATGAACTGCCTCCCGACCAGGTAAAATTCGATTTGATGGTGGTGCAGGATTTTGCCGAGCAACTTCCTGCAGGTAACGGGAAAACTGTAGTTGCCGGATTTTGCTGGGGCGGCTCGCAAAGTTTTCGGATGGCCACCTACAACAGCGACATTAAAGCAGCGCTCGTTTTTTACGGCAGTGCACCTGAAAAAGAAAAAATCAAAAATATTTCAGCTCCGGTTTACGGGTTTTACGGTGGAAACGATGAACGGATTAATTCCGGAATTCCTGAAACTGAACAACAAATGCGGGCTGATGGGAAAAAGTACAATTACTTTATTTATCCCGGTGCAGGTCATGCATTTATGCGCAGTGGTTCCGATCCCTCTGGTTCTCCTGAAAATATAAAGGCCCGCGATGAAGCCTGGGAAAGAATGCTGGAAGTACTGAGTGAAATTTAAACTGAGTTTTATCCTTATTTATCAATTTTGAACTTGATTCCATCGACCATTGTTAGTAAAAACAAACATTGTTTTGCAGGTAATTTTGTGAATTTATGATGAAGACCAGAAAAGAAAAAAAATTTCGTTTCCTGATTTCAATAAGTTATTATGATTTTGCAAGAATACTCGGAATTGGTTTTCTGCTTTTTATTCTTTCTAACTGCTCACCCAAAACTACTTCGGTTTCATTGCCTGTTGAAACGCCTGAAAATTTTTCTGAATCAGGGGGTAATGAAATGTCACACGATTGGTGGACAGTCTTCGGCGATGAATACCTGAACGCATTAGTTGACAGCGCACTGGAATCTAATTTTTCGTTGCAAACAGCCTGGCAGCGGCTGCGTGCCTCACAGGCTGTACTCAACCGTGAGTCTGCTTCTTTATTTCCCTCTCTCGATGGAACCGGCAGTGCCGAAGTAAATAACCGGCAGTCTGAATTTCAGCAAAGCCAGCGATTCCGGCTGGGATTGTATTCTGAATATGAAGTGGATTTATGGGGAAGAATCCGGGCAAATATTGATGCGCAAAGTTTCCGGGCCCAGGCAACTTTGGCCGATTACCAGGCTGCTGCTATTTCGGTTTCTGCTGCGGTTGTCAGAACCTATTTCCAGTTGGTAGAAGCGCACAATCAATTGGAGCTGGCACAAAAACAGGTGGAAACCAATGAAAAAGTACTTCAACTGTTAAAGGTCAGGTTTAGCAGCGGACAAATCAGGAGTGTGGATATTCTCCGGCAGGTGCAATTGGTGGAAGCAACCCGCGAACAACAGATTTTTGCTGAATCGAGGTTACAGGTGCTGGAGCATGCAATGGCTGTTTTGCTGGGAAAAACTCCCCAAACCGGCATTCAGCTTGTTGAAAATAAGCTGCCCGATGTGCCGCCCATCCCAGAAACCGGCGTTCCGGCTGAGTTGATAAAACGCCGGCCCGATGTACGCAGTACCTTTAACCTGTTACAGGCCGCCGACCGCAACCTGGCAGCAGCCATCAGTAATCAATATCCCAGGTTGTCGATCTCTGCATCAATTTCTACAGGTGCTTACGATATTCAGGATTTATTCACTGACTGGGGCCGTGGAATTGCCGGCGATTTGCTGTCTCCGCTTTTTCGGGGGAATGAATTACGTGCTGAAGTCGATCGTGTTGAAGCAGTGAAGCAACAACGTTTATATGAGTATGGCGATGCAGTGCTTACTGCTTTCCGGGAAGTGGAAGATGCACTCGTTCAGGAAAATCAGCAGAAAAAAAGTATTGAAAGCCTTGAAAGGCAGGTTGAACTGGCGGTACAAACCAATGAACAACTGCGTTCGGAGTACCTGAACGGAATGAGCAATTACCTCGATGTGCTCGTTGCCCTGGATGAAGAACAACAACTTCGTCGTGATTTGCTCAATTCAAAACTGGAACTGATCGAGTTCCGGATCGCACTTTACCGGGCGCTTGCAGGCAATATTGAAACCGAACCTGAAACTGCATTTAATGATAATATGTAATAACCGGAAAATAAAAAATGGCAGAAAGCGAACAATCAGAAAATAAAGAAAAAGAAACAGTGAACCGAAAAAAAACACTCGTTATCAGCTTGCTGATTCTTTTAGCAGGAGCAGTAGTTGTGTTTGTCATATTCCGAACCGAACCCACAGCCCAAAGGGGAGGGGCAACAAAAGAAACAGCCATGCTGGTGGACGTGATAGAAGTTGAACGCGGTAATTACCGCCCAACAATTATTTCTACCGGCAGCGTAATGCCTTCAAAAGATATTGTTTTAAGTCCCCGTGTAAGTGGCGAAGTAATGGAGATATCTCCCAACTTTACACCGGGCGGATATGTAAAAAAAGGAGAAGCGCTTCTTCGAATCGATCCTGCTGATTACCAGAATATTTTGCAATTGAGAGAAAGCGATCTGCTCCAGGCCGAAGCTGATTTGAACATCGAGATGGGGCGACAAAACGTGGCTCAAAAAGATTACCAGTTGCTGGCGGAAGAACTTGCCGGAGAAGACACATCACTGGTTTTACGCGAACCTCAACTAAATGCTGCAAAATCGAGGGTAAAAGCTGCCCGCGCATCGGTCGAGCAGGCCAGGCTCGATTTACAGCGTACAACCATCCGGGCCCCGTTCGATGCGCATATTCTTAACCGCGACGTAAATATTGGTTCGCAGGTTTCTCCGGGGCAAAATCTCGGCCGACTGGTTGGAATGGACATTTACTGGGTGGAAGCCACCTTGCCAATGGCAAATTTGCGCTGGCTATCGTTTCCTGGTTCAGAAAATGAAAAAGGTTCACCTGTGAAAATTACAAACCGTACTGCCTGGGAAAAAGATGAATTCAGAGAGGGCTACCTGTATAAACTTATAGGTTC
>JBNJGR010000180.1:0-5573 GCA_051747885.1 Bacteroidota bacterium | reverse complement strand
GCAAAAATTACAAACAACAAAATAACAAGCCTCTTATTTGGTTTCATCTCAAATATTTTTAAAATTCAATCCAATTTAAAGGAAAAAAATGAATGAGCAGCAGCCTTTTGCGTTAAACTTTTATTCCACAACTTATTACCTTAGTATAAAAGAATAAAAAACACAAGGTAATTTTCAAGCCTGCTGTTTTACCATGGATAAAACAAAGCTGTTTTAAACGTAATGGAAAAAAGTTCGTAAAAATTATAAAAGTACATTAAAGCAAGTTTAAAAATTTGAAATAATTATGGAATACATTCCGTTTCAACAAAACAAAAACAGAGAACCTGCATTTGCAGGGAAATTTTATCCTGGCTCGAAAAAAGCCTTAAAAAAACAACTGAAAGAACTCTTTGCGGAAGCCAGGCCAAAACAGGACAGCCAAAATCAACCACGGGCAATTATTTCGCCCCATGCTGGTTATATATTTAGTGGAAAAACCGCTGCTTCGGCTTTCAACCAAATTCCGCAAGATGCAGATTTTAAAAGGGTTTTGGTACTGGCATCGAGTCACCAGTTTCTTTTTGGCGGAGCCGCTGTTTACAGCTCGGGCAACTACAAAACACCCCTGGGGGAGTTAAAAGTTGATACAGAACTAGCCCGGAAACTGATTGAATCGGATGAAATCTTTCGTGATTATGACGAGGCCCATGAATATGAACACAGTCTTGAAGTGCAACTCCCTTTTCTTCAATATCATCTGAAAAACGACTTTTTACTAATTCCCATTATTCTGGGAACTAATAATCCGGCTGATGTTGAAAAAATTGGAAAAGCACTTGCCCCTTATTTCACGCCTGAAAATCTTTTTGTCATCAGCACCGATTTTTCGCATTATCCTGAATATGACGACGCCATCGAAAATGATTTGGAAACTGCCGAAGCCATTTGCAGCAATAACCCCCAAAAATTGTTGCAGGTTATTGAAAAAAAGAAACGTATTGATAACCTGGCGACCTCACTTTGTGGATGGACCTCGGTTTTGACTTTGCTCTACTTAACACAGGACAAAAACCTGGAGTACAAAAAAATTGACTACAGCAACTCCGGTGATTCTGAACCCTACGGAGACAAATCGCGTGTTGTGGGTTACTGGGCACTGGCAGTTTACCCAAAAGATATTTCGTTTCAGGTTTCCGAAGAAGAACAAAAAGAGTTGCTGGAAAAAGCCAGAAATTCAATATTGAAGTTTCTGGAAACCGGCAAACGCGACCAGCCTGAGCCATCTCATACCAACGGAATAATAAATAGTGAGGCGGGCGTTTTTGTGAGTATTTATGTTAAGGGTGAACTACGCGGCTGCATCGGCAATTTTGCAAAAGAAGAAACCCTGAACGACCTGATTCAACGAATAGCTGTTTCAGCAGCATGCGATCACCGTTTCAAAAATCTGCAGCCCGACGAAACAGATGATATGGAGTTGGAAATTTCAGTGCTTTCTCCACTAAAAAAAATTGATTCAGCCGAAGAAATCGAACTGGGGAAGCATGGTATTTACATTAAAAAAGGACTGAACTCGGGAACTTATCTTCCACAGGTTGCCAAAAAAACCGGTTGGAATCTTGAAGAATTTCTCGGCCATTGTGCACGCGATAAGGCAGGTTTGGGCTGGGACGGCTGGAAAAATGCTGAAATTTATACGTATGAAGCGTTTATTTTCAGGGGCTGAAAACCTCGTGCAACACCTTCAGCGATTTTATTTCGCCCAGGTGTTCGAAATGCAGTTGATAATATTCCACCAGTTTTGATGTAAGGTAACTTCTAAGGTTACGGGAAATTTTTAGCTCGACAAGTTCCTGAATTTTAAGTGGCGCCAGTTTTCCCAACGTTTCGGTAGCCTCTTTGTGAAAGGAAAACGGGTGAGATGGTTCAAACGGCACCACGGCTCCTTTGCGCATATCAAACCAGCCTTCGAAACCGTTATTTTCTGTTTCGGGCAGAAATCCCAGGTATTCAGTAAGCCGAAACAAAAACCAGAGGTGAAAATTGGCAATTCCCTCATCTGCCAAATCGAAAAACAGCAGGGAGTTTTGAATAAAACTGAACATTTCAGGGGCACTTTCCTGTTCGCGGAGGGTTTTTGAAAGCATTTCTGCCAAAAATATGGCTTGCGACGATTTTGTAACATCAAACGGAATATTCTGATAAACAGGCTGGTTTTTAATTTCTTTGATGCGCTGCACTTCGCGGGAATCTTTTTGGTAAGCCACTAAATCAACTAAAAAAAGGGGCTGTAAAATACCGGATTTGTTGTTCGCCTTTTTCCCCCGTGAAATGTTCAGCATATACGCTTGCCGACCAAACTCTTTCGTATAAATATTTACAATGGCAGAGTTATCGCCATATTTCACAAAATGCAGAAGAATTCCTTCGGTAGAAACAAGCATTTCTTAAATTTGTCAATTGATAAACAGCAGCTTTTCAATGTGCGTTTCCTCTCCGTATTCATCGTTACAAAAAACAAGGTAAACGCCGGTTTTCACGCGGTTTCCGTTCAGGTTTCTGCCGTCCCACACCGCCTGGCCGCCCAGCGATGTTCCCTGGTAAACGAGATTTCCGCTGATGTCAGTAATCTTCACGTCGGTGTCTTCCACCAAACCGGTAATGGTAACCGGTCCATCGTAAGTTTCCCGCACGGGATTCGGATAAACATACACATTGGCGTATGCTTCTTTTCCTGCAATGGCATCGCCCTGGTATGAAATTAATCCCTCGCTGGTTCCAATAAACACTTCGCCCGAAACCTGGTTGATGGCAATATCCATAATATTGTCGGAAAACAACGGACTATTTTCACTGGTAAAATGCATAATTTCATTTTCGCCATTTTCTGAAACCAGGTAAACTCCCGAATTGCGTGTGCCCAGCCATTTTCGGTTGGCGCCATCAACTGCTATGGCTGTTACCGTTTCGGTTTCCAGCAGTGGGTGATACAATCCATCACCCAGTTCGAGGCTGGGCTGTGTAGCATAAAACGTCGTCTCCGCATCCCAGATTCTCCACGGGTTATTATAAACCGCCACCCCTTTTGAAGTGCCTATCCAGATAGCACCATCCAAATCTTCAGCAATGCAATATAAATCGCTCATTCGGTTAAAAATTTCATTTTCACCATTATTGAAATAAGAGGTAACCAGTAAGCGTTTTTTCTGTGTTCCCGACTTGTCAACCACATAAGCATCGTGTCCGCGGGGCACCAAAATCCATTTATCATCATTTTCGGCTACCAGAATTTGGCCTATATTGAAGTTATTGGCTACCTCAGGCAGCGTAATTGACTCCCATTCTCCGGAGGGTGTGCGTTTTACCAGATTTTTTGCCACTTCAGAATTGGTAATCCATAAGTTCCCTTCTGCGTCGAAATCAATACCGCCAATTCTCATATAGGGTTGATTGGGTTTGTTGGGAAGAGCAGTTTCGAGCGGGCTGTTTAAATTGGTAAAACGATTTACCAATTGCCCGTTTTCAAACTCGAGCAACCCGCCACCCCAGCTGGCAACATAAATATGATCCGGGTTTGCCGGATTTGCCTTAATATCCACAATATCATAAAAATCATCCAGCTCCGGATAATTTTTATGGGTAAAATAATTCCACTGCCCTTCGCGAAACAACTGAAATCTTGGTGTTTGCCAGATATTGCTCCATGAATCGCTTCTTCCGCCCGGCGTTACCCACAAATCACCATTGTTGGTGTAGAGCGAAAAAATCCGGTTATCCATTGGCCCGTTTGGAAAAACCGATTCATAATTTTCGGATGCTATTTTGATTAACCCGTTTTCATAGTCGGCAACCCAGTACGAACCATCCTGCGCCACGCCCACACACCGGGGCCTGATAGGAGACACCTCTTCTCCGTTTAAACGGTATGAATTTATTCTTGCAGAAACGGATAAGTTTTTATCAATAACATAAAATTCTGAGCGGCCGGAAAGGGTCAACATCCCATGGTTTACCATTACATCTTCAGCAAAATAAACCCCATGCAAATAGCGTTGCCAATCATTTCCGTTAAAGCGATAAAATTCACTGCGATTAACATTTTCGGGAGTATAATTGGCCAGCAAAACGCCGGCATGAACAGCCAGATGGGTAAACCTGTCATTGGCGTTTGGTATATTCTGCACCTTGTTCCAGTTCCGGTAGTCGAGCAGGTTGGGGTTTCCCGTGTCAGCTTTTAACAGTCCTTCGTTTGTAGCAGCGTAAATATTTTGTTCATACACCTCCACATCGTTTACCTGAATCATTGCACCGCCTTCGCCAATAAAATAGGTGTCTTTTACCTCCTGCCTCGACAGGTTTAACACCACAACACCAAATCCGCAGGAAAGGTAAGCTTCATCTTCAGAAAATGAAATGTTGTAAATATTCTTATCCCCGGTAATTTGTTTGCGCTTGATGTCGGAAAGATTAACAACGCCCGATTCAGATACCAAATCGATATTGCTGTTTTTATAAGCCACTACCAGCACCTGACTGTTTTCGTTCCATGCGATGGTTTGAATACCAAAATCGGTTAATCCGTTTACCCCCGAAAATTTCTGGATACTGTTGTCGTCGCGATCGTAATAAAAGAGCCCGCCTTCGGTAGCGCAGTAGATTTTTGAGCCGGCAACCGCAATTTTGGTTGCATTTGAAAAGGAAAGGTAATCTTGCCAACTGCCCTGCCGGCGCTGTGCATTCAATTGAAAAACAATTGAAAAAATAACGATTGAAACGATTAATTCTCGCATTCCTTTTCTACTTGTTTGGTTCTACTGTTTTCAGGTGGCCAACCAGTTTTTGCACTGCCCTGCCCCTGTGACTTATTTTATTTTTCTGTTCCAGATTCATTTCGGCAAATGTTTTGGTATATCCTTCGGGCAAAAAAACAGGATCGTATCCAAAACCTGAATCGCCTCGCTTTTGCCGTGTAATTTCACCCTCTACAATTCCTTCAAACTGCATTTCATCTCCGTTAATAACAAGCGAAATCACGGTTCTAAAACGTGCTTTGCGGTGTTTTATTTTGGCCATTTCTTCCAAAAGCTTGTCCATGTTGGCCTGCGGATTTTTTTCTTCACCAGCGTACCTTGCCGAAAACACCCCGGGTTCATTATTCAATGCTTCAACCTCCAGACCTGTGTCGTCAGCAAAACACGAGTAACCGTATTTCTCATAAACATAAAATGCTTTTTGCCGGGCGTTTCCTTCGAGGGTGGGCTGGTCCTCAGGAATTTCTTCGGTGCAACCAATATCTTTCAGGCCGAGTAATTCAAACTCATCGCCCAGAATAGCCTGTAGTTCTTTTAATTTATGCGGATTGTTTGTAGCAAAAACCAGTTTTATCATAACTCAGAATTTCGGGTAAAAATAATGAAAAAGATGGTGCCGGCTAAACTGGAAATTTTAAGTGAAACTTTTTACCCGGGTTATCTTATTTCAGTATCTTCCAGCGATTCAACATCGTCGCTGTAATAAACTTCCGAAATCAGAAAATCAGAGCTTTCACAATGCTCCTGAATTTTTTCCATTGTATCCCACCATCCAAAAAA
>JBNJGR010000179.1:0-5603 GCA_051747885.1 Bacteroidota bacterium | reverse complement strand
ATTAAATGGAGAACCAGAAACTTACTTTAAGCATAAAAGCATTTTGGGCTTTCACATCAGAGATTCCTTTAAAGCTTTCGAATACTGAAGGTTCGTATTTGTTTTCGTAACGTGAACGCGAATTGGTCCACACAAAATAGAGCGTTGAACCGGTTTTATATTCCCACCGTGCCACAAAATTGGAACGAAATTCCTGAAAGTTAAAATCGGGGGAATTCTGTGTCAATTCCATGATATAGTTTTGCCGTTCATCCATCAGCCATTCTTCACCATCTTCCTGCTTTTCAACAAACAGTGGTGCAAATCGCAGGTTTATGTCTTTCGCCTTTGAGGAAGCAACCTCCCGATAGTCAGAAAATTTACCTACCGAAGCGTAAGGGTTTCCGTAATACTGAAAAGAGAGTTCGGGTGTAACAAAAAATTCGGCCCGGATAGTGGAAGAAATGGTTTTTCGATCGATTTTTCCAACAATATATTTTCTCGAAAAAGTCATCTTTTCCATGCTTGTTACAAACTGATTATTGTCAGTTTCAATATTAAAGTTGTTCATGGAGGAAAGGGTAAACCGGCTGCCGATTTGCCATTGCACGTAAAAAGTGTTTTCAGTGGCTTTTGATACGTTATCATCATTCCGGGTTAGTTCTGTTCCCCCCGCAAAGAAAAGGTCTCTGCTCGAATTTGTTTGCAGGAAGATTTCTCCGCTGGTTTCCCCGTCAATTCTGAGCGAAGGTCCACCCCAAAGTTTGCGGGTATCAATTTCATAAAACGAACGCTTTGCAACCAGGTCGAGCCGCCACAGGTTTTTAAACTGGAACCGGGCATGTCCGGTTATTTCATCACCCAGATTTTCACCGCCATAGCTCCATTTATGTTCCTGTTCAAAATCAAAATAGTAATTGTTTAAGATTCCGTTGGGTTTGTTTACCCAGTAAACAATGTTGATTTCCTGATCGATATAATCGGCCTGCCTCAGATAACCCACATCGTTGAGTTCCACTCCCGGCGAACGCCAGTCGAGCGCACCCATCATCCTGAATTTACCGCTTCTTTTTCCTCCGCTCATTTCTCCGCCCCATCCGTTTAGAGATGTCAGCGTCCGGTCGTATTCAAGATGCTCAGCATCGGTGCGTTGAAAGTAATGCCTCGAATTGGTCTGTAAATTTGAGATGGCTTCCTCCGAACCGTTTACCTGTGAGAAAAATCCTTTGAAATCAACAAAATATTTTCGGTTTTTCCAGTTATGTTGAAAATCGACTCCTCCAACTGTAGAATTGTCGGGTAAAAATTCAAGATTTTCGTCTTTAATATTGCGCAACGTGGAAGTAACCATACCGCCCAATACGGTATTGCCACTATTAAAATCCTGTTTTATCCGGCCGATAAAATAGTTGGTAAAAGGCTCAACAGCTTCTTCCCGTTCCTGACCGTTAAAGTGAATGGTTGCATTCTCGTGTGCCGTCATGCTGTTAACAACACCAACCGAAAGTCCTGAGCGGTTTTTGCCAGTTAGTTTAAGTGCATTTATGATGGATGTCTGATCGGGCATTTCCAATGTTTCCTTTTCCGCTACAGAAGGTGTATAGCCGGGAGAAGCCCCAATCCGGCGCGAATAAAAAAGCAAATCGCTGCTGCCGGCACCATATTCCAGAATACTGTTTCCTTCCAGGAAAAAAGGCCGTTTCTCATTGTAAAAAACTTCGTAGGAAGTAAGGTTTAACACCGACGGATCGGCTTCTACCTGGCCAAAATCAGGGTTAATTGTATAGTCGAGTGTGAAATCAGAAGTAACTCCAATTTTACCATCCACGCCAAAGCCACCTTTAAAATTATCCGGGGCATCCGAAACATATTTTGCCTTGGCATAGGGCATCACTTCAAAATTACGTTTATACGGAATATTTTCAATGCCACGCAATTCACCAAAAATATAAACCATTGCCGGTGCATCAACCGGGATAAGTTTCCACTGATCTTCCTCTTTCAACCGGTCAATCCAGCGCCACACGTGCATTCCCCAAACATGTTCTTCATTATTGGCATACCTGAGCTGGCTGAAAGGCACACGCATCTCGGCATACCAGGCCGAATCGCCCACATACGACTTTCCATCCCAAACAGCATCCCAGTTAAAATCCCATCCATATTCGCCAAGGTGCATCAAATCCACTTTTTGCCCCGCGGCCGTAACGTTGAATTCGAAAGCAGTTTGTCTGTCGTAATAACTATCAAGGGCAATTCCGGCCATATCGCCCATATTTTCATCGCGCCGGCCGAGAATTGAACGGATTTTTCCCGGTTCATTATCATAACAAACAATGGCCATGTACAAATAGGTGTCGTCGTACAAAATTTTAATTTCTGTTTCCTGCGAGGGAGGTTTAGCCTGGTTCGGCTGCTGCTGAATAAATCCCCCTTCCCAACTGCCAAAAGTTTGCCAGCATTCATCATCCAGTTTGCCGTCAATTTTGGGCACCTGTTCGGTGCGGGTGGCATAATACACCTTTTTGATACTTGCATGATGGTTCACAAGAGAATCATCAGATAATGTGTAATCGTAATTTTGTGCCCACGAGGTAATTCCCAGAAAAAGTGAGAATACAATTAACAAGTGTTTGTTTTTCATTTAGGTTAGTTTTATTCTCTGTAAAAATAAAATGATTTATTAAACAAAAAAAATCTGAACAATCTATCTTCCGGTTAAAAGTTTGTCCACTGTTAAATTTGCACTTTTAGAACTATAATTTTTGATTTTCAAATTTCACTGAAGCTGAGAAGCCATTAAACGTCCAATTTACATTTATTAACATATTACCATTTGCTTTATCAGATTCATGCTGTAATTTCAACAGTTAATAAAACAGCCTAAACAATTTTTAACCAAATGAGTTATTTAGGTGTGTTTTTAAGAAACAAAATTTATTGCAATAAAAATTAACGCAATGAGCCAAATTAAAAAAATCCTGGTAGCAAATCGTGGAGAAATAGCTATTCGAATTATGCGTACATGCCGGGAATTGAATATTGAATCAGTTGCCGTTTTTTCCGAGGCAGACCGAACGTCACAACATGTAAGGTACGCTCACGAAGCTTATTACATTGGTAAGGCACCTTCTCCCGAAAGCTATCTGAATGTGGAAAAAATAATCAGGGTTGCGAAAGAGAGTGGCGCCGATGCCATCCACCCTGGCTATGGTTTTTTATCGGAGAATGCAAATTTTGCCCGGCGATGCGGTGAAGAAGGAATCATATTTATTGGACCGTCGCCGGAAGTTATTTCGCAAATGGGTGATAAAATTCAAGCCCGCGAAGCCATGATGAAAGCCGGAATTCCGGTGGTTCCGGGCACTCCTAACAGTGTGAACAACGAAGAAGAAGCCCTCTATGCCATTAAAAATATTGGGCTTCCTGTTATGATAAAAGCTTCTGCCGGTGGCGGTGGCAAGGGAATGCGGCTCGTGCACAAAGAAGAAGAAATCGTTTCTGCAGTAAGGGCTGCCCGTTCCGAGGCAAAATCGGCATTTGGCGACGATTCAGTTTACATTGAAAAATATATCAGCTCACCGCATCATATCGAATTTCAAATTTTGGCCGACCAGCATGGGAATGCGGTTCATCTTTTTGAGCGCGAATGTTCCGTTCAGCGGCGCCATCAAAAAATGATTGAAGAAACTCCTTCCCCGTTAATGACTGAAAAGCTGCGGCAGAAAATGGGTAAGGCCGCAGTTGAGGCCGCAAAAGCAGTTAGCTACACGGGTGCAGGCACCATTGAGTTTCTGGTGGATGAGAGCCTGAATTATTACTTCCTCGAAATGAACACCCGGCTGCAGGTGGAGCATCCGATTACCGAAAGGGTAACAGGAATCGACCTGGTGAAAGAACAAATCAAAATTGCTGAAGGCCTTAAACTGCAGTTCTCGCAAAACGATTTAAGCCAGGAAGGGCATGCCATTGAATGCCGGATTTATGCCGAAGACCCCGATAATAATTTTATGCCGAGCCCGGGCAAAGTTTATAAAATATCTGAGCCGCTGGGATTGGGCGTTCGCACTGACGGATATGTTTACGAAGGCTATGAAATTCCGATTTTTTACGACCCCTTGATTTCAAAACTAATTGTTTGGGGGAAAACAAGAAAAGAAGCAATTGCCCGCATGAGAAGAGCTTTGTATGAATATAAAATTTCAGGGGTAAAAACGTCAATCAAATTCCTTGAGCGCATAATGAACAATGCAAGCTTTATTGAAGGAAAATACGACACGCACTTTATAGAAGATAATCAGGAGCAATTGTACAAAAAATCTGATATTGAAGAATGTGATGACATGGTGGTTATTGCAGCATTTGTCGATTATATGGATAAAATCAGCAGAATTCAGGATAACCTGAAAGAATTTGCACCGCCGGCAGAAAGCCGCTGGAAAAAAATACCTTACATTAACCATTTTTAATATTTTATGGCACTTGAAATAAAAATAAACGATCGTACAGCCTGGGTCAACCTCATTAAGCAAAACGGGAACCTGCTGGAAGTGGAAGTTGACGGGAAACATTACGAAGTTGACTTGCTGCATACAGCAGATGGTACATTTTCCATTCTCGAAGGTGGACACTCCTACAACATTGAGCTGGTCCCGCACAACCAACCAAAAAAATATACGGCACACACACTTTACAACACCTACGAAGTTGATATTATTGATGCCGAGGCGCGTTATCTTATCAACCGCGGTTCAAACGGAGTGGGCAAAAGCGAAAAAACCATATCGTCTCCTATGCCCGGAAAGGTGGTAAAAGTTTTGGTAAACGAAGGCGATATAATAAATGAAGGCGAAACAGCCATTATAATTGCCGCCATGAAAATGGAGAGTGAATACAAAGCCCCAATCAGTGGAATGATAAAAAAAATTAATGTAAGCGAAGGTGACACTATTGAAGGAAACCAGGTGCTTATTGAACTCGAATAAACCAATCATTTTATGAAACGAGCATGTAAAATATATACATTCAGGATGATGATTAAAACACATGCGAGTTCCCTGTCTGCCGCCAGGCATGTATACTTTACCTTTAAAAATAAACAATTTTAATAGTATGAATTTACAGGATAAATACAACCAGCTCGAAGAGTTTAACACGAAAGCCGAGCTGGGCGGAGGAGAAGAACGCATCGGAAAACAACACGCGGCAGGAAAAAAAACAGCCCGCGAAAGGGTTCTGCAACTGCTTGACCCCGGAACTTTCAATGAGATTGACAAGCTGGTTACGCACCGCAATTATGATTTTGGCATGCAGGAGAAGAAATTTCTGGGCGACGGTGTAGTTACAGGCTATGGCAAAATCAGCGGAAGGCTGGTGTATGTGTTTGCACAGGATTTTACCGTTTTTGGCGGTTCGCTCAGCCGGGCCAATGCCGATAAAATTGTAAAAATTCAAAACCTCGCCCTGAAAATGGGAGCTCCACTAATTGGTCTCAACGACTCAGGCGGTGCCCGCATTCAGGAAGGTGTGGAAAGTCTCGCCGGATATGCCGACATCTTTCACAACAATGTAACTTCTTCAGGGGTTATTCCGCAAATATCAGCTATTCTGGGGCCCTGCGCAGG
>JBNJGR010000178.1:0-5661 GCA_051747885.1 Bacteroidota bacterium | reverse complement strand
GAATACAAAGTTTTCGACCTGAAAAACAACATTATAAAAGAGGTAAAAGATACGAGGGAAGTTGACCCGCGTGATGCCGCCAATCCGTCGAGCCATCTCGATTCGCTACACATCCGTAACTTTTTCAACAACATTCTTTCAGGAGAAAGCCTGGTGGCCAATATCGATTCAGGCCACAAAAGTACAGTGCTTGTGCAATTAGGTAACATTGCACAGCGTGTGGGGCATTCGCTGGAAATTAATCCCGAAAACGGGCACATCAAAGGCGATAAAAAAGCACAAAAACTTTGGTCGCGCGAGTATGAAAAAGGATGGGAAATGAAATTATAAAACATTTAGCATGAACTCAAGACGAAATTTCATCAAAACAACCGGTAAAGGGATGGCCATGGCTGCTGTGGCTCCCGGGATAATTACCCGAACAGCATTTGCAGATCAGCCTCAGAAAAACATCCGCATTGGAATAATCGGGGCTGAAAACTCGCATACCATTGGATTTGGAAAACTATTCAACACCGATAAAAAGTTTCCAGGCATGGAAGTGCTTTACGTTTGGGGCGAAACCGACGAATTTGCCAGAAATGCCATGGAGAAAGGAAATATTCCTAACCAGGTGAAAGACCCGAACGAAATGTTGGGAAAAATTGATGCGCTGATTGTGGATCACCGTCATGCCAAATATCACCTGGAACCGGCTATTCCGTTCATCAAAGAAAAGATACCTGCATTTATCGACAAACCATTTTGTTACCGGGCTGCGGAGGGACAGGAGTTTCTCCGTCTGGCACAGAAAATGGGCACACCCGTTACTTCGTTCAGTTCAATCGCGCATAGTGATGCCACTTTCGAATTGAAAAAACAGGTGAAAGAAATGGGTGAAATTCACCAAATTATCCGCACCGGGCCGGCCGATTTGGACTCGAAATATGGCGGTGTTTTCTTTTATGGAGTTCACATCGTTCAACCTCTCATGTATGTGTTTGGCGAAGATATTGAGCGAGTGAAAATCACCCGCGACGGGAGTTATGGAAATGCAAGCCTGAAGTTTTCAAGCGGATTGTTTGCCACACTTATTTTTAAACAAAAAGCTTACGGCTGGGAAACTTATGTGGAAACGAACGAAAATATGAATGAACTGAAACCGCGTGTGGAAGAAAAAGATCCGCCACGGAATTATGTGGATATGGTGGAGATGTTTCGAACCGGAAAAGAACCACGTTCGCATCAAAGCATTTTGAATTGCGTATCGGTTTTGGAAGCGCTGGAAAAGTCTGCTGAAACCGAAAAATGGACGGAAGTAGAATATTTACCCGTATAAATTTCTAAAGACCTCATAGAGGTCAAATGTTTATAGAAAATAGTAAATTACACAAGATTCGACTCCGAGGAGTCGCACAAATACAAAAATATCTGTGCTGGTTTCTTTAAAAAAAATTAACACTGAATATTGAAATGAATTCAAAAATGAAAAAAGATGAACAAATCAATCCGAGCAAAAATTTACGCAGCATTTGCAATTTTCTTTCTTTTTGGAATAGCTGAAATGAATGCACAACAGGTTATAGAAGGAATTCATTACCACACCGGGCAGCCGGTGCAGGTAGCCATTAAAAATGGGATGATTGAAAATATCACCGTCCTTGACAAATTGACGGGTGAAAACCCGGTTTACATTGCACCCGGCTTTTTCGACAATCAGGTGAACGGGTTTGCCGGAGTTTCGTTTGCTTTTGGCGACAGCGACCTCACGCCCGAAGGAATTGAAAAAGCAACCAGCGAGTTGTGGAAAAAAGGAGTTACGACCTATTTGCCAACCCTCACCACAAACAGCATTGAAGTTTTAACCCGAAATTTTGAAATCCTTTCAAAGGCGGTGGACGATGAAAATCTGCTGGGGTCTATCCCCGGTTTTCACCTCGAAGGCCCATACATCAATCCGGAAGACGGATTCCGCGGAGCACATCCCAAACAGTTTGTAAAACTGCCCGACTGGAATGAATTCCTGAAACTTTACGAAGCCTCGGGCAAACATATTCTGCAATTGACGCTGGCACCCGAAATGGAAGGGGCCCTGGATTTAATCTCCAAATGCAGTCAGGAAGGCATTGTTGTAGCACTGGGACACCACAACGCAGATATGAAAACGGTAACTGCCGCCATCGACCGCGGCGCAAAAATTGCCACACATTTGGGCAACGGCGCCGCAAATATGATCAACCGTCACCGGAATCCTTTCTGGCCGCAATTGTCTGACGACCGGCTGAACATCAGCATTATTTGCGACAGTTTTCATCTGCTTCCGGAAGAAATACAGGTGTTTTACAAAGTGAAAGGTGTGGAGAAAACCATCATTACTTCCGATGTAACCCATTACGCAGCGCTGGAACCGGGCGAATATACTACTTCAACCGGCGAAACCATAGAGCTAACACAAGACGGCATGTTACGCTATCCGGCGCAAAACGTGTTGTACGGTTCGGCATCGCCTATATCCAAAGGAGTGGGCTACATTATGAAAGTTACCGGCTGCACTCTGGCAGATGCAGTAAAAATGGCCAGCACCAACCCGTCCCGTCTTTACAACCTCAACGACCGCGGAGAGCTGATACCCGGGAAACGTGCCGATATTGCCCTTTTTACCCTGGAAGATTCTCAGGTGAAGATTCAGGAGACGTGGGTGAAGGGAGAGTTGGTTTATGAACAGTAGGCAGTAGGCAGTAGGCAAAAAGTGGCAAAACACGATTAGCAGTTCAAAAAAATGAAAAATGTAGAATAATCAATATTCAAAAAACAAATAAATAACAAATTCCAAAAATCAAAAGACAAACAAATACCAAAACTCAATTACTAAAAAACAAATGGCTTGTTTAAAAACAAATGATTATGAATCAGGAAGATTTAATTGAAGAAGGAAAACCAATTTATGATCTGGAAGAAAGAACTTTTCAATTTGCTAAAAGAATAAGAAAATGGATTAAAAAATTGCCTCATTCAGTTGCAAATCTTGAAGATTCAAAACAATTGGTGAGAGCTTCAGGTTCCGTTGGTGCAAATTACATTGAGGCGAATGAGGCACTTAGCAAAAGGATTTTATTTTTCGATTACGGATTTGCAGAAAAGAAGCAAAAGAATCGGCTTATTGGACCAGATTAATTATGGAAAGCAATGAAGTAATTCCCGACGACAATGAAGGGAAAGCTTTATATCAGGAATCTGTTGAATTGAAAAAAATCTTTTCTTCCATCATCAGCAAATCTGAATAACTAAATTTTATTTTCAATTTATTTCGAAGTTTAGAATTTAATCAATTGATTAATTGATATTTATTTGAAATTTGTCTTTTGAGATTTGGAGCTTATAAAAACGTAAACATGAATAAAACCTACAAAAAAATAGCCATCGCCCTTGCCGCTGTCGGTCCCGGGCTGTTCCTTATAGGTTACAACATTGGTACTGGAAGTGTAACCACCATGGCCAAAACCGGTGCCGAATATGGCATGGAATTGTTCTGGGCGCTGGTGCTGTCGTGTGTTTTTACCTTTGTGTTAATGGTAGCGTACGGTAAGGTGACCCTGGTTTCGGGGAAGACTGCATTAACCAACATCAAGCACGAATTCAAATACGGATGGGTGCTGGCAATGTACATTCTGATTGCGCTGATAATCGGCGAATTGTTGGCACTTATGGGTGTGATGGGCATAGTAGCCGACCTGGTGCAGGAAGCCATCCGCCTGCTTTTTAACGAACGGATTGTCGGTCGCGGGTGGATCATCCTGGTGTTAGCCATCGGACTTTACCTACTCCTTTGGTTCGGGCAGTACAAAACCTTTGAAAAAGTACTCACCGTTTTCGTCATTTTTATGGGACTTTCCTTTGTCGTAGTATTTTTTATGGTAAGCCCCGATTGGTCAGTCATTGCCGAAGGTCTGGTTCCCGGAATACCCAATACGCCTGGCGCCATGGGACTGGTAGCTGCCATTGCCGGAACCACCTGTTCTGCGGCTGTTTTTATTATGCGGAGTACGGTAGTGGCAGAAAAAGGCTGGGGCATTAAAAATCTGAAAGAGGAAAAGAAGGATGCTTTTGTTTCTGCCGCTATGATGTTGTTTCTGAGTGGGGTAATAATGGCCGTAGCTGCCGGCACACTTCATGTGATGGGCCTGAAACTGGATAATACCGTGGAAATGATTCTTCTGTTTGAACCTATTGGTGGAAATGTGGCAGCCTTTATTCTGATTCTTGGAATTGTGGGCGCCGGGCTTTCAACCATCTTTCCCATAGTGCTGATTGCACCGTGGCTGATTGCCGATTATACAGGCAAGTCGCGGAATATCCATTCCACCCAGTCGCGGATTCTCATTTTTGTGGCCATGTTATTTGCATTTGGCTCTGTTTTTCTGGAACAACGGCCACCAGCGCTGATGGTCTTTTCGCAGGCATTCCAGGCCGTGATTCTGCCCGCCGTGGCTATTCCAATTCTATTGCTGATAAACCGGTCCAAACTTATGGGAACCAACAAGGCCTCCCTGCGCGAAAATATCGGCATCTGGGCCGTGGTGCTCTTTTCGTTTGTAACTACTTATTTTGCTATAACTGAATTGCTGATGTAGAAAATGAGACACAAGACACAAGATGATTTGACACAAGACACAAAACTTCCCGTGTCTAATCTTGATACTGACCATCTTGATACTTGATACTAATAGTCTCAATACTAAAATTTAAAAAAATGAACAATACTGAATTTCAAAAAGACAAACTCACGGTAAAAATTTTTTCTGGTAAGGTTGAAATGGGAAAAGCTGCAGCCATTTCCGTAGCTGAAAAATTAAATGCAGCTGTTGCAGAAAAAGGTTTTGCCAACCTGATTCTGGCCACCGGCGCCTCGCAGTTTCAGTTTTTGGAACATTTGCAACAGCAGACCATCGACTGGAGTAAAATCACGGTTTTTCACCTTGATGAATACAAAGGAATGCCGGTCACCCACCCGGCCAGTTTTCGTAAATACCTGAAGGAAAGAATTCTGGATAAGGTTCAACCCAAGCAAGTGCATTACCTCAATGGCGATGCACCTGATGCAGAAGCCGAAGTTTTGCGCTACGAGAACCTGCTGAAAGTGCATCCTGTCGACATTGCCTGCATCGGTATTGGAGAAAACGGGCACATTGCATTTAACGACCCGCCGGTGGCCGATTTTAACGACCCGAAACTGGTGAAAGTGGTGGAACTCGACGAAGCCTGCCGCAAGCAACAGTTGGGAGAAGGCTGGTTTCCTACATTCGAAGATGTACCAACACATGCCCTGTCGCTCACCATTCCGGCAATTATAGACAATAAGCACATCAGTTGTGTGGTACCTGATGAGCGCAAAGCCGAAGCGGTTTACAATACACTGAATGCCGAAATTGCTACCGCCTGTCCGGCTACCATTTTACGAACCCATCCGGATGCGGTTTTGTATTTGGACGAAGGGGCTGCTTTGAAGCTATGAAGTAATACATTATTGTAGATTTTTTTCAGAAACCTCTGGTAATGAATATTTTTTTATTTGAAATTTTGATTTACTCAATACATTGAGTAATTTTACTCAGTCTATTGAGTAAAATTAAAAACCATGTTTAAAAGGCCTTATTTTCAGACACTAACAAAAAGATTGAAAGA
>JBNJGR010000177.1:0-5677 GCA_051747885.1 Bacteroidota bacterium | reverse complement strand
CACTGGATTGAACCTGACGAAGTACAGGAATTGCACGACTGGTGCTACGAAAATTTTAAAAATAAGTATCCCGATGTATTGGCTGATGTTTTTGCCTGCATCGCGGCGTAAAAAACTACCGGCGGGATAATCTCCCGCCTTTTTTTTGCATTAAAAAAACCTTCCGGAATTATCCTCCACAATAATCTTTTCATCAATAAATTTTTTTCAAAACCTCATTTCACATTTTCTAAATTTTATCCCTATTTCACAACAAAGGTGAACACTTTGTATCTTTTTTTCGTACATTTTAAAATGAACTAAAGTTCTCTATAGAAATAGCAGAATTGTTATTAGTTTTGCATTTATGAACTATGAATGTTTGATTTGCCAGGTAAAATCGCTGCAACAGCGGCTCGAAAAATATGAAATCCCGGAAGAAAAAAGAGACCATGTGGTAAGTGAAATGCTGAAAAAAATTGCATTCACCGATCTGGAAAACAGCTACTCGCCTGAAATTACGCGAAATATTCTGGCTCGTTTAAGAGAGTACTCCACAGTTGAAGATCCTTACCATAAAGAAAAACAGGAAGGAAACAACATGATGCTGAAGCGATACGAAGAATTCCGCGAAAGGATCCGCAATTCTGAAAATCCCTATGATACGGCATTGCGGCTGGCTATTGCCGGCAACATCATCGATTTTGGCCCCACCAATCATTTTGATGTGGAAGGGACCATTGAAAAAGTATTGAACTCCCATTTCGCCATCGACCACTCGCACCAGCTTCTGGAAGAAATAAAAAAAGCAAAAACTATTTTGTACCTGGGTGACAATTGCGGCGAAATTGTACTCGATAAGTTGTTTCTTGAAACCATTTCACATTCCAATGTTTGGTTTGCTGTGCGGGAAGCACCTGTGCTGAACGATGCCACCGAGAAAGAAGCACGCGAGGTGGGGATTCATCACGTAGCAAAAATTATTTCCAATGGCGACGATGCTCCTTCTACGCTGCTAAACCGGATAAGTCCGGAATTTAAGGAAATCTATCAAAAGGCCGACCTCATCATTTCAAAAGGAATGGGTAATTACGAGGGATTGATGCTTGAAACCGACCCGCAACTTTTCTTTTTACTCATGGTGAAATGCCCGGTTATTGGGCGAAAAATTGGCGCAGAAAAAGGAAATTTTGTGGTGAAAAGAAGTTTGGTTTAATTGAATCAATTATCATGGATAATATCTTCAACTTCTGACTTTAAAAGAGGAATATGTTTTATTATAATTGCCCAGACATTTTCGTCAGAAATATTGTCATAAGCATGAATTATCTGATTTCGCAATCCTACAATCCGCCTGGCATTTTCAATGGGAAAATCGTGGTCTTTTTTGAGAATTCGGTTCACTGCTTCACCAATAATTTCCAAATCTCTTTCCACAGCTCTTTTTAAAATAGTATTGTTTTGGTATTGTGCAAAATCCAATGGAACATTAGCAAAATAACCATCTATTTCGTTTATAGCATTGCGGATATCATACAGCCACTTTAGAATCTTCTCGTCCATATAAGCATATTTTGTCACGGTCAATTGAACGCTTGAGAATCGGATTTTTCACGGTTTGAATTTCCACTAAATCAATTTTTCTGGCAAGCAGTGCTTCCAGTCTTTCTTTAAAATCCATATAATTATCAAAATATTCCTGCGGGTCAACATTTTCAAACTGAACAAGAAAATCGATATCACTTGAAGGTGAAAAATTTCCTTTGGTAACAGAGCCAAAAACATACAACTCGGCAACATTATACTTGCTGCAGAGTTTTTTAATTTCAGAAATATTTTTTTTAATCAGTTCCATTGTTCAAATTTATATAAAATAAATTCCTGAAAAAAGGCCCATAAAAATTCTACCCTTTCGGCACCAGTGTAACCAGCGGTATAATTATTTCCTCGAGCGAAATGCCACCATGCTGGAAGGTGTCTTTGTAATAATTGGCGTAGTAATTATAGTTGTTCGGATAGGCAAAAAAGTCGCTGCCATGTGCAAAAATATAGCTGGTACTCACATTACGCGACGGCAAAAATGCCAGCTTCGGATCGCGCACTTCAAATACCTGTTTTGATTTGTAATTCAGATTTCTACCCAGCTTGTAACGTAAATTGGTGTTGGTTTCACGGTCGCCAATCACCTTCACCGGGTTATTCACCCTGATTGCGCCGTGGTCGGTGGTTACAACAATATGAATGTTATTCTCGGCCAGATTTTTTATAAGCTCCAGAAGCGATGAATGATTAAACCAGCTCAGTGTCAATGACCGGTATGCCTTTTCGTTGTTGGCCAGTTCGCGTAACATCTCCATTTCGGTGCGGGCGTGCGAAATCATGTCCACAAAGTTGAAAACCATTACAGACAAATCGCTGTCAAGAATATTCCTGAAACTATCGGAAGTTTGACGATCGCGCCTGATTCCGGAAACTTTCTCAAAATATAACTTTTCATCCCTGCCGCTCCGTTTCAACTGACGACGCAGGAGTTCTTCCTCGTGCCTGTTTTTATAGCCCTCATTATCATCGTCTTCCCACAATTCCGGATACACTTTTTCTATTTCCGAAGGCATTAACCCTGCAAACATGGCATTGCGCGCATACATGGTTGCAGTGGGCAAAATACTGTAATAAAGCTCATCGGATTCAGTACGAAAATACTCACTAAAAACGTGGCTGAGTGTCCGCCACTGATCGAAGCGAAAATTATCGATAACCAGCACAAAAACTTTCTTCCCTTTATCAAGCATCGGAAAAACGCGTTCCTTAAAAATGTCGGGCGATAATAGCGGCCTTTCTCCAGGCTCGCGGTTCAGCCATTCCAGGTAATTTTCTTTTACAAACTTGAAAAAGGCTGTGTTGGCATCCTCCTTTTGCATGTTCAGCACCTCATCCATCGCGGCATCTTCCGACTCGCTCAGTTCAATTTCCCAGTGAACCAGCTTCCGGTAAACATCAATCCACTCTTCCCAGGTGAGGCGATCGTTAATCTTCATTCCCAGCTGCGAAAACTGCATTTGATAAGCTGAGGTAGTCTGTTGAGTCACCAGTCTTTTCTGGTCGATATTCTTTTTTAGTGTCAGCAAAATCTGCTTGGGATTAACAGGCTTAATGAGGTAATCATCAATTTTTGAACCAATAGCCTCATCCATGATATTTTCTTCCTCGCTTTTGGTAATCATTACCACCGGCACGTTGGGCGAAAGTGTTTTTATCTGGTTCAGGGTTTCGAGCCCCGACATTCCCGGCATATTTTCATCCAGAAAAATAATATCGAAAAACTGTTGCTTTACCTTTTCAACAGCATCGTTACCGTTATTGGCGGTTTCAACCTCGTAATCCTTTTCCCTTAAAAAAAGAATGTGCGGACGTAATACATCTATTTCATCATCAACCCAAAGTATAATTGGTTTTCTCATGTTTCCTGTTTTAAATTGTTTTCCAAAATCGGCCCCCGTTTCCGGGAATGCCCTTGCCGGTAAAATTGTAAATATGAATATTATTCAGATTTCATCACTGTTTATTCGGCTAACGGTAAAGTTACAAACAAAAAAAGTGCCTCCACAGGAGTTAACAAACTTTAACCTGCAAGCTCTATTCCCCGAGGTAAATTTGCTTGTAGAAATCCATGTAATCGGTAATGTTTTTTTCCTCCATGAAAATCCCGAAATTCTCTTCCGTGATAAGGAAATTACGATAACTTCCCTGACCCAGCGGAGCATAAAGATCGCGGTTTTGCACAATGGTACGGAAGTAGCGGGTAGCTGTTTCTTTGTCGGGAAAACCGCTGACCACAATACTTTCACGGAATTCGTCGAGTGGCATTTCTTCGATGGTAAGGTTCAGCGAATCGTTGCCAAGCGAGTTGAACTGCTCAATTCCGTTAATAAACTCTGCTTTCTGAACTCCTTCAATCGGAATTACAAAAACGAACAGGTGTGGCTTTTCAATTTCCAGACTGTAGGGCCCGGTATATTCTTCCTGTTCTTCCTGAACTTCCTCTTCGAACTCAGTTGTTTCCGCAGCCTCAACAGGTTCGGTGGTTCGGGTTTCTGTAGCGCCCTGCTGCGACTGATCACGGTTAACGTAATTATTACGGAAGAACCCGATGTAATCATCCACGCTTTCTTCTTCAATCAACGTTTCAAGGTTTTCTTCGGTAATCAAAAAATTCCTGTAAGTTGTCCTTCCCAGCGGTTCGAATAAATCGCGGTTCAACACCACACTCCGGAAATAGGACATGGATTCGTTAAGCGAAGGAATACCCTGCACGATGAGCAGTTGGTAATCGCCTGATGTTTTTACCTGCTGCCCCAGGTTCCAGGTTCTGAAATCGTTGCGATTAAATTCGGCAAAGCCTCTCAGCGCCTGGCGCATCGACAAATCGAGATCTTTTACCGCCAGAACAAACAGTTGTGTGGTATCGATATCGGTGGTGAAAAGCCCCTCCGACCCCGTGCCGGTTTCAACCACTACAAATTCGCCCCGTTCACGCAGCATTTCCTCTTCTTCGCGGGCTTTGGCCATCATTTCTTCAGGCGACAATTCGGGTTCCTCGTCGCTGAAATCAGGACCAATAAACCGGCTGTAATTCTTAACAAAAAATTTCAGGTAATCGGCCATTGATTGCTCCGATAAAATTTGCCGGTAATTAGTTGAAGAAATGGCAAAATTAACATAATCAACATCACTAAGTGTTTGAAATACTGGTGCATTTCGGATAATTGAACGGTGATAAATTACACCGTTTTCTTTATTTTCAAGCGCGCGAACAACCACAAGGCTGAGTTCATCATTCAGATTTTCGGTCTCAATATCAAAATCTTTCCGGGTATAATGGTCGATGTTGTAGTTGGCAATATCGAACCTGAGCCGGTCCAGGTTTATGTCAGCACTTCGCGGATAAGCAATTACAAAATAGTGCAGCAAATCTTCTTCGTACGAAAACTTCCCGCCAAACTCGTCATTTTCCATTTTATCTTCCATCAGCACTTCTTCATTCTGAATCTCCTCGTTGATGTACCCCATGTCAACCAGTTGCTGATAATCGGCAAGAGTACTGTCCTGTATAAGGGTAAGAATTTCAGTGGCCAGCGGTGTTGGTTCGGCAGCCGGATATTGTTGAATATAATTTTCCAGTAGATTTTCAAAATTATGAATGTCGGTTTGGGTACCCTGCGCAATGGTGCCCATAAAATCAATTTTCGGAAGCACCACACTGTCGGGCTCCAGCTCTTTCATCGAATTGGTGAGTGAAATTACATTGATGTAGTTACCCGAGCGGTAGCTCTGGAATGTTTGTTCGTACAGGCTGTTCAAACTGTCGGTACGGGCTTCCATTTCAACAAAAAAGTTGGGATTGGTAAGGTACTGCGCGTATTTACTGTCGGGGAACTGCGATATAATCAGGTTGCGGTAATAATTTGCCCGGTCGGTGTTGCCCATCAACTCATACAAATCGTATAAATCGAAATAGGAAGACAGCACGTAATCATTTTCAGGATAGCGCTCAATCAACTCTTCGAAAGCTTCGGCCGAGCGTTCGTAGTTTGAAAATTCCGATTTATAAATTTTCCCGGCATTATACAGTCCATCGATAATGCGCTCATGCGAAATTTCCATTAGCGAATCGGTGAGTGGCAAGTCCTGGGTGTAA
>JBNJGR010000176.1:0-5678 GCA_051747885.1 Bacteroidota bacterium | reverse complement strand
TACAGCTCAACTGCAAAAACAATTGACGCCTTAATGAAGCTGGAATTACCCAGTGGCGTTGAAGTAGAAATTAAAGTTTGATAATTTAAAAAAGTAGTCGAAATGGCTGGACTTATTGGAAAAAAAATCGGAATGACATCCGTATTCAGTGTTGAGGGGAAAAATGTCCCATGCACTGTGATTGAAGCCGGTCCCTGTGTAGTTACACAGGTTAAGACCAAAGAAAAAGAAGGCTACGATGCGCTGCAACTTGCTTACGGTGACAAAAAAGAAAACAAAGCCACCAAAGCTGAGTTTGGGCACTTTAAAAAGGCTGGTGTTACACCAAAGCGCAAAGTAGTAGAGTTTAGGAACACCTACCAGGGGGAATTTAATCTTGGGGATCCGGTAACCGTTGACATTTTCCACGAACTGGATTATGTCGATGTTGTGGGAATTTCCAAAGGAAAAGGATTCCAGGGAGTAGTAAAACGCCACAATTTTCATGGTGTTAACGATGCTACTCACGGTCAGCAC
Organism: Bacteroidota bacterium; assembly: GCA_051747885.1. Lineage (GTDB taxonomy): Bacteria > Bacteroidota > Bacteroidia > Bacteroidales > Prolixibacteraceae > Tangfeifania. Next base: position 5,162 of record JBNJGR010000176.1, on the reverse strand, counting down.
AACCGTCTGAGGGCACCGGGGTCAATTGGTGCATCATCGTGGCCAAGCCGTGTGTTTAAAGGAATGCGTATGGGCGGACGAGATGGTAACGAAACCATAACCATCGAAAACCTGATGGTATTAAAAGTGATTCCTGAAAAGAATTTATTAGTGGTGAAAGGTTCGGTGCCTGGCGCCAAAGGTTCATACTTAATTATTAGGAAACAATGGAACTAAGTGTACTGAATAAAGAAGGAAAAGATACGGGAAGAAAGGTTACGTTAAGCGACCAGATTTTTGGTATCGAACCCAGCGACCATGCCATTTATCTCGATGTTAAACAATATTTGGCAAACAAAAGGCAGGGGACTCACAAAACCAAAGAACGCGCAGAAGTTACCGGAAGTACCCGTAAGATAAAAAGACAAAAAGGAACCGGGACTGCACGTGCCGGCGATATTAAATCGCCAATTTTCCGTGGAGGTGGTACTACATTTGGCCCGCGTCCGAAAAGCTACAGGTTTAAACTTAACAAAAAAGTTAAACAACTTGCACGTAAGTCGGCACTCTCCTACAAAGCCCGTGAAAACGGTATTGTAGTAGTTGAAGATTTTAACATGGAAGCACCAAAAACGAAAGAAATTGTGAATATGAATAGCAATTTGCAAATTGCTGATAAAAAGTCACTTTTCGTTTTACCAGCCGAAAATAATAACATATATTTGTCGTCCAGAAATTTGCGCAATGTTTCGGTTGTATTAGCTTCTGAACTAAATACTTATCATATTTTAAACGCAAAGTCTGTTGTTCTTCTCGAAGGTTCGGTGGAGAAAATAGAAGAGGCTTTTAAACTAAAAGGCGATTAATAAGATGGAAATTTTAATAAAACCATTGGTTACCGAGAAAATGAATGAGCTGTCAGAACGGTTTACCCGTTACGGCTTTATTGTTGATCGCAATGCAACCAAACCGCAAATTAAAAAAGCGGTTGAAAACATGTACAATGTAAAAGTAGATTCTGTCAATACACTGGTTTATGGTGGTAAAGTTAAGTCAAGGTACACCAAATCAGGTGTTATCACCGGAAAAACCAATGCTTTCAAAAAAGCAATTGTTACATTGGCAGAAGGAGAGAGTATTGATTTTTACAGTAATATTTAATTAATAAAATGGCAGTAAGAAAATTAAAACCAGTAACTCCGGGTCAGAGGCACAAAATAATTGGTGCTTTTGATACCATTACTGCATCTACACCTGAAAAATCATTGTTGGAGCCCCTGCGGAAAACTGGAGGTAGGAACAACCAGGGCCGCATGACGATGAGGTATAGAGGTGGGGGACACAAACGCAAATACCGTATTATCGACTTTAAACGCGATAAAGACGGTGTTGCAGCTGTTGTCGATTCAATTCAGTATGATCCAAACCGTTCTGCCCGAATCGCCCTCGTTAAATACGAAGATGGCGAGAAAAGGTACGTTGTTGCGCCAAACGGGTTGCAAGTTGGGCAAACAATTAAAAGCGGTTCAGGCATCGCACCTGAAGTTGGAAATTCCCTTCCCTTGTCCGAAATACCTCTTGGTACTTTGGTTCACAACATTGAACTCCATCCAGGTCAGGGTGGTGTGATGGCACGTAGTGCAGGCGCATTTGCGCAATTGACCTCTCGTGAAGGTAAATACGCAGTGTTGAAATTACCTTCAGGCGAATCTCGTATGGTACTAACTACCTGCAGGGCAACTGTTGGAACTGTTGGAAATGCAGAACACAACCTTGAAGAATCCGGTAAAGCCGGTCGCTCACGTTGGTTAGGAAGAAGACCAAGAGTACGTGGTGTTGTTATGAACCCGGTCGATCACCCAATGGGTGGTGGAGAAGGCCGTGCTTCAGGCGGACACCCAAGATCGCGAAAAGGTGTTCTGGCGAAAGGGTACAAAACCCGTTCGAAGAAAAAAGCGTCCAACAGGTACATTGTAGAACGTAAGAAAAAATAATTAAAGAAAAGTAATTATGAGTCGTTCGTTAAAAAAAGGCCCGTTTATCGATGTTAATCTTGATAAGAAAATTAGCACGATGAATGATGCAGGGAAAAAATCGGTTGTAAAAACCTGGGCCAGAGCTTCAGTAATTTCTCCTGATTTTGTAGGCCATACCATAGCCGTACACAACGGAAACAAATTTATTCCGGTTTATATTACCGAGAACATGGTAGGTCATCGTTTGGGTGAATTTGCGCCCACACGCACGTACAGGGGTCATGCTGGTAACAGAAGATAGGCATATTTTAATTTTAAAAAGAAGAAAGAATGGGTGCCAGAAAAAGATTAGCAGCTGAAAAACGTAAAGAAGAAAGAAAGCAACAATATTATGCTGTTTTAAAAAATTGCCCTACATCTCCACGAAAAATGAGGCTTGTTGCCGATTTGATCCGCGGCATGGAGGTGAATCACGCACTTGATGTCTTGAAATATTCCTCGAAAGAGGCATCGCGTAGGGTAGAAAAGCTCCTTTTATCAGCCATTGCCAACTGGCAGGCTAAAAACGAAGGAGAACGTTTAGAGGAAAGTGAATTGTACGTAAAAAATATCATGGTAGATTCAGGCCGAATTCTGAAAAGGTTACGTCCGGCTCCCCAGGGTCGAGCTCACCGAATCAGGAAACGTTCCAATCACGTGACACTTTACGTAGACCGAAAAGAAAATGTTGTTGAAGAAAATCTTAATCAGTAGTACATGGGACAAAAAGTAAATCCAATTTCAAATCGTTTAGGGTTCATCAAAGGATGGGACTCGAATTGGTTCGGTGGTGACGATTATGGCGATAAACTGGCCGAAGATCAAAAAATACGGGAATATTTGAATGCCCGTTTGGCTAAAGCCAGTATTTCCAGAATCGTAATTGAGCGCACATTGAAGCTCATTACCATTACCGTACACACTTCACGCCCGGGTATTATTATTGGTAAAGGTGGACAGGAAGTTGATAAACTGAAAGAAGAGCTGAAGAAGATTACCAGCAAAGAAGTTCAGATCAACATTTTCGAGATCAAACGTCCTGAACTCGATGCCAAAATTGTTGCCAACAACATAGCACGGCAAATCGAGGGTAAAATTGCATACCGCAGGGCAGTTAAAATGGCCATCGCTTCTACCATGAGAATGGGAGCCGAAGGTATTAAAATATTGGTTTCAGGCAGGTTGAACGGAGCAGAAATGGCACGTGCAGAAATGTACAAAGATGGCCGTACTCCGTTACATACGCTCAGGGCCGATATCGACTATGCTCTAGCTGAAGCGCTGACCAAAACCGGACTTATTGGAGTAAAAGTCTGGATATGTAAAGGAATGGTTTATGGTAACCGCGACCTCTCACCCAATGTTGGCCAGAAACAGGCCCGCGGCGGAAAACCAGGCGGTGGCGGTGGAAGAAACCGTAGAAGAAAATAGTGGTTAATAACACTCATTAAGTTATACAAGAATGTTACAGCCAAAAAAGGTAAAATTCAGAAGAGTACAAAAGGGCCGGATGAAAGGCAATTCCCAGCGCGGAAACCAACTTGCTTTCGGTTCGTTTGGAATAAAATCGTTGGAAGAATCGTGGATTACCGGTAGGCAGATTGAGGCTGCCAGGGTTGCGGTAACACGCCACATGCAACGACAAGGACAAATATGGATACGAATATTTCCCGACAAGCCTATTACCAAAAAACCTGCCGAAGTGCGCATGGGTAAAGGTAAAGGAGCTCCGGAAGCATTTGTTGCACCGGTATCGCCAGGGCGGATTATTATTGAAGCCGACGGCGTATCACACAAAATGGCCAAAGAGGCATTGCGCCTTGCAGCCCAAAAGTTGCCGGTAACAACAAAGTTTGTGGTTAGGAGAGATTTTATTGAAGAATAAAAAGGTGAATGAATATGAAAACTTCAGAAATTAAAGAATTGACGACAAAAGAAATCGTCGAGAGAATTGATAACGAAAAGGAAAATTTAATTCGCCTTCGCTTGAATCATGCAGTTTCGCCACTTGATAATCCTTTAAAATTAAAGGAATCCAAGAAGAATATTGCACGGCTCAAAACTGTTCTTCGTCAAAGGGAATTAAGTGAAAACCAGAATTAATTCAACGATGGAAGAAAATAAAGTGAGAAATCTCAGAAAAGAGCGAATCGGGGTTGTTGTTAGCAATAAAATGGACAAAACCATTGTGGTAGCCGAAAAGAAGAAAATGAAGCATGCCATGTACGGGAAGTTCGTGAATAATACAACAAAATTTCATGCCCACGATGAGAAAAATGACTGCAACATTGGCGATAAAGTGCGGATTATGGAAACACGTCCGCTGAGCAAAAGCAAATGTTGGAGATTAGTTGAAATAATTGAAAGAGCGAAGTAATCATGATACAACAAGAAACAAGATGTTCGGTTGCCGATAACAGTGGGGCCAAAGATGTACTCTGTGTTCGTGTTCTTGGAGGTACAAGGAAACGCTATGCTTCGCTTGGCGATACTGTTGTTGTTTCGGTAAAAAGTGCCATGCCGGGCAGTGAAGTGAAAAAAGGCTCAGTATCAAGGGCAATTGTAGTGCGCACCAACAAAGAAGTACGCCGTACAGACGGATCGTACATCAGGTTCGACGATAATGCCGTGGTACTGTTAAACAATCTGGGTGAAATGCGCGGAACCCGTATTTTCGGGCCTGTTGCACGTGAATTGAGGGATAAGAATATGAAAATTATTTCTCTTGCACCAGAAGTACTGTAATTTGAAAAAGCTCAAAAAATGCAGAAAAAGTTACACATAAAGAAAGGTGATACTGTGGTTGTGATTACCGGAAACTACAAAGGCCAGAAAGGCCGGGTACTTGAGGTAATCAGAAATAACGACAGAGCAATTGTGGAAGGTGTGAACCTGGTAAAAAAACATACCAAACCCAATGCAGATAATCCGCAGGGTGGTATTATTGAACAGGAATCATCCATTCATATCTCAAACCTGATGCTGGTTGATCCGAAAAGCGGAGAAAGAACCCGTATTGGGCGCAGAGAAGATGATAAAGGTAAATTAATTCGATATTCCAAAAAATCCGGAGAGGAGATTAAGTAATGGCTTACGTACCAACTCTAAAAAAGAAATATCAGGAAGAAATAATTCCTGCACTGAAGAAGGAATACAGTTATTCCTCTG
>JBNJGR010000175.1:0-5779 GCA_051747885.1 Bacteroidota bacterium | reverse complement strand
CGGGCGTACCAAAACGATGACATGGCAAAATTAATGGTTGTTTTTGCCCAGTGCCACAATTCAATATTGGAGCTTATTTCAGACTGAAACGGAATGGCATCCAGTGTGCGATAACGCATGTTCACTGTCATTCCCGGATGAAAATTGCCGGCGCCGGTAGGCTGGGCAATAAACGGGTGGGTAAATTTTTCGGGTCGGCACCAGGCATACCCGTAATAATCTTCAGTGCCGGTGCCGATAAAGGACGGGAACTCTTCCCCATCAACAAAAATCTTTTCATCGCCTTCGCCCCACCATGCATCGGCTGTATTGAAAACAGTGAGCGCATCGCCTACGTAAAGCCCCTGCCCTTTCAAATCCACATAATTCACATCGAAATGCCATTTGTGGTTATCCAAATCCGGATCTTTTGCGGTATTAATCTGGTAATGTTCTTTCCATGCTGCACCAAAATACAAGCTCGAGTTGCTCCATTTATAATTCTCCAAATCTGCTGCAGCCTGCACTTTCACCGTTTCTTCGCCAAAGTTTGTAAATTTAATTTCAACATTTTCTTTAAACGGCATCTGCCAGTACGACTCCATTTTACCATTATCAAAAACTTTTGTGTACCAGGTGTCGGAGGGAAAAATCTGATAGCCGGTTCCAAAAAATTCACCAACAGGAATCCAAACTGTTTCTTCCCCATCGAAGGAAATGGAAAGCACTGTGGACCGGAGTGCCTGTGGAAGGTTTTCGCTTTCAAGGGCAGCCGACAAATAGGAAACGGCCTTTCCTGAACCTTCAAAATCGAGTATCAATGATTCGCCGGATGCCACTGTTTTTTCCTCCGACAATTCTTTTTGATCCTTTTCAGGATAACCAGCCAGCAAAAATCGCCCGGTTGCATCAATAAGTTCGCGGTTTTGCTGAACCACTTTAGGCGAAATGCTTTCCACTTCAACACCTTTCTCATAGGTGCGGTAACAAATGTTGTAATAAATGCTTGGACGCCTTCCCTCATCGGTAATTTCAACGGCATCGCATTCGTATGTAATTTTACACTGGCTGTCATAAGGCAAAGGCAGGTATAAATTATGCCCGCGCTGGCCGTATTCTGTTTCGTGCGAAACCGATGCTGCCAGTGGTTCCTCTGCCAACATTTCGCCACTCAGCAGTTCGAGAATATCTCCTTCAATTACTGGTTCCGGTTTGTTATCGATATAAATCCGTACCGTGCCATCTGCAGCACCTTCCCCGGCAAAAGTCATCCACCAGCGCACCACAGCGCCTGGTCCTTCAGCATCAAAAAGTACAAATTCGCGCCGCCCGTTGTTTTCTTCTTCGCGAATAAACTGGGTAAAATCAGCATTTGCCCACCAGCCATCTTCGCTTGGCGTAGTACTTTCGCGATCGTAACTACTGTATTGTTTCAGTGTGTATGGTTTTTCAGGCAAGCGTGTCAGCACTTCACGATCAGTCATTTCGCCGAGAAGCGAAGCCAATGTTACTTTTTCTTTTTTGCACGATGTAAAAAGCAGGGAGACAATTAATCCGATTAGCAAAAAGGTACGGTTCATAATTCTTGGTTTTTCTTAATATTACAATACGAAGGTAACAAAACGATAGTTATAATTTCAGCCGGATTCCGGTTTTTGACAACAACGCTGCAAAGCCAATCATGGCAAAAGCCCAAACCAGCGAGCCGGCAATCACAAGCAACGGACTTTCCAGGTACTTATAAAAAAATAACGGAAAACCGGTCATCCATACCGAATAGTAAATGAGATCGGGTGCCAGGTAAGTGGTGAGCGAGTTTTGCCCGGCAGGTTTAAATACAGTACTCCAAGTGGTTTTGCCCCACACGTCGATTATCAGGAAAAGTAACACAAAAAGCAGGATACTGATTCCGGTACAAATCACTCCCCAGCTGGGTGTGGCCTTAATTTTTGAAATGATGAACCAATTGCGTAGAACAAAACCTGTGATCAGCATAATTGCACCAAGTGATGTTCCGGTGATGGCAAACTTTTTCCATCGTTCCGAACCAGTTTTTCGCAATATCAAACTGAAAAACAATCCGGAAATAACCAGCAGCGGTGTGTTTCCGCTAATCAGCACACCAAAAACCGGCTTCAGAAAATTAAGGAAATTGAGCATTCCCAGTTGCGAAAAAATATTCAGCGCCAAAAACAGCAGCCAGAACAGTCCGGTTTTTAACAGGTTTTCGTGCGCTACCATATAAATTAGTGCTGTGGCAAAATACCCCCAACCGATGAGCCCCAGAATTCCCCACCAGCCTGTTGCCAGCCAGCCGGGATCTTCGGCGGTTCCGCTCCTGAAGATGAAAACCAAAACAATCAGCCCGGCAATGCCTAATCCTTTCAATCCATAAACTACTTTTCGGGGAACATTTTTATACAGGTTCCAGATGAGGAAAACCGAAACGTACATCAGTATTGCCCAAAGGTTTTGGTTGACTCCGGTCAGTTCCGGATTCAGCCGCGAAACATTCAGCATTAAAACGCCAATTATGAACAAACTAATTGTACGGGTAAAAATGTGTAGAATCAATTGTTGATAAGAATTCCCTTTTCTCAGGCGGCTTTGCAAGGCAAACGGAACGGCCATTCCCACCATAAACAGGAAACCCGGAAATACCCAGTCGGCCAAACCCATTCCATCGAAATTGGCTTCGGTGTGCCCCAGCCACCACGGGACATTTTTCATGTACAAATCATTTACAAAAAGCATCAGGAAAAGGGTGAGCCCCCGCATGATGTCGATGGTAAGAATCCGTTTCACAGGTCTGGTTATTTTAAATTTGGGGTGAAGATAGAAAAAATCAGGTTTGACGGAAAAGCAGGATAATCAAACACCTGCCAGTTTAGGTCACCATGAAATCAAAAAAGTTCGTTTGCAGGAAAAAAAAACTGCTATCCGGGCATGGTAAAAACCATTGGCCAGGACAGCAGCATTTTAAATTGAAAATTAAACTAAACCCAGACTTACTTAATCATCATCTTCATCGTCATGGTCGTCATCATCGTTATCATCATCATCGTCGTCGTCATCATCGTCATGCTTGTCTTTATATTTTCCGTAAGCATGTCCTTCAGGTTTTAACTTAAGGAAAATACCAACTTCTTCCATCATTTCACGCATCAAATCGGTAATTTCTTCATTTGATTCATCTGAAAAAATCAGCACACCCTCTTCATTGAATTCAAATTCGGGCACATCATCAAAATCTATAACATCAAACATCTGTGGCAGGTTAAACATAACCATCACGTCGTTTAATACACCCTCATCGATAACAATTCCCGTGTCATTTTCAATTTCCATTTCAAATTCTTTTCTTGTGCTGAATTCGAAAGGAATTTCCAACTCCTCGACAATTACTGAACCTTTTATGAAAATTGAATTTCCTCCTTCAAGCAGGTTTTCTGTTTCCAACTCAATTTCCTTGTACACCCCGGGATACACTTCCAGCCAGTTAATTTCCGGATAAGATTCACCGGTAAGCAAATTGATTTCATACGGGCCTTTAAAAATAATTTTCTGGTTTTCCTGATTTCTGTTTTGCTCCTTCAATTCTTTGTGATCCACCAATGGCTTAAACTTTATTTTCTCAACACCGATAAAAGCTTCATCAATAATCATTGTATCGAACAACACAGAAGCACTTTTCAGTGAAGTTGCCTGGGGTTGGGTACTTGCTTTTAATGAAAGCCGGGCAGCTGTCTGCCCCTCTGAAAGTGTTTGTTCTTCCAGCCTCTCTTCCTGACACGAAGTTGCGAAAATTAAACTTGCTGCTACCATAAATCCTAAAATCTTTTTCATTTTTTTCATACTGTTTGTGTTTTAATTTTTATCAATTCTGTATTATAAACTGGTAATGTATTCCGCTTATAATAAATGAATATGCAATATCCATGCACATTCAAATTCTACAGTATAAAAACGCTGATAAACAGATATTTGAAGACCTATTGCAATTCAGGGGTGCTATCAAATTGATAGATGTTTATCATTTTGATAATATTTATTAACCCTGTTATTATTTTATTGATATTAAAACTTCGTCATCTTTTAAACGCTCAGATTCTGCTCTCATTACAATTTCTCCGGAAGTTGCGTACGGACGAATAACAGCCTGGGCTTTCCCCTGGAAAGTCTTAATTGCCTGGTTATTGAAGCTTTCCATATCATCAGAACTGGCGTTTCCGGATGCCACCAATTCGCCCTGTCCGCTCACAGTCAGTTTAATTTGAATAGAATCTTGCGGAACCAGTTGCCCGTTTTCATCAATAACCTCAATCTTTATAAAAGCCAGATCGTTACGGTCGGCGTTTATTTGATCCCGGTCGGTCACCAACCGGATGGCTGATGGTTTTCCCGAGGTTTTCAAAATTTTTTCTGCTACTTCCTCATCATTTTCAAGTGCAATTGCTTTTAATTCGCCCGGTTGATAAGGCACTTCAAACGCAGCAATAAATTTATCTTCATCGGTCAGTCTTTTTTCACCCACCAATTCACCGTTTAGTTCCAGTTTGACCTCCCTGGCCCGGGTAAACACCCGTACCTGAACTGAGTTGCCTTCATTTCCATGCCAGTTCCAATGCGGAAATTCGAGGGGCCAGGCCCATGCCAACCCGAACTCTTCCATGCCATCGGGAATGGGGCCGTGCACATTGATTTCGAGTTTGCTGTTGCCCCATAAAACATCGCGGTAGAACATTTGCGGTGTTTTCTCCCCGGTGATGTCAATATCGCCGCAATTGGCCAGAAATTCATGCCAGTTGGAAGGTCTTTGTGCCTGAAGATCGAATATATTCACTCCTTCCGGCAATTTGAAATCGGAAAAATTTCCTGAAAAACCTAATTCCTGACCAGCAGGAACATAATTGGGTTTTCCAATTGAAACCTCGCCAATGTAATCCCACCCTGTCCAGATAAAGTCGCCAATAACATACGGATATTTTTCCACTGCCTGCCAAAAATCATACGCCATCTTTGTGTAGGATTCAGAGATGTAAATCACACGCTCAGGGTATTTCTGGTGATCGGATTCTATCTCGTCAAGCATGTAGTTGTACCCGCAAACATCCACCAACTCGAAGGCGGGAGCTGTAGTCTCCCATCCATCCGGATAGAAAAACCCGGTAATAGCCTGGGTTACCGGCCGGGTGTTGTCGAGTTCGCGTACTCGGTTTGCAAGTTCTTTCGCAATACGCAGCCGGTTGTTCTCTTCTTTTTCATAAATCTCATTTCCAATACTCCACATAATGATACTGGGGTGATTTCTGTCACGCATTATCCAAATGGAGTGATATCGAACCAGAAAGGTGTATAACCGTTTTTGTGAATTCCGGCTTTTTTACCGTTCACCCAGACTTCTGATTCCATATAAACACCATCGAATGTCAGAATGGCCGTTTTGCCTTCATCGGCTTTATTTAATGTAAAATATTTTCGGTACCAGCCTGTTCCGCCCAAAACATGACCAGTGGCATTTCCATTTCCAGGAGATTTTTTGGAGAAAGGTCCAATCTGATCCGGCCCGTTTTTGTCCTGCAGGTGCATTATGCTGAAATCGTGTGGAAGGTCAACGATGAGCCATTCCGAATCGTCAAAATCAGGATTATCGGTTCCTGAAATAGAATCACGAATAAATTTCCAGTTCTCATTAAATAATTGGGTCCGATTATTCATAGTCATTGCATTTTTATTGGAGCATCCGGTGTTTGTCAGGCATATCCAAAAGATAATACCAACCAGTGTTAGATTGTATTTG
>JBNJGR010000174.1:0-5822 GCA_051747885.1 Bacteroidota bacterium | reverse complement strand
TGAATGATTTCATCATCGTCACAGAAAATGAAATAATCGTTTGCTCTTTGATTTTGAATAATCCTGAATTTTGAATCGGTGTAGTTTTGCATCGAATTTTCGTACCGGTCGAGATGATCGGGAGTAATATTCAACAAAACAGCCACATCGGCTCTGAAGTTGTACATACCGTCGAGCTGAAAACTGCTGAGTTCAATTACATAAATATCATGCTGCTTTTCAGCTACCTGCCAGGCAAAACTTTGCCCCACGTTCCCGGCCAGCCCAACATTTAACCCCGCATTTTTCAGAATGTGATAAGTAAGCAGGGTTGTTGTTGTTTTTCCGTTACTGCCGGTAATGCAAATGGTTTTGGCATTGGTAAACCTTCCGGCAAATTCTATTTCAGAAATCACCGGAATCTGCCTGCTTTTCAATTTTTGAATGAGTGGAACCGTTTCCGGTATCCCGGGACTTTTAACAACCAGTTCAGTATCCAGTATTTTGTTTTCCGAGTGTCTGCTTTCTTCAAAATCAATTTTTTTCTGTGAAAGAACGTTTTTATATTTCTCTTTAATTCTTCCCAGGTCGGAAACAAAAATGACATACCCCTTCATTTGCGCGAGAATGGCTGAACCTACTCCGCTTTCACCGGCTCCGAGTATGACAATTTTATTTTTCAAATTACCTGATTTTTAATGTTACAATTGTTAAAACCGCCAACAGGATTCCCACAATCCAGAAGCGCGTTGTAATTTTCGGTTCGGGCATTCCTTTCTTTTGATAATGGTGATGAATGGGGCTCATCAAAAACACCCGGCGTCCTTCGCCATATTTCTTTTTGGTGTATTTAAACCACGACACCTGAATCACAACCGATAGGTTTTCTATCAGGAAAATACCACACAGCAGCGGAATTAAAATTTCTTTGCGGATGATAACCGAAAAAACAGCCAGAATCCCGCCGAGCGCCAAACTGCCTGTATCGCCCATAAACACTTGTGCGGGAAATGAATTGTACCACAAAAAACCAATAGTTGCCCCAATGAAAGCTGCAATAAATACGGTTAATTCACCAATACTTGGTATATACATGATATTCAGGTAATCCGCATAAATGATGTTACCACTCACATAAGCCAGCACACCAAGCGTAACCCCACTTATTGCCGATGTGCCTGCTGCCAGCCCGTCGATGCCGTCAGTAAGATTGGCTGCATTGGAAACGGCAGTAATTATTAAAATAATGGCCACCGCGTAAATTACCCATTTCAGCCATGAACTTGCGTTGCCCGCAAATGCCACAAGCCACTGATAATCAAACTCATTTCTTTTGAAAAAGGGAATGGTTGTTTTTGTTGATTTCACATCTTCGGTTACAAATTTTGTGGAGCGCTCACCCGTAACCGGATCTGTAATGACCTGGGTTAAGTCCGTGCCACTGTCGCTCTGCACATGTTGGCGAACTTTAACTTCATCGCTCAGGAAAAGAGTGGCAGCTACAAAAAGCCCCAGGCTCACCTGCCCCAGAATCTTAAATTTCCCGGCCAGACCTTCTTTATTTCTCAGGAATACTTTTATGTAGTCGTCAATAAAACCAATGAGACCAAGAAAAGCAGTGGTTATGAGCATCAGCAGGATGTAAATATTATCCAACCGGGCAAAAAGCAATGTGGGGATAATTATTGCTGCAAGAATTATCAACCCGCCCATTGTGGGAGTCCCTTTTTTTTGTAACTGCCCTTCGAGACCAAGGTCGCGCACTTCTTCACCAATTTGTTTGCGCTGCAACAGGCGAATCATTTTTCTACCAAAGGCAAGTGTAATCACCAGTGATAAAATAATGGCTGCTCCCGACCGAAAGGAGAGGTATGGAAACATCCCCAACCCGGGAATATCATGTTCAGCCAGTAATTCATATAAATAATAGAGCATAGCTTTTTGCCTTTATTCGCTTATTCCAAAACAATTTTTCAACTCTTCCACATCATCAAAATGGTGCCTCACACCGTTAACTTCCTGGTAACTTTCATGGCCTTTGCCTGCTACCAGAATTATATCACCGGGCTGTGCTATCAGCGTTGCTGTTTTTATTGCTTCCCGCCGGTTTTCAATAGAAATCACTTTGTTTTTGTCGGCCGCCCCAATTCCCGTTTCCATATCGCGGATAATTTGCGCCGGATCTTCGGTGCGCGGGTTATCGGAAGTCAGGATTACCTTATCACTTCCGACAATGGCTTCCTGTGTCATTTCGGGGCGCTTGGTTTTGTCGCGGTCGCCACCTGCGCCAATCACGGTAATTACCTGTTCGTTTCCCGAACGGATTCCGGAGATGGCCGTCAACACATTTTTCAATGCATCGGGTGTGTGGGCATAATCCACTATCCCCATTTTTCCATCGTTGCTGCGAACAGTTTCAAAACGCCCTTTTACCGGTTCAAGATTGCTGAGGTGTGTCAGCACTTCATCTTCGTCCTGATTCAGATTTAAAGCCACTGCATAAACAGCCAGCAGGTTAGATGCATTAAATTTACCCACAAACCGGGTCCACACTTCGCGTCCGGCCAGGTTGAGCATCATTCCGTTAAAATGGGTTTCAATCACTTTGCAGTGATAATCAGCAAGTGCACGGTTGGAATAGGTTATTACTTTGGCCTTTGTATTTTGCACCATCACACGTCCGTTTTTATCGTCGATGTTGGTGAGTGCAAACGCCGTAGCCGGAAGTTTATCAAAAAACTGTTGTTTGGCTTTAATGTAAGCCGCAAAAGTTTTGTGGTAATCGAGATGATCGTGTGTAATGTTGGTAAAAACCCCGCCGGCAAATTTAATTCCTTCAATACGCTGCTGCTGCACTGCGTGCGAACTTACTTCCATAAAGCAATATTCGCAGCCGGCTTCAACCATTTGCGCCATTAGCTGCTGAATCCGCAATGCATCGGGTGTAGTGTGCGTGGCGCTGTCTTCTTTATCGTTTATCAGGTACGAAATGGTGGAAATTAAACCGGATTTATGTCCCAGTTGCATAAAAAGCCGGTAAAGAAAAGTAACAATACTGGTTTTGCCATTTGTTCCGGTAACGCCCACCACTTTCATTTTTTGGGAAGGAAAACCATAAAAAGCTGCGGCCAGTTTTCCCAAAACCAAACCGGAATTTTCTACTGAAACTAACGTAACACCGGCAGGTAAATCAGTCGGAAAATCTTCACAAAAAACTACTGCAGCGCCATTTTCAAGTGCCGCCGGAATAAACCGGTGCCCGTCGGCATGCAATCCGCGCTGGGCTACAAAAGCAAAACCTTTTTTAATCTTGCGTGAATCGAATTCAATACCTTCAATTTCGCGGTTGGTTTTTCCATGTACTTCGAAAAAATCAATATGTTCCAGTAGTTTTTTTAAATTCATTTTCATCCCAGTGTTATATAAACAATATCGCCACGGTTAGCCTTTGCACCCGGCGTCAGCGACTGCTGAACAACTTTGCCCATGCCTTTCAAACGCACCTGTAGCCCGGCATTTTCCAGTAAAAAAATGGCTTCGCTGGCCCCCATTCCTGTCACATCGGGCACAGTGCCAACTGCTGTTTCATTTTCATCCAGAATAATCCGGTTGTCAACTTTTTTAACTTTTACAAGCCCTGAAGAAGGTTTGCCTTCCATATTTTCAATGCTTAACTCCTCTGCCAGCCGAATAATATTTTCAGGATTACCGTTTTTAATTTCAGGCAATTGTGGTTTGGAGGGCAATGGTTTTTCTTCCGGAGCATCATCGAAGAGAATACGCACCGCATACACTTTCTCGGCAATTTCCTTAAATACAGGTCCGGCTACCGAACCGCCGTAATAAGTTCCGCCACGCGGGTTATTCACTGTTACTATTAAGGAATATTTCGGATCGTCAGCTGGAAAATAACCCGCAAAAGAGGCCAAGTACATTCCTTTTTCATAACCTGCCTGACCGGTTGCCACCTGCGCTGTTCCGGTTTTACCGGCAATTTTAAACCACGGATTCTGAAGCGATTGTCCGGTACCGTTTTCGCAAACCCCTTCAAGCAATTTTTGAGCTTTTCCCAGTGTTTCCTTAGTTGTAATCATTGGGTTCAACACTTCGGTTTTAAATTGCTTTACCAACATGCCTTTATCCCTGATTTCTTTTACCATCCGGGGCTTTACCATTCGTCCGTCATTTGCAACGGCATTGTAAAATGTGAGTACCTGAAGCGGAGTCATTTTTGATTCGTAACCATACGACATCCAGGCTAATGTGGTTCCCCACCAGTCGGAGTCGCCCGGGTACTTAAAAAAAGGCTGGCCTTCACCTTTAATCTCCATTCCGAGAGGTTTATTCAAACCAAAATTGTAAATCCGATCCACATAATCTTCCGGACTCTTTTCATAACACGATGTAATTATTTTGGCGACACCTACGTTGGAAGATTTCTCGAATATTTCTTTGACGGTCATTTCCCCGTGGCCACCGTACCGGTAGTCGCTGTCGTAAATAGTTTGTCCTTTGTATTTCCAAACGCCGCTGCCGGTATCAAAAACATCGCTCGTATCAATTAATCCATCTTCCATTGCAGCCACCAGCGAAACCAGTTTGAATGTTGAACCGGGCTCGTAGTTGCCGGCATGCCCCATGGCATAATTATAATTTTCAAAATAGTAGCCGTTTTCTCTTCCAAGATTCGAAATCGCTCTAATTTCGCCGGTTTCAACTTCCATTAAAATGGCAGTTCCCCAGTCGGCATTCATTTTTTCCAGCTGCCGAAAAAGTGCACTCTCAGTAATATCCTGCAGTTTAATATTAATGGTCGTTATAAGATCCATCCCATTGCGGGGCTCAATTTCTGTCCGGGTAACCCAACGCCCCGAAAGGTTTTCTTTGTAGCTGATGCCTTCCTTGCCTTTCAAATATTGTTCGTAAGCTCCCTCAAGTCCGGTGTAACCAATATTACCGTGCACCCCGCCGTAAGCTCCTTTGTTCAAATCGCCAATAGTGCGGAGCGCGAGCGATCCCAATGGATTTAACCTTTTGTTTTCCTGTTCAATAATCATTCCCCCGCCAAAACGCCCACGGCGTAATATGGGAAATTTCTTGATTTGCTGAAGTTCATGGTAGTCCACTTTGCGCGGGGTGAGCATAAATCCGCGATCGCCTTTCCGGTAGGCTTCATTCAGTCTTCTTGCATATACATTTTTCGATGCATCTTTAAAAAAAGCAGAAAGTGCATGAGCCAGCGAGTCGCTTTGGTTGTTAAACACCCGTTTCACCCCTTCGGCTGCCAGGTCAATTCTGACAAAATACCCGGGAACTGAAGTGGCTAAAACACTGCCATCGTCGGCGCAAATATTCCCACGGTTGGGTTCAACACGAAGTGTATTTTCTTCCAGATTTTTAGCAATTTGCGCCCACCGTTCATTTTTAATTTGCTGAACAGAAACCATTTTAAAAATTACCGCTATTCCAAACAACAGCAGTATGAAATAAATAATGGCTATGCGCGATACTATTGACTTTCTGATATCCACCTTTTACTTCTTTTGAACTTTAATTTTCCGGGGAGGCCTGGTAGGCTCCTCCAATCCAATTCCCGACTCCGTAACTTTCTCCACCACTTCCGACGGCCTGCTGGCATCCATCAGTTTGGCCGAAAGTGTAATCGATTCAGACCGCAACTCTTCGAGCGTGTCCTGCAATACTTCAATTTGCCTGATGGTGCGTTCCGACCAGTTGCGGTTGGTAATTAACACCAGGGCAAAAAAGGCAAGAAGAAATAAAAAAGGCAATTGGCGGGTTACCCGTTCATCGGTGAGGATTGTTCCCCCGAGGAATGGTTTCAT
>JBNJGR010000173.1:2292-5838 GCA_051747885.1 Bacteroidota bacterium | reverse complement strand
GTTTATCAATAAAAAAATAAGCAGCATGGTCATGGCGAAATCTGTGCGGGCGGCATGGGCCATAAACCAGAAACCCTCATTCAGCAAAATGGGAATTTTAGTACTGATTAATGCAGTTGCCATGATGGTCAACAGAGGCAGGACAGCCAGTCGTGTGAGCAAGCCGGTTAATAGCAGCACCCCGCAAACAACTTCGAAACTTGCCACCAGGTAAGCCCAAAACTCAGGATTCGCGAAACCGATACTTTCAAATCGCCCCACACCTACAATTTCGGGAAGAAGAAACTTCTGAATGCCTTCGGATAAAAAAACAAGCCCGACAATTAACCGGATTATAAAAAATGAGCGGACATCTTTTGAATGGAACAACATTTTTTTCAGGTTCATAATTTTTGTCTTATAATTTAACCATCCATTGTCAGGTAACGCCATTACATAAAACCCTTGGGTCAAACCAAAAAATTAATGTAAAATGACTTAATTGAAACACCAACTCCTGCTGTTTTGTTGAGTTTTTTTATCGGCATAATGTTAAACCAGTTTCCCCAATAATCATTTTGGAAATAAAAACTGAATCTGGCAGCTTATCTTAAATGGCAATTTTTTCGCTATGACAGAATATTCTCAATTTTAATTTTAGCCTGATTGATTAAACTGCTTAGATGATTCCCATTCCCAATCCAATGGAGATAATAACCAACATAACGGCAACCAGAAGCTGGACAGTGCGTAAGGTTATTTTTTTTAATAGTTTTTTCCCGGCAAATGCACCGGCAATCGCTGCAATTGTTGCTGAAATGAGAAGCATTATATTCTCCGACAGGCCCGAAGAGGAAAACCGCGATGCATACACCGACAACCTTGTGATGTCAACCAGTGAGGCAATGATGACACCGGTAGCAATAAATGCTTCTTTTGAAAGTCCGCTTTTTATAAGAAAAGCACTCCGGAAAGCGCCCTGAATACCGGCCAGGCCACCAAAAAATCCACTCAGAATGCCGCCGAGAATCAGTCTGTTTCTGCCAAACTCAATTTTCTGCAACACCGGCAAAACTTCGAGCAGGGAGAAGAAAAGCAGCAAAACAGCTATAATAAGTTTCACGGGTGTTATTTCGAAATTATTTCCCCACAGTTCGTATTCGTAAACCGAGGGTAATCTGGTAATCCGCATCAAAATCCACGCTCCGGCAAAAGAGGCCAGGATGGCGGGAATACCAAACCGGATGAGTACCGGCTTGCTTGCCATTTTCCCCACCAGGCCCATTTTGAAAATGTTGTTGGCAAAATGTACCAAGCCGGTTAATGCGATGGCAATATCCACCGGAAAGAACAGGGCAAAAACCGGCATCAAAATGGTTCCCAATCCGAATCCTGAAAAAAAGGTAAGAATGGCTGTAAAAAATGCGGCAATACTTATAATGATGATTTCCAACATAAACGGATTATTTTATACCACGCAAAACATGAGAACATTTTGTTTAGCATCTCCCTCAAAGAGTAATAAATCTACAACAACCCTTCTTCAGGTTTGTTTTTTGAATAATTTCTGAATGGAAAAGGGGAGTTTTGGAGGTTTAGTACTTCCATTTGTTTGCCAGCGCCACCAGCGACAACATAACAGGAACTTCAACCAGCACACCAACAACTGTTACAAGTGCTGCCGGAGAATTTAATCCGAAAAGCGCAATGGCAACTGCCACAGCCAGCTCGAAAAAATTACTGGCGCCAATCATGGCTGCCGGTGCGCAGGTTTGATACGGAAGTTTTAGTTTTTTGCCTCCAAACCAGGCCAGGAAAAAAATAAAGTAGGTTTGAATCACCAGCGGAACGGCAGCCAGTAAAATAATCAGCGGGTTATTCAGGATATTTTGCCCCTGGAAGGCAAACAGCAGCACCAGTGTAACCAAAAGCGCAATAATGCTTACCGGTTTCAGTTTGGGTAAAAATACTTTTTTGAACCACTCGTCTCCGCGGCGTTTTATTAAAATCCGCTGGGTAATGACTCCTGCCACCAGCGGAACAACCACAAAAATGATTACGCTGGCTACCAGTGTTTCATAAGGAATGGAAATATTTGTAATTCCGAGTAACAAACCTACAATTGGCACAAACGCTACCAGAATAATCAGGTCGTTGACAGAAACCTGCACCAGCGTGTAATTGGGGTCGCCATCGGTGAGGTAACTCCACACAAAAACCATGGCCGTACAGGGTGCTGCCCCCAAAATAATGGCCCCGGCAATGTATTCGCCGGCAAGCGCCGGGTCAATCCAGGCAGAATAGATTTTTGAAAAGAATATCCATGCAAAAAATGCCATGGTAAAAGGTTTAATTGCCCAGTTAATAATTACCGTCCATACAACACCACGAGGCTTTTTGCCCACTTGTTTTATGCTGGTAAAATCAACCTGGAGCATCATCGGGTAAATCATTAGCCAGATTAAAATGGCAACCGGTATATTTACCCTGGCAACCTCAATGCTGCTTATGACTTCAATTCCATCGCCGAACAGATACCCCACGCCAATTCCCGCAAGGATACCCAAAGCCACCCAGATGGTTAAATATTTTTCGAAATAACCGATTCGTTTTTGTTGCTTATTCATCGGGTTATTTTGTTGCAGTTACGGTAATGCTGTAAACTCCGGTGCCGGAATTTACAAATTGCTGTACTTCGTTTTCGGCAAGGTGTTTTTTCAGGATGGATACAGGTATCTCAATAGATTTTTCCTTTTGAACCTGAATTTCTGAAAATCCCTTTCCATTAATTATTTTCAGGTACTCAGCTTTTTGCAATGCTCCGGATACACAACCGGCAATCATTTCAGCAGCTTCTTTTATACCTGCCGGAAGTTCACCGTTTAATACCACATCCGAAATACAAAAATGCCCGCCCGGTTTCAGTAAACGGTAAATTTCGGCAAATGCTTTTTGCTTGTCGGGTACCAGGTTGAGCACGCAGTTGCTGATTACCACATCGTAAGTGGAGTCGGGCAGGGGTATATTTTCAATATCGCCCTGAATAAATTCGATGTTTTTAAAACCTGTTTTTTGGAGGTTGATTTTGGCCTTCTCCACCATATTCTCTGTAAAATCGAGGCCGGTCACTTTTCCGGTTTCACCAACGAGGGTGCGGGCCACAAAACAATCATTCCCTGCGCCACTGCCCAAATCGAGCACACTATCGCCGGGGTTGATTCCGGCAAATTCGGTAGGCAGTCCGCAGCCGAGGCCCAAATCCGCATCCGGATTATAACCTGTCACGTTGGTATATTCGTCGCCAATCATGCTGAATTCCAGTTCGCCACAACAACCCGACGAACCACAGCATCCCTGCTGTTGTTCCAGAAGGCTGCTTTGGCTGGCAATTGAACCGTACTTCTCTTTAACAATTCCTTTTATATCTTTTGTCCTCATTTTAAGTTGGGTATTACCGTTTCGCTATACAATTTCCAAAATGCTTCTTTAATTTCATCACGCACGCGGTAATATTCACTTTGAATAAATTCCGGGGTTCCGGTGGCGTGCGACGGGTCGTCGAACCCA
>JBNJGR010000173.1:0-2192 GCA_051747885.1 Bacteroidota bacterium | reverse complement strand
AATTTCCAAAATGCTTCTTTAATTTCATCACGCACGCGGTAATATTCACTTTGAATAAATTCCGGGGTTCCGGTGGCGTGCGACGGGTCGTCGAACCCAATGTGCAGCCGGTGTTTTACTTTGCCCAGAAAAGCCGGGCAGTTTTCGCTGGCGCCGCCGCAAACGGTAATTACGAAGTCCCATTCTTTGTCGAGGTATAAATCAACTGAATCTGAAGTGTGATCGCTGATATCAATTCCGATTTCCTTCATCACCTCCACGGCTTTCTGATTGAGTTTACCGGAGGCTTCAGTGCCTGCCGAAGCTACTTCAAGCCTGTCGTCGAACGATTTCAAAAATCCGTGGGCCATCTGGCTGCGGCAACTGTTTCCGGTGCATAGAATTAAAATTTTCATATTAATGTTCCTTCATAAATTTATAATGCACATCCCCAAAAACTTTGTGCCCAATGGATTCCGAATGGCAGGAGGTGCAACTCATATTTCCTGAGGTGTTTTTTAGTTTTCCCTCAGTTCCATGGCATGCCATACATGAATTTGCTTCTTCATTGCTGTGGGTGTTTGTTACATAGGCGTTTGTAAAAATATCATTGAGCGAAGCAGAAACTTTTTGCGCCACGTCACCGGTTAAACGCCGGCATCGTTCTTTTCGTTCAGCACTACCAACGCTGAATCCTGATTCTTTGCACCAGTTGGTGTTTGACGCATGGCACAACACCGAACTGGAAACGCTTTTCACAGGCGTAAAATCTTCTACCGCATTTTTTGGTTTGAAAGCTGGCATGGGTTCGCTTTCATACCACTGAAAAATATCGGCAATCATTTTATCCTGTACGCTTTTATCGGTAATAAGCAAACCAATAAGCGCTGCTGCGCCGTTCAGTGCTCCGCAAACCGATCCAAAACCTCCGATTCCGCCATGCCCGTATTTAAACATGTGGATAGGAAATGACGAAAACGGTTGACCAAATTTTTCAGCCAGTTGCAACACAACACTGCTTACCGTGGCATACATGCAGCTACCTTCGCTGTATTTATCGTATGCCAGTTGAGCTGTTACGTAAGGGTCCAGATGGAAATATTTCCAATTGGTTTCTGCCGGATTGTATTCCAGATTCTGAGCTTCCGGAACAAATTGTTTTTCCGGTTTAAAAGCAGTGGTAAGTGTAACCAGACCGGCTCCACCAGCTGCAATAGCACCGGCAGCTACTTTCATTGCATTTCTTCTGTCCATTTTTATGCTAATTTATTTTTTTGTATAATTCAAGTTTTTAAAAGAATGTTCCATAAATTAATCCTGAAATGGTAGCCATTACAACCACCAGAAGGATGTAAACCAATGTTTTTTGTGTGCCTATCACGCCACGGATTACAAGCATGTTTGGCAATGACAGTGATGGACCTGCAAGTAGCAGAGCCAGGGCCGGACCTTTTCCCATTCCGGCAGCTAAAAGTCCCTGCAAAATAGGTACTTCAGTTAGAGTAGCGAAATACATAAATGCTCCCACGATGGAGGCGAAAAAGTTGGAAAATATAGAATTTCCGCCTACCAGGTTGGCCACCCATTCGTTTGGAATAATGCCTGCCAATGCGGTATCTCCGTGGGTTGAACCAAGCAAAAAACCGGCGGCCAGCACGCCAATGGCCAGCAGCGGCATTATTTGCTTGGTGAAATCCCATGCCGAGATGGTCCATTCTTTATTGTCCTGGTCTCGTTTGTCGATTAAGGTGATCACGCTGAGCCCGGCAATGGCTACTACCATAGGTATTTGAGGTGATGAGCTTAATAATGCCGAAGCTGCAGTTGCTAAAGTTGCAAGCAGCACATGCTGCCATTTAATTTTCAGAATGGCGATTAATGAATATACAAGTATCAGCCCGAATGCCGAAGTGATGTACCATTTGTTGGCCCAAATCCAGTACCAGGCGCCATCAGTTACTCCATCGCCCGGCTTTCCCCAGTTGGCAAAAACGAGAATCAGCACCAGGGTGAAAAAGTGAAGGGATGTTTGCCACATGGGACGTTTCTCGGGCACATCCGGAAAACTCAGTTGCTCTTCATTTTTTGCTTTTTCTTCTTTGCGGTAAATGAGCGACATAGCCGAACCGATGACCACGGCAAAAACAACAGCACCAATTACCCGTGCAACACCCATTTCAAAACCCAAAATGCGTGCTGTTAGAATAATAGCC
>JBNJGR010000172.1:0-5892 GCA_051747885.1 Bacteroidota bacterium | reverse complement strand
TATTATGGTTGTGCTTTTCCCAGTCGGAGGCTTTTTTATGGATTTCAATATTTCCTGCCCAAAGTGTGTCGTCAATTTTTACCTGAGCATTGAAAAAATCGGGCCCGGCATTGGTGTTTCTGCGGCCGGTATTTACAATTTCAACTTTTTCGCCCGGCAGGGTTTTTAACGATTTGTTATGAAAAAGCCGGTTTTCCCAAATGAAATGAATGAATTCTTCCGGAACAGTTTTCGGGGAAATCATGCTATTCAGTTTTTTAGTTCAGGAATAAAATTACGCATTTTTTGAAAAACATCCCACAAAACAATTCCGGCGCTTACTGAAATATTGAAAGAATGTTTGGTGCCATGCTGCGGAATTTCAATGGCTCCGTCGCATAAATCCACTATTTTTTGCTGAACTCCTTTAACTTCATTGCCAAAAATCAGGGCTGGTTTTTCTTCAGGTGCCGGCCTGAAATCGGGCAGCGAAATACTGTTTTCAACCTGTTCCACTGCATAAATTTTATACCCGTTCTCATGCAGTTTTTTTAAGGCATCTGCAGTTTTTTTAAAATATTCCCACTCTACTGATTTTTCGGCATCAAGGGCCGTTTTGTGAATTTCTTTGTTGGGTGGGGTAGCTGTAATTCCGCAGAGGTAAATTTTTTCAACCAAAAGAGCGTCGGAAGTGCGAAACACCGAGCCAATATTGTTGCAACTGCGAATATTGTCGAGCACAACTACCAGTGGCGTTTTTTGGGTTTGTTTGAATTCGTCGGCCGAAAGCCGGTTGAGTTCGTTTATTTTGAGTTTTCGCATTTTTATCTGGCCTGTTTTTTCAATATTAAACTTTGCAATTAATATTAATAACTACACTTTCCTACCAATTCACAGCAGCGCGTTTAAACGGCATGGTCATACAGCGGGCACCGCCACCGCCTCGGGCCAGCTCAGAACCGGCAATGGTTACCACGCATTTGCTGTAATCATCCACATTTACTTTTCCTGCAATCAAATCAACTGCCTTAATAATTTCGTAATCGTTGTTGTTCAGTTCTTCCAGCGTGTTTACATTCCGTTCGTATCCGATAATCTTTCCGGGTGCAAATGCCAGAAAATTGGCGCCACTGTGCCATTGCTCACGTTCCTGCGTCCAGGGATCTTTTTTGCCCCCGCAGGTAATGGGTTTTAAATCAATTCCCAGTTGTTTCAGTGCCTCGGGAATATTGGGTTTTTCACTGATTTTAACTTTCCCGTTATCAATTTGAATATAAATGGTTTTATAGCGGCTTAACCCGTAAACCACTGGCTCGTAAACCATGCATTCATCGGTGTTCAGGTTGGTGAAAACCATGTCGAGGTGAATAAACGATTCGGGTTTCGACGGTAACTCCTGAACAATAAGATGGTGGATTCCTTTTTGCTGCCGTTTGATATTTTCAATCACAAAATCAATCCCCTGTGTAGTGGTGCGCATGCCTGTTCCAATAACATAAATATCGTCGCGGATGACCTGAAAATCGCCGCCTTCAAGCGTTGCTTTGTTGTCGAAAGGAATTCCGTTATGTGGTTTTAGCGGATTGAGTGTTGTGGTTTCAAAAAGAGGATGGTAATTAAAAATGGCCTCTGAAATCATAGCTTCGCGTTCACGAACAGGGTTGGCCATACGGCCGATAAGCATATTACCGTTCATTCCCATGGCCGAGTCGCGGGTAAAAAAAAGATTGTGCAGCGGGCGCATCAGAAATTTTTCATTGCTCAGGTAGTTGGTTAAATTATTCCGCTCAAGCAAAAAGCCTTCTATTAAAAGACTGGCAAGTTTTTCAGGTGTGTTCTCCGCCAGTTTTTCTTCCATTCCGGTAACACATTCATGGCTGCAAATGCTTCTAAGTAAAGTGCTTTTTGCGGTTTCGTTATCAAGAATATCTGCCAGCAGCTTTTTTATAGTATAAACTTTTGAAATTTTTTTCAGAACCTGTGCAAGCTGCGCATATTCCTGCGAGGCAATGGAAAGGTTCAGGATGTCGCTGTAAAGTGCCCGTTCGGCATTTTCCGGTGTCATGTTTTCCACTTCAGAACCCGGGGGGTGAATAATGACTCCCTCCAGGTTGCCAATTTCTGAATTGATATTTGTTTGCATTCCGTAAATTTATAGTTGTAAAAACGGTTCAAAGATATAAACTTTGCACGTGTAATAATTGAAAACAGATATCTTCGTTAAAGTTAAAAATGAAGAAATTTTTAAAAAATAGAGCTTTATTATTTGTCGTTTCACTCTTTTTCGGACTTCTCTCGCAGGCACAGGTTAGAGATTCTTCCGACATTATGATGGGGATGATTAAAGACGGTGATACAATTATCCATAAAAATATACAGGAAATATGGGTTATCCCTGAGCGGAAGTTTGAAAACCGAAGGGAGAAACGACGATATAACAGGCTCGTGAGCAAAGTTAAGAAGGTACTTCCGTATGCCAAACTTGCGGGCGAAATGCTTCAGCAATATGAACCCGTTTACATGGAACTGGAAAGTGACAGGGAACGGAAAAAGCTGATGAAAGACCTGGAACAGCAGTTGCTCGATCAGTACAAAGACGAAATGAAACGCATGACTATTTCGGAAGGCAGGATTTTGCTCAAACTGATTGATCGTGAAGCTGAACGTACTTCATACACGCTTATTAAAGAATTCAGAGGTGGCTTCAGTGCCTTTTTCTGGCAGGGAATTGCACGGTTGTTTGGCAGCGATTTAAAATCGGAGTACGATCCGGAGGGCGAAGACCGCGTTTTGGAAGAAATTGTAACCCTTGTTGAAGTGGGCTACCTTTAAATTTTATAGGATGACGGATTTTTTGCGAACATTTGTTGCCGTAAAAGTTGAGCCTTCACCTGTTTTGCAGGAAACAATGAAAGACCTGAAGCAAAAACTTGCCGGCGAACAGGTGAAATGGGTGGACCCCAACCATCTTCATCTTACCCTGAAATTTTTGGGCGATACACTCCCGTCGCAGGTGGATGAAATTGGCGAGGAACTGAATCAGGTAGTTAAAATGTTTTCTGCTTTCACTTTTCGGCTTGAAGGGCTGGAGTTTTTCAAAAACAGAGGAATGCCACGGGTTTTATTTGTGCCTGTTAATGAAGGTGAAATATTACAACAGCTGGCAGCTGAAACAGATAACCGGTTGACAAAACTGGGGTTTCAAGCTGAAAAACGGCCGTTCAAACCTCATCTTACGCTGGCCCGGATAAAATACCTGAAAAACAAAAAGGTGTTTTACGAGGCTGTGGATAAATACCGGGAAACATTTTTACAAACAGTTACCATTAATGAACTCATTTTTTACCGGAGTATTTTAAAGCCTCACGGGCCTGAATACAGGGAGTTGGTTAGAATTCAATTGCGTGGATGATTAAACCAGGTTTTCAAAAATAATCCCGAAAAAAATTACTTCCCGTTCGCCTTGAAAGCTACCATAAGTGTGTAAATGAGTATTTTAAAGTCAATGTAAAGCGAAATGTTTTTCAGATACACCATGTCATACGGAAGTCGTTCGAGCATTTCGTCCACGTTGGAAGCGTAACCGTATTTTACCTGGCCCCACGAAGTGATACCCGGCCTGAGTTTATGCAGGTGAGTGTAATGTGGTGCCTGTTTCACAATTTGTTCAATATAGAACTTTCTTTCGGGCCGGGGTCCTACCAGCGACATGTCGCCTTTTATCACGTTAAAAAATTGTGGAATTTCATCGAGATGGGTTTTGCGCAAAAACCGGCCAATTTTTGTAATGCGTTCGTCATTTTCACTCGAAAGCGCTGGTCTGCCGTTTTCTGCACCATGAACCATACTGCGAAGCTTGAGGATTTTAAAAGGCTTGCCAAACCTCCCGATTCTTTCCTGTTTGTAAATAACCGGACCTTTTGAAGTGGTTTTTATAATAGTTGCAAGAATCAGAAAAACAGGCAGGAAAATAATAATTGCAATGAACGATAAAACAATATCCAGCAATCGTTTGGTTTTTTCCTGCCAGGCAGGCATCAGCCCGTTTGATATTTTTATTAGCGGACTGCCGTAAATTGCATTTGATTTTACCGTGCCCGAAAGGAAATCGTACAAATCGGGGATTCCCCAGATGGTTACCTGCCTGTTTTCAAGAACGGTTAAAATTCCGTTTAATTTTTCGTGTTCACGGGTTTCGGTGGCAATAATTACCTCCTCAATATTGTGCCTTTCAATTATTTCATTTAGCTGATTAATTTTCCCCAGTTGAGGCAGGTATTTTCCGAGTATCCTGTCGTCGTTGTTTTCAACTCCCACAAAACCGGTAAAAAGATTCCCGGCCGGGCGTTTTTGGCTCGACATTTCTTTGTACACTTTTTCTGCTTTCTCGTTGCTGCCAATCAAAAGGGTATTGAATCCGATTTTTCGTTTATGAATCCGGTGAATGGTTTGGGTTGTTAATACAAGCCTGAAAAAATAGGTGAGGGAAAAATGAAGTCCGAATAGCGTAAAAAACAGGTTGTAATAATTTTTATAGGAACCGATAAAGTCGTCGAGAATTAGGGCAAAAAAGATGACAATCACTCCGGTTAATGAAGTGAAAAAAGTTTGTCCCAGTTCCAGTAACCGCGATCGCCTGTAAATGTTATCGTAAAATCCGGTTATATAATAGAACAGGAGCCACAGTACAGGAATTACTGCCAGCCCCATGTAATAGCGGTGAGTAAATTCAATCGGAACTTCGACACCTAAAAGTTGGGGTTCAATAACTGCTTTGCGATAAATAAAGAAGGCAGTCCAGCTTATTGCTGCAGCAAAAAAATCAATAATTAAATATTTGGCAACCTGCCATTTTCTGTTCATTACAAGCCGGTTAAGTTCAGTCTGGATATGTTGCTGTTTACAACTTCGTACATGTAACGCCCCAGCCTGAAAAATATTGCGGCAAAAGTAATTTTTTAGCGGGTTTGAGAAATTGAAAATTGATTCAATTTCAGGTTAATTTTTTCAACAGCATGTAGTACTGTTAAATAGTCTTCAATGCCGGTCAGGTTTCGGTTCATATCGGTTATTCCTTGAGAAAAACTCCCGGTTTCACTGATGTTTTTAAAAGGGCTTGTATCAATACTGGAATTATTACAGCCGTAATGCCGGGTTCCAAAATCAAAAGAAACAACCTGTCCGGCAGTCCATGCCTTAAGTTTAAATTCACTGGCAGTATTTACACTTCCAAAATTAAGGTTCACTGCCGAAGCATCTCCAAATTCGAGCCGTACATTATTGAATTCTGTTTGATTTTTTGCTGAATGGAAGGAGACGGCTCCGATTTTTTTGGGTAATGTGCCTGTAATGTCTTTAAGCATTAAAAGAAGAACGAGCAGCGGTTGGGAAATTTCAGGTTCGTTTTTAAAGTATGAAATATCAATAAAAGCAGGTTTTTTCAGGTTGTGGCTTAACCATAGTACCGGAGGTAAGTAATAAAATGGGTTGATGATCTGTATAACAGTTTGAGCCTCTGCGGCCAGGCTGGCAATTTGCTGGCATTTTTCAACAGGTAATTGAGGGTATTCGGCCGCAAAAATGTGTTTCCTTTTTTTTACAATGGTGCTAAGTAAATCAAAAGGAAGCAACGAAAAGCGGTTGATAAGCAACGCATCAGCACGCTCAATTAATTCTATCCGGTTAAACTCAGGGATGGAAAAATGAAAATTTCCGGTGTCGGTATTTGTTCCAACCGACGATTTGCCGGCAATGTGGATGTCTTTCTGCTTTTCTAATTTTTTCGCGTAAGGCTCCAGTTGTTTGATGTCTCCTATTAAACCCAGTTTCAGCATTCAACAAATATAGAATTCAGGGGCTTCTCTTTTTAATAATTATTCATTATTTTATCAACTTTAAATGTTAATATTGTGG